>JAWODB010000003.1:0-21389 GCA_046483505.1 Phycisphaerae bacterium
GCCCCACGACGTGGCGTAGACGTACCGGTTCTCGCCGTCGGCGTCCTGGAACTGGACGTCGAAGGCCTTCGCGAAGTTCTGCCCCAGGTAGTGGCTCGTGCCGGCCTGGAGGGCCCGGCCGTCCTGCATCAGCCCCTCGATGGTGTACGTCGTGACGGCGCCGGCGAACTTCTCGGCGTCGGTCTTCTCGCCGGAGAGGACGGGCATCGCCATCCATTCCTCCGCGAAACGTTTGTAGATGCCCAGGATACGCCGGGCCTCCTCCTGCGCCTCCTCGGCGGTGGCGTGGGCCGTGTGCCCCTCCTGCCACAGGAACTCCGTGGTCCGGAGGAACAGGCGGGTCCGCATCTCCCACCGCAGGACGTTCGCCCACTGGTTGTAGAGCAGCGGCAGGTCGCGCCAGGACTGGATCCACTTCTTGTACATCGCCCAGATGATCGTCTCGGACGTGGGCCGGATGACGAGCGGTTCCTCCAGTTCCTTATCGCCCCCCCGCGTGACGACGGCGCACTCCGGGGCGAAGCCCTCGACGTGCTCCGCCTCCTTCTGGAGGAACGACTGCGGAATCAGGAGCGGGAAGTACGCGTTCTCGTGCCCGGTGGCCTTGAACATGTCGTCCAGGGCCCGCTGCATCCGTTCCCAGATGGCGTACCCCCACGGGCGGATGACCATGCACCCCTTGACGGGGGCGTAGTCGGCCATCTCCGCACGCGTGACGATATCGACGTACCACTGGCTGTAATCCTGGTCGCGTCTGGTGATCTTGGCCACGTCGACAACTCCTCCTGCGGATGTTGTGTGTTGAGCCGGCGACGGCACGTCGCCGGTGGTTCTTCTGCCGTCTTGCCGAGCGTCGGCCGGCCCCGATCCGCGCACAGCGTCCCGCGTTCGCCGGCCCGCTTGCGGGCCGCACGCCGTTCGGGCGCGACAGGCCACTTCGACGTTCGCGGCGACGTGCCGTCGCCGGCTCAACGCGCGCAGCGCGGGGCTTACCCAGCGCCTTACACGGGCCGCATTGTACGGACCGCCCCGCCGCGGAGCAACCATTTGGCGGGCGGCGGCCGCGTTTCGCGCCCGTCCCGTTCACCGCGCTCATCCTTCGAAAAGGCGCATTTCTTCTAATCCGCAATCCGGCCGTGTCCGATAACCTAGAATAGAAACGCACCGTTCAGGACGCCTCGGGAACCCGATGGTCCACGTGGACGAAACCGGCAAAACGACCTTCCGCTTCCGGCACCGGACGGAGGGTCCTGTTTTTCTCGTCGGCGATTTCTGCTCCTGGCAGACCGACCACCTGCCCATGCGCCGGACCGACGACGGCGACTGGATCCTGATGCTCCGCCTGCCGCCCGGCACCTACGAGTTCCGCTACCTCGCCGGCGGCCGATGGTTCACCGACTACGCGGCCTTCGGCATCGTCCAGAACGCGTTCGGGGATTGGAACGCGGTCGTCCGGGTGCCGAAGGTCCAGGCCGCCCGCGCCCCGCGGTTCCCGCTGCCGGGCAGCGCGCGCCGCCGCCTGGCCCGGTCGGCCTGACCCTGCCGCACCCTCCGCGGCCGCCACGCTGCCGCGACCACCCATACGCCCTTGCGCTGCCACAACCGGACGGCGGACGCCGCGAAAAAGGTACCAGGAGTCTTGTTCGCGCGGGGAGACACCGTACACGCCCAGCGCCTCATCCGAAAAAGACTGCTGGAACCTTTCTCGCCGACCTCCGTCGCGCCTGCGTGAGGACCCTTGATTTCGCCGCCCCCGCGCCTATACTAACCGAACAACCTGCCGGAGACGCGCAAGGCCGTGTCGCGCGTCCGTTCGGGCTGGCCCCTGGTGTAATGGTAGCACAAGCGGCTCTGGACCGCTCAGTCGGGGTTCGAATCCCTGGGGGCCAGCCATCTTACGCCGCAAGCGGCGTAAGATGGCAGAGCAGGAGGCGGCCGCCTGCGGCGGCCGAGAGAGGAGAGGGTAGATAGGAGAAAGGAGAAGCGGCACAATACGCCGGCACCTGCCGCCTCCTGCGGTCTCCTCTCTACTTTCTACTCTCTGCCGTGGTCGTTTTCCGTCTTTGACAACGGGGGGATAATACATGGTCTTCGCCTTCGAGAAACTCAAGGTTTACCAGAAGGCGGTCGACTTCGCCGATCACGTCTGCCGCCGCAGCCGCACGTTCCCACGAGGGTTCTGGTTTCTCGCAGACCAACTGAACCGGGCCGCGCTCTCCATCGCCGCCAATATTGCCGAAGGCAACGGTCGCTTCACGAAGGCGGACCGCAAGCATTTCTTCGCGATCGCCCGTGGCAGCGTACAGGAATGCGTCCCTCTGCTGGAACTGGCCGCCCGTCAACAACTACTCGAGGCCGCCGCCCACGAGCAACTGAAGGCCGGCCTGGAAGAAATCGCGCGCATGCTCAGCGGGCTGATCTCCGGCCTGGAGAGGCGGCCGCCTGCGGCGGCCGAGAAAGGAGTAAGTAGAAAGTAGAGAGGAGACACAACCGCGACAGCGCGATGCCTGCCGCCTCCTGCGGTCTCCTTTCTACTTTCTACTCTCCCGTCGTTGCACATGTCCCGAGACGCGCCGGGCAAGCCCGGCGGCCAAATGTGCCGCGATGGCTTGATTGCCGCCACCCCGCCGCCTTAGAATCCAGGAGATGCGCACGCGAACCCTCATCGCGACGACGTTCCTTGCCACGCTCCTCCCCACCGCAGCCGCCCCCGCGACCGCCGAGGCGGAAACGGGCGTCACCGCCCGCCTGCTGGCCGGCACGACCGCGGTCGCGCCCGGCGAATCGTTTCTCCTCGGCGTCCATCTGACAATGAAGAAGGGCTGGCACGTCTACTGGAAGAACCCCGGCGAGGCGGGCCTGGCCACCCGCGTCGAGTGGAACCTGCCCCACGGCTTCAAGGCCGGACCCCTTCGGTGGCCCGTGCCGATCCGCTTCACGATGCCGGGCCGGATCACCGCCTTCGGCTACGCCGGCGAGGTCGTCCTCATGGCCCTCATCCGCGTCCCCAACGACCTGGGCGGCCGCCGGCAGGTGACTTTGAAAGCCAAGGTTTCCTGGCTCCGCTGCAACGGCACCTGCGTGCCGGGCGAGGCGACGGTCCGGCTGTCGCTGCCCGTCGCCCGGAAGGCCGAACCCGCCCGCCAGGACCTCTTCCGCCGGTGGCGGGCGCGGCTGCCGGTCGATGCCGCCTCACCACGGAGCCCGGCCCGGGTGCGCGTCACCGGCGGCGACGCGTTCCCGCCGGAGGGCGCGTGGACGGTCCGCCTGGCGTGGTCGCAGGCCGTCCGGGACGTCGAGTGGTTCCCGGCCCCCGGCCCGGCCCTGGCCGTCTCGGACGTCGACGTACAGACGGAGGCCGGGAAGCGGCGAACCGAGATCACCTTCACCGCACGGCGCCTCAAAGGGTACGACCTCGACCGCCAGGCCCTAGAGGCCGTCGTCGCCTATACGAATGCCAAGGGTGAGCGACGCGGCGTCCGGCTGGACATGCCGCTCACGGCCGTGAAGAAGGCGAAACCCGCCGACCCGTGAGGGGTTTGCACCTGTTGGAAACATGCAACCCGCGGTCATTTGACCCCCTCTCCCTTGACGGGAGAGGGATGGGGTGAGGGTGAAGGTATTGCGAGGTGCCCCGTCTTGGGCACCGCGCGGCGGGCAAGACTGCCCGCCGCGCTAATCGCATCCCTGCCCGTTCCCCCTCACCCTGCCCTCTCCCGCCGAGGAGAGGGATACGCTCTGCAACCTTCTCCGGAAGGAGCCCGCCATGCGCCGCACGCCGCTCATCCTCGCCCTGGCCGCTCTGGCGGCGGGGACGTTCCTCGCCTCCGCCCTGCCGGCCAAGGTCCCGCCGCTGCCCGACCCGAGCAAGCCGCGGGCCAAGGCGTTCGTCCTCACGGACCAGAACGGCGAGAAGGTCTTCATGTCGAAGTTCCGCGGCCAGATCGTCGTCCTGGAATGGGTGAACTTCGACTGCCCGGTCTGCCAGCGGCACTACCGGGAGGGCACGTTCAAGACACTGTACGAGGAGTACAAGTTCGGGATTCCCGGTCAGCCGGACCCCCAGCCCGCCCCGCGGCGCGGTCGGAAGAAGAAGAAGAAGAAACGCACCAAGGTCGTCTGGCTGGCCATCAACAGCACCTACAACGGGTCCGTGGAGGCCAACAAGAAGGCCGCCCAGCAGCACGGGGTGCCGTACCCCATCCTGGACGACCATCTGGGCCGGGTCGGCCGCCTCTACGGGGCCACCCACACGCCGCACATCTTCATCAAGGCCCCCGACGGCACGATCGCCTACGAGGGGGCCGTCGACAACGACCCCGAGGGCGAGAAGGACCCCGAGCAGCGGGTCAACTACGTCGAGAAGGCCCTCCAGGCCCTCCTGACCGCCAAGGAACCCGGAACGCCGAAGACCAAACCGTACGGGTGCACCATCAAGTACGCGAAGCGGCGGTAGGAGGGCCGGCCGCAGCGTGTCATTCCGACCGAGGCCTCGCGCCGCGAGGCCGAGTGGAGGAATCTCGCCGTGGCGGGTGCCGTCGGCGTTGTCGTGGCCTGTTGCCCGTTGCCGGCTGCCTTCCGCAATCGCGCTTTTAGTTCATATGGAGCGACGCTGATGATGGATCAAAAACCCGAAAAAACCGGGTCATTTCCGGCGCGTTTTCGCGCGTTTCCGAAAAAAGCGGGGCAAAAGTCGCGCGTTTCGCCTTACCCATTTTAACATTCGACCCCGCAATCGTCCCTCACGGGCCAGAATCGACCATCGGGAAGCCGAAAAGGGCCATTTCCCGGGTTCGCGCGAAATCGCGTTTTCTTAAAGTGTCGAAACACAGCCATCAGGCAACCGGAAAAGGGCACCAGGCAACGGCATAGGCAACGCCACCTTTTAGCCGCGACGCGCAGCGGAGCGCGGCGAACGGCAAAGCGGCGGCAGGCCGTCGCACTCCAAGAACCGCAACCGTGCGCCCACAGCCCGTTGAGCCGGCGACCGAAGGGCGCCGCGAAGCGAAAAACAGGTACCGCCCCGTCAAAACGACCGGCGACCGAAGGTCGCCGCGACCGGGCGAAGCGTCCTGGTGCGCCCACGGCCGGCGACGTGCGGGGCTTCGCCATTCGGCTTCGCCCTCACAAGCCGTCGCCGGCTCAACATGCCCGGCCCGCAAGGTTACCCGCCGCAGCCCAAAGGGCGAAGGCGGGCCGACCGGCGAACACCAGGCACCCCTGCGTCAATCGACGCCCAACCGGCGTTCGGGCTGCCCCCGCGCGCCAAGCCTTGAGATCCGAGCCTCGAACCTCGAACCTTGAACCTTGAACTCTACCCCTCACCCCCGCATGGCCACGCCGGACCATTTGCTCATCAGTTCCACCAGGGCCCCGCAATCGGCGTTGCCGAGGCCCACGTTCTCGGCCGCCGAGAGCAGTTGCCGCGTCGTGGCCGTCAGCGGGACCGGCACGTCCAGTTGCTGGGCCAGTTCCATGGCCAGGTTCAGGTCGTTGTGCATGTGGCGGAGGAAGAAGTTCGGCCGGCCGCCGGGATTGACGACGATCTGCTCGCTGTCGCGCAGGGCGGCCGAATCCAGCGGGCCGGCGTGCAGGACCTCCATCATCGTCTCGAACGGGACGCCGTTCTTGCGGGCCAGGACGAAATACTCCGCAAACGCCTGCGTCAGGCACGCCAGGAGGACGTTGCAGGCGAGTTTCAACGTGGCGGCCTTGCCGACGTCGCCCACGTGATGGATGTCGGAGCCGAGCGTCTCCAGGACCTTCCGGGCCTTCTCCAGGTCCTCCCCCTTGCCGCCGACGAGGATCTGGAGGTGCCCTTCCCTGGCCGCATGGACGCTCCGCATGACCGGGGCCTCCAGGTAACGGACGGAGAGGCTGCGGAGGGCCGTCGCCGCCCGGAACGCAATCGTCGGGCTCGTCGTGGAGCAGTTGACGACGACGGCGCCGCGTTTGAGTCCGCGGCTGGCCCCCTTCTCGCCGAAGAGGACGGCATCGAGGGCGGCGTCGTCGGAGACCATGAGGATGACGACGTCGGCCCCCTTGGCGGCGGCGGCGGGGGTTTCGGCAAACGTGCCGCCCGCCTCCACGGTCTCCTTGGCCTTCTCCGGCGTGCGGTTCCAGACCTGGAGGGAGAAGCCGGCCTGAAGGAGCCGGGCCGCCATCGGCACGCCCATCAGCCCTTGGCCGATGAAGCCGATCTTGGTCCGCCGGCGTTTGGAGCGGGAGCGCCGACGTTTGGCGTCCGAGCCGCCGCTCTTCTTGGCCGATGCCTTCGCCCCGGTCTTGGCCTTGGCGGACGAGGCCTTCTTCGACGTCGTCCTGGCGGCCTTCGAGGGGCGCTCGCGGCTCTTCTTCTTGGAGGATTTGGACTTGCGGGCGGACTTGGACCTGGACCCGGACTTGGATTTGCTCGATTTGGCCATTGGCGAATCCTTATCGATGCGCGTCACCCACGACGATCGGCAATTCGGCCCCGCACGCCTCGCAGGCGGTCCCCCGGAGCCTCATGCCGGAAACGCCCATCCCGCGCCGCTCTATGACGATGGCCCCGCACGCGGGGCATTCGGTGTCCTGCATGCCGGCGATGTTCCCGGCGTAGACGTACCGGAGGCCGGCCTGGCGGCCGACGTCGATCGCCCGCCGGATCGTCTCCACGGGCGTCGGCGGCGTCTCGTGGTCCTTGTAATCCGGATGGAACCGCGTCACGTGCCACACCAGGTCCGGCGAGACCGAGGCGATGAACCCCGCGATGCCCGCTAGGTCGTCCCGCGCGTCGTTCTGGCCGGGGACGAGCAGCGTCGTGACCTCCACGTGGATGCCGGCCTCGTGCATGCCGCGGATCGTCTCTTTCACCGGTTCCAGCCGCCCTTTGCAGACCTTGCGGTAGAACGCGTCGCTCCAGGCCTTCAGGTCGACGTTGGCGGCGTCGAGCCATTCGGCGGCCTTCTCGACGGTCTCGGGCGTCATGTACCCGTTCGTCACGAACGTGTTCTTCATGCCCTCCTTGCGGGCCAGGACGGCCGTATCGCGGGCGTATTCGAAGAAGATCGTCGGCTCGGTGTACGTGTACGAGATGGACTCGCAGCCGTGGCGGGCGGCGTCCTGGACGACCTCCTCCGGCGACAGGGGCTGGCCGGGCATCTCGCCGGCCGACGACCGCGGCCACTGGGAGATCTGCCAGTTCTGACAGAACCCGCACTGGAAGTTGCACCCGACCGTCGCGATGGAGTACGCCCGTGACCCCGGCAGGAAGTGGAACAGCGGCTTCTTCTCGATGGGGTCCACGTGGTTGGCGATGACCCGGCCGTAGACGAGCGTGACGAGGGTGCCGGCGCGGTTCTCGCGGACCTTGCAGACCCCGCGCGACCCCGGGGCGATGTGGCACCGGTGGGCGCACAGGAAGCAGTCGACGGCCTCGCCGTCGGCGGGCGTCCACAGGTCGGCCGTGTGGCCTTCGGGCTGCATGTCGTTGTCCGTGCCAGAGTTACGGCGTTCGTGTTCCCGGCCGTTCGCTGCGCTCACGGCCGGGCGTTGGCGCTTCGCTCACGTTCCGCGCGGTGGCCCTCCCGGGCCACCGCGCCGCACCCGGTTGCCGTGTCTACGCGTGGCATGCTCACGGCCGGACAAGACCGGCCGTGGCACGTTCCCTTTACGGAACAGCCGCTCACCCGGCCTCGCCGAGTTCGCTGCGTATCTCCAGGAGGTTCATCAGGTCGTGCTGCGTGACGACGCCGGCGAGGGTCCCGTCCTCGGCCACGACCGGCAGGTACTTGCCGTCGCCCTGGGCGAGTTTCTGGAAGACGGCGGCCAGTTCCTCGTCCGGCGAGACGGTGCCGGCGTCGCCGACCGGCCGCATGACCTCCCGGACGGTTCGGCGCTCGCGCTCGTGCCGGCCGAGTGAGCGCACGTCTCCCAATCGCACCACGCCCTGGACGCGGCCGTCGTCGCCGACGACGGGGAACGTCCGCCGGCGGTACTTGTAAAAGTACTCGCCGATGAGCCGGTCGACGGGGAGGTCCGGCTCGACGGTGGTGGCGTCCTCGGTGAGGGCGTCGCGGGCCGTGAGGCCCTTCAGGGCCTCGCGGAAGCGGACCTGCTCGTAACTGGCCTTGGCGGCGTGCCAGAGGAACAGGCCGATGACGACGAGCCAGAACCCGCCCAGCATGCCGCCGAAGACCAGGCTCAGGCCGCCGAGGCCGATCAGCGCCCCCGCCACGCCCCGCCCGCACCAGGACGCCACGTGGGTGGCCTGGCGGAAGTTGCCGAGGATCTTCCAGAGGACGGCCCGCAGCAGCCGCCCGCCGTCCAACGGGAACCCCGGCACCAGGTTGAACGTCATCAGCAGCAGGTTGATGAACGCAAAGTAGAAGAGGAGCGACCGCGCCTGCGGCGGCAGGGAGTGACCGCCCACCAGGTACATGATACCGCAGGCCGCCCCGATGGCGAGGCTCATGACGGGGCCGGCGGCGGCCACCTTGAACTCGATGTCCGGCGTGCGGGCCTCGCCGCCGATCCGGGCCATCCCGCCGAAAATGAACAGCGTGATGCCCTCCACCGGGATGCCCTCCTCCTTCGCCACCAGGCTGTGCGCCAGTTCGTGGGCCAGGACGCAGACGAAGAGCCCCAGGGCCCCGATCAGTCCGAGAATCCAGTACTGCCACCGCGGCCACAGGTCCACGCCGAAGCGTTTGTGGATCGCCTCTTCCGGCATGCCGGGATGGTCCTGGGCGTACTCCTGCATGCGGGCCTCGATTTCGGCGCCCTTGCCCCACCATCCGCCCTCGGCCATGCTGCTCAGGGGCAGCACCACCTCCGCCAGGCTGTAGGTGAGCAGGGCCACGATAATCAGCCACGTCACGTGGACGCGGACCGTGATGCCGAAGATGCGGGCGATGGGCAAGCCCGACGCGAGTGACTGCTTGGCCATGACTGCCTTTCCACGAGGTGGTGCCGCCGAACGTCCATTATAGCGTTGCGGCGTGGGACTTCATCCAAAAATCGAAAGATATGCCGGGGGGCCACAACATGTTGGGGGTGACCGGCGGACGCAGCCACACGACGCGCGCGCCCCTCCACAGGCCTGCCCGGCGTCCGAACCGCGGGGTGGCGGCTTTCGCGCCTTCGCGAAGGCATCCGACGGGCGCGCGCCGGACACGCGCTTCCGCAACAGCGCGAAAGCGTGCCACCCGTCTCTAGGCCGTCTCGTCTACCACATTCTGGGGGTGGCCGGCCAGGAACGACGACACGTTGGATATGGTCGTACTCAGGATCTTGTGCACCGCCTCCTCGCTGTTGAAGCCGATGTGCGGCGTGACGATGACGTTATCCATCCGCAGCAGCAGCGTGTTCTGGACCATCGTCAGGAGCGCCCCGCTGTCGTACCGGCGGGAGAGCATCTCGCCCTCCTCCCGGATGGCCGTCTCCTCCTCCAGGACGTCCAGCCCTGCCCCCGCCAGGTTCCCGTTGCGAAGGGCCTGGACGAGGGCGTCGGTGTCCACCAGCCCGCCGCGGGCCGTGTTGATGAGGATGGCGTCGTCCTTCATGCGGCCGATGGCACCTGAGTCGATCATGTGCTCGTTCTCGTCCGTCAGCGGGCAGTGCAGCGTCACGATGTCCGACTCGGCGAGCAGCGTGTCCAGGTCGACGTACCGGAAGCCGAGGGCGTCGGCCATCGCCGCCACGGGCGCCACGTCGTACGCCAGGACCCGCATCTGGAACCCCAGGGCGATGCGGATGACGTGCGTGCCGATCGAGCCCGTCCCCACGACGCCGAGGGTCCGGTCCCTGAGGTCGATGCCGCGGAGCCCCTCGATGCTGAACCGGCCGCGGATCGTCTGCTCGTACGCCTTGTGGACCCGCCGCGTCAGGGCCAGCACCAGGGCGAAGGTGTGCTCGGCCACCGTGTTCGCCCCGTAGGTGGGCACGTTGCAGACGGTGATGTCGCGCTCGCGGCAGGCGTCCACGGCAATGTGGTCCACGCCCGTGGAGCGCGTGGTGATGAGCCGCAGGTTCGGCAGCGCCTCCAGCACCTCCTCGGTGACCTGGCTGTGGATGAACGGGGAGAGGCAGGCGGCGTCCCGGTGCGGCTCCAGGTCCATCTCCTGGACCGTGTCCTCGGCCGTCTCGAAGTCGCAGTGCTCCTGGCAATGGGAGCGGAGGAAATCGGACTCCCAGTCCTCGACCTCGACGAAGAGGGTCTTGAAATCGTTCCGGGGCATGGTTGGCCTCCCTCTGACCGATTCTCGATGCGCGACGTTGACCCGGCGACGGTACGTCGCCGCGAAATGCTGATACGTACCGGCGCGCCCCACGGCGTGCGGCCCGCTCCCCCGCCACGTGCCACGGCCGGCCTTGTCCGGCCGTGCACTCCGAAAACGGCGCGCGGCCCGCAAGCGGGCCGGCGAACACGGGCCGCTCCGCGCGGGGCAGCCTGCCAGAACCGCTCGCAACACGACCGGCGACCTTCGGTCGCCGGTTCAACAGTATTGCGCCGCGCCGCTACTTTTCGCCGAGCAACTCCAGGAACCCGTCCTCGTCCAGCGTTTCGGTGCCGTGCTTCTCGGCGTCGCGGGTCTTGGAGGCGCCCGGGCTGGCGCCGAGGACGAGGTAATCGGTCTTGGAGGAGACGCTGGAGGCGGCCTTCCCGCCCTCGCGGCGGATGCGTTCCTGGACCTCGTCGCGGGTCATGGATTCCAGTTCGCCCGTGACGACGATCGTGAGGCCCTCGAGCCTCCCCCCGCCCGTCGGCTTCTCCATCTTGGGGTCGATGCCGCGGTCTCTCAGTTTCTTCAGGAGCGCCCGGTTCTTCTCGTTCTCGAACCAGTCGGCGATGCTGCCGGCCACCTCGGGCCCCACGTCCTCGACGGCCAGGAGGTCGTCCTCGTCGGCGTCGGCGAGGTCGTCCAGCGAGCCGAAGCGGGCGGCCAGGACGTCGGCCATGGCCCGGCCCACGTGGCGGATGCCCAGGCCGTAGACGACCCGCGGCAGGGTGGCCCGGTCCTTGCTCGCCTCGATCGCCTCGACGAGGTTCGCGGCGCTCTTCTCGGCCATCCGCTCGAGGTCCGCCACCGCGTCGGCCTCCAGGTCGTACAGGTCGGCGACGTCGGCCACGAGGTCCGTCTCGACGAGTTGGTCGACGAGTTTCTCGCCGAGGCCGTCGATGTCGAGGGCCTGCTTCGACCCCCAGTGCAGGATGCTCTCCTTGACCTGGGCGGGGCAGGAAGCGTTCGTGCAGCGGGTGACGGCCTCGCCGGGGGGCTTCACGACCTCCCCGCCGCACACGGGGCACGTCTCGGGCAAGTGGTACGGCTTCGCCCCCTTCGGCCGCTTCTCCTCGACGACCTTCACGACGTGCGGGATGACGTCGCCGGCCCGTTCCACGAGGACCGTGTCGCCGACGCGGATGTCCTTGCGGTCCACCTCGTCCTGGTTGTGCAGGCTGACGTTCGTGACCGTGACGCCGCCGATCTGGACGGGTTCGAGTTTCGCGACGGGCGTGACGGCCCCGGTCCGGCCGACCTGCGCCTGGATGTCCCTGATCGTCGTGGTCTCCTGTCGCGGGGCGAACTTGTAGGCGATGGCCCACCGCGGGTTCGCCGCCCGCACGCCCAGCCGCTCGTGGTCCGAGAGGCGGTCGACCTTGAAGACGCACCCGTCGATCTCGTACGGCAGATCGTCGCGGCGCTGCTCCAGGTCGTGGTGCCACCGGATGGCCTCGTCGACGCCCTCGATGCGGGCGGTCTCCGGGCAGATCTTGAGGCCGAGGTCCCGCATCGCCTCCAGGCACGCCCACTGGGTATCGGCCCGGGACGAGGACGCCGGGGCCATTTCCCAGAAGAAGATCCGCAGCGGACGCTCCGCCGTTATCTTCGGGTCCAGTTGCCGGAGGCTGCCGGCGGCGGCGTTGCGCGGGTTGGCGAAGGTCTTGTGGCCCGCCTCCTCCTGCCGGCGGTTGAACGCCTCGAACTCCTCCTTCTCCATGTACACCTCGCCGCGGACCACGAGATGGTTCGGCACGGTGGCATCGCCCGCGCGGAGGCGCATCGGCACCTCGGCGATGGTCCGGACGTTGGCCGTCACGTCCTCGCCCCTCTGCCCGTCGCCGCGCGTGGCGGCGGCCGTGTACTTGCCGTGGTCGTAGACGATCTCGATGCTGACGCCGTCGTACTTCGGCTCGGCGACGAGGGGCACGGCGTCCTCGTCGAGTTCCTTGCGGCAGGTGTCGGCGAACCGTCGCATGCCCTCCTCGTCGTAGACGGAGAGGAGGCTCCGCATGGGGGTTTCGTGGTCGCGGGTCTCGAAGCCTTCGCGCGGCTGTCCGCCCACGCGCCGGGTGGGGCTCTCCGGCGTGACGAGGTCGGGGTACGCGTCCTCGATGGACCTGAGTTCCTCCATGCTCACGTCAAACTGCGCGTCGGAAACCACCGGGTCGTCCAGGACGTGGTACTGATAGTTGAAACGCGCGATGGCGTCGCGGAGGTCCTCGGCCCGCTTCTCGGCCTCGCGTTTCGTCATGTCGGAGGGGTCGGTTTCTCTTGCCATCGATGCCAATCCTCATTCGACGGGGAACGCGCCGCGCAAGGGCGGCGGCTGAATATGGCGCCCCGTGCCACGACCGGTCTTGTCCGGCCGTGCGCCGCGCCCAATGTGGCCCGCCCCGTGCCACGGCCGGTCTTGTCCGGCCGTGCGCCGCGCCCAATGTGGCCCGCCCCGTGCCACGGCCGGCCAGTTCGACTCCGCTCAGGGCATGCCTTGCCCGGCCGTGCGCCGCGCCCAATGTGGCCCGCCCCGTGCCACGGCCGGTCTTGCCCGGCCGTGCGCCGCGCCGAACTGAAACCGCCTTGCGCCTGCCCACGGCGCCGGCATCGTTTCCAGTAGCGCACAGGGCGGCGGGCGCGTCAAGCGCGTTGTGGGTTTCCCGCCGGCCGCGTTTGCTTTCGCCCGCTTTATCGGGTACAGTACCCGGTCCGAGGGGGTCCGCGGGCCCCGCCCGCTTCCGGGAAACCCATGCCATGACCCTTGGCCGTTCGCTGCTCATCATCGCCCTGGTAGTCCTCCTGGGCGTCCCCTGCGCCACTGCCGCCAGGAGGACCGCCCAGTGGCGGCCCTGGCAGGGCGGCGCCAACGGTATTTGGGAGGACCTCGACCCCAACCACTGGTATCCCTATTTCGGGCTCGTCCCGGACTACTACGCCAACGGGTACGACTGGGACGTCTACTTCGATTACCTGAACGGCGACTACTACGTCGAACTCGACCAGTCGCACCGCGTCGCGACCGTTACCGCCAACAACCCGGGCGGGATCACGCAACTGGAAAACTGGGAAGGCGCCCGCGTGTATTTGCAGTTCGACGCCTTCACGAACTCCGGCGGCCTCGCCGTCGAGAACATCGACCTGTACGGCCCCATCACCAACGAGGGCACGTGGACGGTCCGCGGCGGCATGGTCAACTATCTGGGCGACGTCGCGAACGAGGCGGACGGCCTCTTCAACGTTCACGGGACGCTGAACCTCTACGGCACCTTGACGAACGACGGCGAGGTCCGGGCCCACACCGCCGCCGCCCTCTGGACCTTCGCGTTCGTCAACCACGACCTCCTCAGCCTGCGCGGCGGGGCCGTCGGCAGCGACGCCGAACTCGCCAACCCCGCCGACGCCGTCATCACCGGGGCCGGCACCCTCCACACGCCCTCCGGCATCGCCAACGCCGGCACCCTCCGCGCCGAGACCGGGGCCCTCAGCGTCTTCTGCGAGACCGGCACCCTGACGAGCACCGGCCGCCTCGAGGCCGGCGCCAGCGCCGCCCTCTTCATCGACGCCGACGCCCTCGTCCACGAGGGGACCCTGACCGTGGGCGCGGGCGGCGGCGTCACCCTGACCCGCTGCGACCTCGAGAACCCCGCCGGCGCGACCGTAAACCTCCTCGGCGGCACCCTCTCCGCCCCGAATCTCACCCACAAGAACGGGGCCGCCTTCGCGGGTTTCGGCACCATCGACCTGCCCGGCGACGGCGACGCCTTCGGCACCCTCACCAACCAGGGCGAGATGCAATTCTGGGCCGACACCCGCGTCGTCGGCCACCTCGACAACCAGGCCGGCGCCGCCATCATCGGCCGCAACGGCGACCTCACCGTCGCCGGCGACCTGACGAACAACGGCACGATCACCTGGGAGAACGGCGGCGTCTACTGCGAGGGGACGCTCACGGGCACGGGCGACCTCACCCTCACGGGCGCCGAGGCCAAGGCCCTGAGCGGTTCGATGACCCTGGCCGGCGGCGCCGTCCACGTCACCGGCACCGGTCCCGCTCACCTGTATGCCGACATCGACTCGGCCGGCACCGTGACCGTGGCGCCGGAGGCGACGGCCGTCTTCTGCGGCAGCCTCTCCGGCGCGGGCGCCTACCGGAACGACGGCGTGATGACGTTCGACGGCGGCACGGGCGACCCGGCCGTGAGCGTCGGCGCCGTCGAGGGATCAGGAAGCCTCGAACTGACCGACGGCGCCTCGGTCACCGCGGGCGGCCTGCGCCAGCGCCGCGTGACCGTCGCGGACGGCTGTTCGCTGACGGTCGGCCCGGGCGGCGTCGTCCTGGCCGAGCCGCTGGACGTCGACGCCGCCGCCCTCGGCACGGTCGTCTTCGAGGGGCTCCTGGACAACGCGGCGGGCGAGACCCTGACGAAGACCGGCGAGGGCACGCTCGTCATCGACGGCCCGCAGACCCACGCCGCCGGGGCCGTCTTCGAGGTCCTCGGCGGCGAGGTCGACATGCACACCGACGCCTCCGGCACGGGCCTCATGGACGATGCGCACCTCTCGATGCGCGTCGCCGGCGCCGAACTCCGTTTCGGCGCGAACCAGCACCTCGTTACGCTCGACATCCGCGACGGCGGCGTGGTGCGCCTCGTCGGCGCCGACGTCGTGGTCGTCCGTCACCTCATCCTGGACGGCCTGGACCTCGGCGCGATGACCCTGACGCCCGAGCCGGCGACCCTCGCGCTGCTGGCGGCCGGCGGCGCGGCCCTGCTTTTGCGGCGACGGCCGCGCTCCGCGGCGCGCCGCGCCTGAACGTGTCGTTGCCGCTTCCCGTTGCCCGTTGCCGGTTGCCTGCTGCCTTCCTGCGGCTTGCGGCTTGAACCTTCCTGCCGCATGTGCTACCGTCTCGCGGCACCTCAGGCGGGGCACAGGCCCATGCGCGTCACCCGGCTGCACCGCGTCCTGAAACTGCTGACGCTCCTGGAGACCCGCCGGCCGTACAACGCCGCCCAGTTGGCCGAGGCGTGCGGCGTGTCGCGGCGGACGATCTACCGCGACCTCAACACCCTGGAGACCGCCGGCATCCCCGTCTTCTTCGACGGGGCGTCCGGCCGGTACGAGGTGCACGAGACCGGCCTGATGCCCGCCGTGAACCTGCGGCTGGAGGAGGCGCTGGCGGTGGTCCTGCTGGCGGGCGAACTCGGCCGGACGGGCGGCCTGCCCCTGCTGGAGCCCGCCCACGACGCCGCCGCCAAGATCGAGGCGTCCCTGCCCCTCGGGATGCGGGCCCTCATCGAACGCCTTGCCCGGACCACCGTCGTGCGGACGCCGCCGACGGCCCGGCACCGCGGCCTGCACCCCACGTACCGCCTCGTCCAGGACGCCATCCGCAAGGGCCGGCCCCTGGAGGCCGTCTACATCTCGTTCCACGACGAGGGGCAGATCCGGACCCGCCTGGCGCCGTACTGGCTCCTCTTCAACGACCGGGCGTGGTACGTCATCGGGCGGTCGTCGCGGCACAAGGAGGTCCGCACGTTCAAACTCGGCCGGTTCAAGACGTTGGAGCCAGCCGACGGGCGGTTCACGCGGCCCAAGGGGCTGACGCTGGAGCAGCATCTCGGCAACGCGTGGCGGCTGATGCGCGGCGACACGGCGCATGAGGTCCATCTGAAGTTCAGCCCGCTCGTCGGCCCGAACGTGGCGGAGGTCACCTGGCACCGCACCCAGCAGGTGGCGTGGGACGAGGACGGGTGCGTCCACTTCCGCGCCACCGTGGACGGCCTGGCGGAGATCGTGTGGTGGGTGCTCGGTTACGGCGACCAGGTGGAGGTGGTGTCGCCCCCTGCGCTGCGGCGGCGCGTCGCCGACACCGCCCGACGGATGCTGGCGATGTACGGTGAGGCGTAGCGAAGCCCCCTCTCCCTTGACGGGCCTTCGCCTCGGCATAGCGGGCTTCGGCCGCGGAGCCGGGAGAGGGATGGGGTGAGGGCGAACGCCGCCCTTCCCGCGTCGCGGGGCTCCCGGCCGGCCGCGCGCAAGACGAGCGCGGCGTCGAGCGCGGTGGTTACGGAGAACCACCGCGCTACCACCCAAGGTTAAACCGCTCCAGCGGGCGTCGGACGGCCTGGCGGTCTCCCCACGTGTCCGGCCATTGTGTTGATTTCCCCCTCGGAACAGTTATAAGATGTCAACCATCCGGCGCGGGCCGGCATCCGGCGGGGGTGGCATGCTTTCGCCGTCGGCGAAAGCATGTGCGTCGAGCGCGGGGGAGCCGGCGCTTTCGCCCGGCCGCGGACGCGTGCCGCGCGCCCGGCGTTGAACAGCGCGCCTCGGCCAGGGGCAGCGCCCGACGGCTGCACGAGACCGCCGCATGACCTCCAACCGATCACCGCGACCCGTTCCCACCTTCCTTCTTGCCGCCGTCTCGGCCGTCCTGCTGGGCCCCGCCCTGCTCGGCGGCTGCGGGCGCGGCCCCGGCACGGGCGTGGAGGAGGCCGGCGAGTCCGTCCTGGACGCCTGGCCGATCGAGGCCCCCGCCCCGCCGGCCGACGAGGCGGCCGACCGGGCCTCGGCGCATCGCCGCGCCTCCGGCGCCGATTCCCGCCCCCTGGCCGCCTCCGACGCCCGCCCCGCCGGCGGGGACGCCGCGCGCGCCGGCCGCGCCCGCGCCGCACCGGCGGGTGCCCCGGACGGTTTCATCGATCCCATCACGCGCGACGCCGACCGCGTGCCGCTCACGCTCGAAGGATGCCTGCGGCGGGCGCTGGCGAACAACCTCCGGATCCAGATCGCCCGGTTCGGCCCGGCCATCGCCGAGACCCGCGTCGTGGAGGCGGAGGCCCTCTTCGACCCCGCCTGGTACCTGAACAACGCCCTGGGCCGGGTGCGGCAGGACGCCGGCACGTTCCTCGCCGGGGCCGCCACGCTCGTCACCAAGCAGTGGGACTTCGACACGGGCGTCGAGACGCTCCTGCCCACGGGGGCCGCGCTCGCCCTCAGCCAGGACTGGACGTATATCGATTCCAACAGCACGTTCTTCATGCCGAATCCGCAGTACGACACGGACCTGAACCTCGTCCTGCGCCAGCCGCTGCTCCGCGGCGCCGGCCTGGAGGTCACGAAGAGCCCGATCGTCCTGGCGCGCCTCGACCACCGCGTCAGCCTGGCCGACTTCAAGGCCCGCATCATGGACACCCTGCTGGAGGTCGAGCGGACGTACTGGAACCTGGCGGTGGCCGAGGTCCGTGTCCGTGCCCTCACCGAGGCGCTGGAGGCGGCCCGGGAGAACCGCCGCATCGCCCGCCGCCGCTTCGACGAGGGCAAGGCCCGCCGCGTCGTCGTCAGCCTGGCCGAGAGCGCCGTCACGCGGCGGGAGGCGGACCTCGTGGCCGCACGCCTCGTCCTGGCCCAGACGAGCGACCGGCTGAAGCGGCTCCTGAACGATCCGGCGTTGCCGCTGGAGGAACCCGCCCTCCTGACCGCCTCCGACCGGCCGCCCACCGAGCCCGTGCCCATCACCCGCCGCATGTATCAGGACAGCCTCCTGGCCGCCATGAAGCACCGGCCCGAGATGGACCAGGCCTCCGCGGCCGTCGACCAGGCCAACGTCCTGGAACGCGTGGCCCGCAACGAGCGTCTCCCGCAGTTGGACCTGGCGGCCGGGTACACCCTGAACGGGCTGGACAGCGACCTGAGTCCGGCCATGCAGGAGGCGTTCACGACGACGTTCTTCGACTGGCAGGCAGGGTTGGAGTTCCGGATTCCCATCGGGAACCGGGCCCGCACCGCCGCCCACGAACGCAGCCGCCTGGAGCAGGCCGTCGCCGTCCGCCGGCGGGAGGACACGCGGCAGCAGATCCTGCTGGAGGTCAGCCAGACCGTCCGCGACGTGGCGGCCGCCGAGGAAAGCATCCTGGCCACCCGTGCGGCCCGGGAGGCGGCCGAGCAGACCCTCCGCGACCAGCGGGCGAACGTGGCGGCGGGGGCGGCCCTGCAAAAGGACCTCCTGGAGGCCCAGCGCGACCTGGCCGACGCCAAGGTCGACGAGGTCCGCGCCATGGCCGACTACATGATCGCCCTCGCCCTGCTGGAACGGGCCAAGGGCACGCTGCTCGCCTACAATAATATCGAGGTCATGGGCGAGGCCGACGCCGAACCCTAGAACAACTCCTACCCCATTGGCCTCGCGGCCGGGAGGCCGGCCGCGAGGCTGACCGCCGCCTCCCGCATCTCGCATTGGGCCTCCCCCCGACGGTGCCGCGCGCCGACAGGCTGCGTCCTCTTTATCGCGCGCCGCGATTGTGGTACGCTTCGGTGCGCGCGGCCTGCGTCCGGTCCGCCCCGCAGGCGCGCAGGCACGCCGTCGCCCAGGGATCGCGAGCCGACGATGACCCCGTCCCGGCCGCCGCGCTTCTTCGTCCCGCCGACCGCCGGCGCCGTCCCCGCGCTGCGCGCCGGGGCGGACGTCGCGCTGCCCGCCTCCGAGGCGCACCACGCCGCCCACGTCCTCCGCCTCGGCCCGGGCGAGGGAGTCGAACTCTTCGACGGCCGCGGCGCCGTCGCGGCCGCACGCATCGCCGACGTGGCGCGCGGCGGGGTGACCGCGACGGTCGAGTCGGTCCGCACGGCCGGGCCCGAGCCGGCGCCGGCGCTGCGCCTGGCGTTCGCCGTCCCGAAGGGCAAGCGCCTGGAGTGGCTCCTGGAGAAGGCGACGGAACTGGGCGCGGCGCGCCTGGCGCCGGTGCGCTTCGCGCGGAGCGTGGCGGGCGGCGAGGCCCTGTCGCCGACGGCGCGAGGCCGGTGGGAGGCGCGGTGCATCGCGGCGGCCAAGCAGGCCGGCCGGGCGCACCTGCCGGTCATCGAGCCGGTCCGTCCGCTTGCCGAGGCGCTGCCCGCCGGCGAGCCCGCCCTCGTCGGCGACGCCGGCGCGGCCGCGCGGCCGGTGGCCCGGGTCCTGGCCGCCCTGCCCCGTGGGCCCTGCCCCCAAACGCTCCATCTCTATGTCGGGCCGGAGGGCGGCCTGACGGACGCCGAGCGGGCCCTCCTGGCCGATGCCGGGGCCACGGCGGTCCGCCTCGGCCGGACGGTGCTGCGGGTCGAGACGGCGGCGGCGGCCCTTCTGGCGGTTTCGGCCGCCTGGCGGGACGGCGCAGCGGGCCCCGGCGTCGCCGAGCAATGAGAATCTGGGCAACGTGCGAAGATTCGGTTAAGGGCGTCTGGCCTGCGGTTTGGCGAAAAAAAACCCCGCCCTGATTTGACTTTCCGCCTGTATGGGCTATATTCCCTTGGCACTTCCGGCCGGTAATCCGGCTGTAAAGGCGGTTCAGGCCTTTACGGTGCAGGTTATCGGACGGGTATGACGGGATGAGGGGGTTGCAAGGCGCGTCTTCATCGTACACGACCAATCCACATCGTCACACGGCACCCCGCCGCTGGGGTGGGGGGCCGTACGCATATGGCAGTATGCCAATGCCGGCAAACAGACACGCACGGTCACGTCTGGATCGAGGGAGAAAGTCATGACTAGCCACGGTTATTCGAAGTTGCTGGGAACGCTGGTGGTCGCCGCGGCCATCGGCCTCCTGCTTGTCGCCACCGGGACGGCCCGGGCCGCCCTGCGCGACGACCTGGAGGCCTACTGGTCACTGGACTATACCTTGGAAGACAAGACCGGCAACGGCCACGACGGCACCTTCAGCGGCGATGCCGGCTACAGCCCGGACGCCGTGTTGGGCGACGCGGCCGTCACACTCGACGGCAACGGCGACAAGGTCACCGCGCAGGGAATCGACATCGCCGAGAAGTCCTTCTCCCTCAGCCTCTGGGTCAAGCGGAGCAGGGCCAATACACAAGAGTGGGTCCTCGGGCAAGGCACAAGCGGCAGCACCGACAACGCGTTGCACGTCGGCTTCAGGGGTAACAACCAATTCTCCTTCGCGTTTTACGGCGATGACCTCAATGTCCAGGACGCCGCGTTTACCGACACGGCCAACTACCACCACTTTATTTGCACCTACGACTCGACAAGTAATATGCAGACCGTGTACCTGGACGGCGCGTTCGTGGGCAACAAGACCGCTGGTAACGACTTTCAAGCCACCGGCGATTTCTGGATCGGCTGCCGCCAGAACAATACAGAGTATTACCAAGGCCTCGCTGACGAGGTCGGCGTCTGGACGCGGACGCTGTCACCCACCGAGGTCGGCCAGTTGTACAACGGCGGGGCCGGCCTGGATCCGTTGGTCAAGACCAACATCTGGGACTTCGCGCTCAACCCGGACGACGGCAATTGGACGGATACGGACCGGTGGAGCGAGGGCGTGCTCCCCGCCGCCGACCACCACGCCATGATCAAGGGCACCGGCGCCGCCGCCGGCAGCGACGTCGTGACCCTCGACACGCCCCAGGAGATCAAGGCCCTGACCCTCGCCACGGAGGGCGGCGACTCGCCCACCGATACCATCCTTCAGATCAACACCGGCGCCGACCTGACCGTGCTCGACGACATCACCCTCGGCAACGACACCACCGCCGCGGGGCCCAACATCATTCAGCACAATGACGGCACCGTGACCGCGGGCGGCAACCTGGCGTACGGCAACAAGTTCGTCCCGGGCGAAGGCGGCACCTACAACCTGGCGGGCGGCTCCCTGGAGGTCCAGGGCACCATCCTCAAGGCCGACGACGCCGTCCACACCAGCGAGTTGAACTGGGACGGCGGCACGCTGCGCAACCTGGGCTCGTACGCCTCGAACCTCGACGCCCTCCAGCAGAAGTCCGGCGCCATCCAGCCGGGCGCCTCCATCGGCACCACCCTCATCGACAACGATTACACCGTCGGCGACGGCACCGGCACCGCCGACGCCACCTGGGACATGGAACTCAATCCCGACGAGGGACCCGGCGATTACGACATCTTCGGACGCCGCATCCGCAACGCCGACCGCATCAACGTCACCGGCACCCTGGAATTCCTGAGCGACAGCAACCTGGCCCTCAGCGACGTGACCGGAAACAACTGGACCTTCGTCGAAGACGACATGGTCTTCGTCATCGGCGAGTACGGCACCCTCGTGAACACCTTCGGCACCACGAACGTGGGCGACCTGGGCGCGTCCTGGGAGGTCGACT
>JAWODB010000026.1:0-2709 GCA_046483505.1 Phycisphaerae bacterium
AGGTCCCACCGCTGGTTGAACTCCTCGTCGTTGACCCGGGTCTCGGTCGAGCCCTGGGCGGGGCAGAGCAGGATGTCCTGCTCGAAGTCCACGTACGGCAGGACGCCCCACTGGGTGGCCCAGTGGCTGACCTTCATCGGCGGCCGCCGGCTCGTCAGCGAGTCGCTTTGCCGCATCTTCAGCGCCTGGTACAGGTAATGCAGGTTGCTGACGCACTCGGTGCGTTCGGAGAGCCGGATGGCGTTCGTCGTCGACACGAACACCAGCGCCGCCAGGACGCCGATGATGGCGATGACGATGAGCAGTTCCGGCAACGTGAATGCAGAGACGCGTTGCCTTCGCATCAGATCCACCTGCCTTGGTATTGCGGCGCGTGCGTTGGCAGCGCCCCCCGCGCCGCCGCGCTCGGGCCGGTAAACGCCCGCCGGCCCGTCTCACGAAAGAGGGCGAAATGTTACG
Organism: Phycisphaerae bacterium; assembly: GCA_046483505.1. Classification (GTDB taxonomy): domain Bacteria; phylum Planctomycetota; class Phycisphaerae; order FEN-1346; family FEN-1346; genus BS750m-G62. Next base: position 460 of record JAWODB010000026.1, read on the forward strand.
GCCCCCAGTACTGCAACTGGAGGGCTGGCACGGCCGGGTTGATCTCGTCCGGGTGCAGCGTCTTGACCGCCCCGTCGGTGAACAGCACGTTCACGCGGTGGTTGTGCCGCGCGAAGATCGGCACGCCGTCCTGGTTCGGGTCCAGGTCCGTCCCGCTCCACAGGTCGGAGGCCAGGGCGAGCGGCTTGTAGTAGTCCATGAGGAGGATGCGCCCGGGCTCGTCCGCGAGGTACCGCGAGTTCTTCTTGGTGATGGCCGACTGCGCGTTCAGGCCGTAATTCGTCATGAAGGTGAGCGTGGCCTCGCCGCCGATCTTCGTCCCGCCGTACGGATTGGCGACACTCTCGAATCCGCCGACCGCCTGCTCCTTCTCCTCCTCCACCTCGCCGACGTTCAGCATGGCCGCGTTCGTGTTCGCCGGCACGCTCGCCAGGTGCCGGTGGTCGGGCACGTCGACGATGGAGTTCGTGTGGCCGGTGTGCCCCGAGTTCAGCGACATGTTGAACGTGCCGTCGCCGTTGTCGTGGACCTTGACCATGACGTCCTTGAAGTCCCAGTCGCCTCCGTAGTCCTCGAAGCAGTACCAGACGTCCTCGCCGCTGCCCTCCGGGCTGTACCCCTCGTCCCACTTGTCGCGGAAGTGGTTGGAGGCATCGGCGTTGCCCAGGAGCCCCTGGCTCTTGGCCCGCTGGTACTGCGACGGCGACAACTTGACGCAGTACTGACCTTCCTCGAACGGGATGTAGTACGTGCCCTTGCCGCACACCACCTTGACCGCGACGAGTTCGGCGATGTCGACGCTCTCGTACGGGTCGTCCTTCAGGACCTCCTCGGCGCCGTCATCGATGCCGTCCCAGTCGGCCAGTTGCCCGAGGTCCCACCGCTGGTTGAACTCCTCGTCGTTGACGCGGGTCTCGCTCGACCCCTGGGCAGGGCAGAGCAGGATGTCCTGCTCGAAGTCCACGTACGGCAGGACGCCCCACTGGGTGGCCCAGTGGCTGACCTTCATCGGCGGCCGCTGGCTCGTCAGCGAGTCGCTTTGCCGCATCTTCAGCGCCTGGTACAGGTAATGCAGGTTGCTGACGCACTCGGTGCGCTCGGAGAGCCGGATGGCGTTCGTCATCGACACGAACACCAGCGCCGCCAGGACGCCGATGATGGCGATGACGATGAGCAGTTCCGGCAGCGTGAAGCCCGCTCGTCGTTTCGTACACATGAGACCGTCCTTCCGTCTCAAGAGACCGTTTTCACCTCGTTCGCGCTTTCCACCATACCATTCTATCGGACAACAGGTGTCCCGTCGAGCCTTTGTTTTTGCCCGTTTTTTCCGGCGTTCTGCCGGCCGGTAACGGCCCTCTGAGGCGTCTGAACGCCGCCCGCCGCCGCCCTCAGGCAGGCGGTGCTGCCCGCGAGGCCCTGCCATTGTGGCATGCTCGAAGTGATCGTGCCATTTCGCCCCTTCATCCGTGGCGCCGAATGCAAGGCCCGTGCCGTCGTCGGCCGCCCGCTTGCGCTCGGCCCCCCATAACGCGCGCCGGTTGGCCGTCTCAATCGCCCCTTACGCTTGACGTCTTACCGTGTCTCGGGGTAGCCTGACGGGTGCGCTCGCCCGCGCCGTCGGACGGCGGCGGGGCGTGCTTCGGCGGCGGGGTGACCGAGACGTGGGCGTATCGCTACGCGCCGCCGGCGGAGCGGCGGGAGGGTCCGGGCGACTGAGGGGAGGAGGCGACGCCCAGCGCGGCGGGCAGTCCTGCCCGCCGCGCCATCGAGGTTGGCAGGGTCGCCCGGGGGTGCCACTGGCTGCCTGTCAGCCAGTGTTCCCCGCACGTCGTCACGCACTGGCGGGCAAGCCGCCAGTGGCACCCGCGGGGAAAGCGGGGAACTGAACGGTCTGGTCGGACGCTGCGCGGTGGTTCTCCGTAACCACCGCGCGACGAGATATAGCGCGGCGGGTGCGGAGACCCGCCGCGCATTCATCCCCGCAGCGGCGCCCTCACTCCAGCGTCGGGCGGGCGACCTCGCCCCGCAGTTGGGCCTGGCCGGGGCCCTCCTCGTACACACCGTAGAACATCGAGCAGCAGTCCAGCCACAGGGCGATGCGCGCCAGGTCCTTCGGCGGCAGGCGGAGGTCGTGGTGCCCGTCGCGGAGCATCGCGTACAGTTTGGACGCCCGCGCCCCGAACGCGCCCGGCGTCGTCCGGTACCCATCGCCGTAGTTGTAGAAGCCGTACCGCCGGGCAAGGCTGTGGT
>JAWODB010000098.1:0-8454 GCA_046483505.1 Phycisphaerae bacterium
AGACTTGGCCGATCCGGCCGCCGACGGTAATCTTGTCAACGACGTAGCCGGGGAAGCGAAACAACCGGCGAATGCCGTGCACGTACATGGCTCAACCTCCCGCCGACAGCGAGTTCCTGGTAAACCGCTGTCAAAGCAGAGGTTGAGCCTTTTTTCAACCGCTAAATCCTCCGCAGAAGTGAAAGGGAGCCCAAAAAAGCGGTCCCAACCCCACGGATCGGGCCAAACAAGGCGTCAAGCGTAGCGTGCTGACGGAAGGGGCCGGCGTGCCGGTCGGTCTGGCCATCGACGGAGCCAACCGTCATGATTCGAAGATGGTGGACGCCACCGTGGAAAGCATTCCGGTCCGGCGGCCGAAGCCGACGAGGCAGTCGCCCCAGGGCCTGTGCCTGGACAAGGGCTACGACTATGACCGCGTACGGGATCTGGTGAAGACGTTCGGCTACACGGCCCACATCCGGGCGCGAGGCGAAGAGGCCCAGGCGATCAAGCGGGAGGCGGGCCTCAAGGCCCGCCGGTGGGTCGTGGAACGGACGCACAGTTGGATGAACCGATTCCGGCGCATCTTGACGCGATGGGAGAAGAAGGCGGCGAATTATCTGGCGCTGCTTCATTTGGTCTGTGCCATCATTACGTACCGGGCAATCAGCCTACTGGGATAGGCTCTTAACTTGGACCAGTTCTCGTGAAGCACGTCTGTCCGTCCGAGCAACGGGCCCGCCCGGACGGCCTCCTTTCCGCCGAAGAAGGTCCCGCATGCTCAGGCATCTTCGTCCACGCGACTGGAATCCACTCAGGCATTGGCGGTATCAGCCTGAACTACCGCAGGTTGCGATTAATCTGGTCCTGTATCTGCTTGCTGACCTCGTCGGCGTCACCGCCGCGGTAGTGGATCGTCACTGTGCTGTCATTGTCGCCCGACTGCTCGATGTCGATTGTGACCTTCTCTCGTTGCGAGGTATTGGCTGTCACCTTGCCCTCGCTCCTGTCGCCGGAGCTGTCGATGTCCGTCATCTTCAACTGCTCGACGGCTCTCCTGGCCGCTGCGGTGACCTTGTCCGGAGTGGCGTGGACCGTCATCGCATACTTCCCTTCGCCCGACATGGCGTCGCCAGTCTTTCCTATGTCCCTGCCCAGGCCGTGCCACGTTTCACAGCCGACGATGACCGATAAGGCCAGCATCGTCATGACCATGATTGTTTTCTTCATTTCTTCTTTCCTTTCGCAGAATGAACCTGGTTCACAAGCCGCCACCTTGGCGGCAAACACTAACCCGACATTTCCCAGACGAACCTCCGTCCGCGACCGTCGCGGACCGTTGACCGCGATTGTACCTTCGCTCCGGGTGTCAACAAGATATTTCCCGGGCCCAAAATAGCCATCTGGCCCTCGGCTGGGCTGGATCCTGGCGATTCTTGGTATCCCCCGAATCGCCTGGAGGCGAACCCCCTCCAGCACCCTGCCGAATCGCCTACGGTCTTGGTCCCGATAGAAGTCGTCCCAGGACCGCTTCCGGGACGCGACCCGGTGCCGGGGGCACCTTGCCCCCAGGCGAGCTTTGCAAGGCCTGAGCTTTCAGGGGAGATTCCCCTGAGGCGCTCTTGCCGACAACTGTCGCCGGCCCGAAGGACCTGAAGCAGGCGTTGCTCAAGACAGCGATCCATGGTCCTTGAACGCCCAACGCGAACCGGATTGACCGCCACATCTGGGGTGTCGGCGTCCATGTCTTATCGGCGTCCGCCGCCCCGGAGTTCACGATTGGCCACAGGCTGAGATCGCCTTGCTTGCCGCGCTTGAGTTCCTTGGCTAAATCTGATAGGAACACGGACCATGAGTTCATCGAATCGCCTGCTTCTGAGCGGAAATGGGGCCGTGGCCTTGGCCGCCAAGGCGGCCGGCGTGGCCCTCGGCGCCGGTTATCCGGGAACGCCCTCGACCGAAATCCTCGAGGAATTCTCGGCCCTCGGCGGCCGCGCGCAGTGGTCGCCCAATGAGAAGGTGGCGATGGAAGTCGCGCTCGGCGCGGCCTTCGGCGGCGCACGGGCCATCGTGACGATGAAACACGTCGGCCTGAACGTCGCGGCCGATCCGTTCTTCATGGCGGCGTACACTGGAGTCACGGGGGCCCTGGTCGTGGTCTCGGCGGATGATCCGGGGATGGCATCCAGCCAGAACGAACAGGACAACCGGCGTTATGCCGCCGCGGCAGGCGCGGCGATGCTCGAACCTTCAGATTCCCAGGAGGCCTATGACTTCCTGGCTGAGGCGATACGCATTTCCGAGCGGTGGCGCATTCCCGTTCTCTTTCGGATGACCACCCGCGTCTGCCACTCCAAGACGGTCGTGAAGCCGCATCCGTTCGACCTTCCGGCACCCCCGCTCCACTTCGAGCGCGACGCCGCCGGCCGCGTGATGATCCCGGCCAACGCGCGGGCGGCCCACAAGCGGCTTCGCGCCAAACTGGCGGAGATCCAGGCGTGGAACGAGACGGCGCCGTTGGCGCAGCGGATCGATGGCAACCGCTCGCTCGGCATCCTCACGTCGGGCATTTCGTACTACCACGCGCGAGAAGCGGCCCCCGGCGCGAGTTTCCTCAAACTCGGCATGACTTATCCGCTGCCCATCGAGACGATTCGCCGGTTTGCCGCGAGCGTCGAGCGGTGCATCGTCATTGAGGAAGGCGACCCGTACTTGGCGGAGTCCATCCGCGCGGCGGGCATCGCGGTCGAGGACAAGCCCGAGATGTACCGCTTCGGCGAACTGAACGTCGGCCGGGTCCGCCGCATCCTGGCCCGCGACGTTTCGTCCGAGCCGGTTCCTCCGCCTGGCAAGCCGCCGCAACTGTGCCAGGGATGCCCGCACTGTATCGTCGTCGAGACGCTCAGCCGGCTCGACTGCATCGTCGCCGGCGACATCGGTTGCTACACGCTCGGCGTCCTGCCGCCGTTTGAGGCCATGGATTCCTGCGTCTGCATGGGTGCCAGCATCGGCGTCGGCCTTGGCCTGCGGCACGTCCTGCCGGAAGAAGAGGCCTGCCGAGTTGTGAGCGTCATCGGCGACTCGACGTTCGTTCACAGCGGCATCACGGGCCTGGTGGAGATGATTTACAATCCGCCGTCCACCGGACACCTTGTGCTCATTCTCGATAACGGCACGACGGCTATGACTGGCCTCCAGGAGCATCCCGGAACGGGACGGACGCTCGACCACAAACCGACGGGCCGGCTGGTCTTCGAGGCCCTTGGCCGCATGCTCGGCATTCCCCACGTCCATGTGCTGGACCCGGTCAAGGACCCCGCCGGCTTCGAGCGCTTGGTGAAGGAAATCCTGGCGAGCCGCGGCCTGGGCCTTATCATTGTTCGGCGGCCGTGCCTGCTGGTGGCCAAACGGAACGCTGAACTTGATCGCACATCGAGAAATTCCTGAATCCATGTCACGCACCGTGACCAACGTTGTCATCGCCGGCCTGGGCGGCCAGGGAGTCCTGAAGGCCTCGGACATCCTTGCCGACGCCGCTTTCCGCGCCGGCCTCGACGTTAAGAAGAGCGAAGTTCACGGGATGAGCCAGCGTGGCGGGGCGGTTGTGAGCGACGTCCGCTTCGGCCGGGAAGTCCTGAGCCCGATGGTTCCGCCTGGCGAGGCGGATTACCTGGTGGTTCTGGCCCCGGACCAGGTCGAGGTCCACCGGGCCCAGTTGCGCCCCGGCGGCATTTTGATTTCGCCCGACCTCATCAGTGAGAATGGGCTGCCGAACCCGCTGAGCCTGAACGTGGCCCTGCTGGGGCGGGTAAGCACGCATCTGGATATCGGCGAGGTGGATTGGCTGGCCGCCATCCGGGCCAACCTGCCCGAGAAGTTGCACGAGGCCAATCAGGCGGCCTTCACCATCGGCTGCCGCAACACTTAGCCGCCGTGCTTGCATGGCGCGCAGCGCATACACCTTTTGCATGGAATGTTCTTTTCACGGCATGTCCTTTCAGGGGAGATTCCCGCGAGCCTCCAGGGTCACGTCCGTTATACGGCGACTCGGACTATTATCAACCCGGAGACGAGAATGAGGCTTGAACCGACGGCGGAGCCGAGAGATAATCAGGAATCAGAGGCCAACGATCGTCGTGGGGCAGAGTTGCATGGGAAATCTCCGGCGATGTCGATTGACGTATCAACCCACGTGTGTCCGCATCGGGTTCCCGGCAATCTGGTCCGCGTGCTGCGCCGCCACGCTGAAGAGTGCCCGGACCGGCCTGCATTCGTGCATCTCGTCGACGGCCCGTCCGATCATCCGAGCCTGACCTACGCCCAACTGGACCGGCGTGCCCGAGCGATCGCGCTTCGCTTGCAGGACATGGGCCTTGTCGGCCAGCCCGTACTGCTGGTCCATCCGCATGGCCTCGACTTCATCACGGCCTTTTTTGGCTGCCTGTACGCCGGTTGCGTAGCCGTGCCGACGTACCCGCCGCATCGCCACCGCGTAGGCGATCGCTTCCATGCCATCGCCGCCGATACCGGGGCCCGCGTTGCCCTGAGCACCGCCTCTGCCGCAGACCAGTTCCAGGCCATGACCGAGGTGGGAAAGAGTGGCCAAGCGGCCACTTCCTCCCGGCTCCTGTGGCTCGCCACCGACGAGATTCCCGACGTCTTGGCTGAACGCTGGAACGAACCAGCCATCGCCACCGATGCGCTGGCCATGCTCCAGTACACCTCCGGCTCGACCAGCCAGCCTAAGGGCGTCATGCTCAGCCATGCGAACCTCATGGCCAACGTCCGCGCCATCCATCAGGCTTTCGGACTACAGGTCGAGGACAGCGGCGCGTTTTGGCTTCCCATGTACCATGATATGGGGCTGGTGGGCGGCGTCCTGGTCCCGGTATTCGTTGGCATAACAGTCGTTTTCATCTCGCCGGCCACGTTTCTCCAGAACCCCATCACTTGGCTGGCCGCCATCAGCCTGTATCGGGCAACCATCTGCGGCGGGCCCAACTTCGCCTACGACCTTTGTGTCCGCAAGATCACCAACGAGCAGCGCGCCACCCTCGACCTCTCCTCCTGGGCCCTAGCCTTTGTCGGCGCCGAACCCGTTGACCCCGGAACGCTGGAACGCTTTGCCGCCGCGTTCGCCCCCTGTGGCTTCAACCCTTGCGCCTTCTATCCCAGTTACGGTTTGTCGGAGGCAACGCTCATGGTCAGCGGCCCGAGGCGCGGCAGCGGCGCGACCGTCGGTGCCTTCCACGGCGCAGCGCTGGCTGAGAACCGTGTCGAGCCCGTGCCGGACGATGCGCGGCAGGCTCGTCGCCTGGTGTCTTGCGGGTCCCCAGTCAGCGCTATGCGCGTGGTGGTCGTCGACTCGCACACCCACGCGGAGGCCGCCCCTGGCCGCGTCGGTGAAATCTGGCTTGCCGGGGCGTCGGTCGGTCAGGGGTACTGGCACAAGCCCGACCAGACCCGCAGTTCCTTCACGGCCCATCTGAGCGAAACGGGGGAAGGTCCGTTCCTGCGGACCGGCGACCTGGGATTCATGCACAAGGGCCAACTCTACATCACCGGCCGGCGGGACGACCTGATCATCGTCCGCGGCCTGAACCGCTATCCGCAGGATATTGAGGCCACGGCCCGCCGCAGTCACCCGCTGCTGGAAGCCGGTTACGGGGCCGCTTTCGTCGCGGACGACCACGGCCGCCGGAGCCTCGTTCTCGTGCAAGAGGCCACGCGCAAAAGAGGGGTTGATTACGCGCCGGTGCTGGATGCGGTTCGCGGGGCGGTGCTCGATGAGCATGGCTTGGCACTGGATGTGATTGTGCTGGTGCGATGCGGTACGATTCCCAAGACCTCCAGCGGCAAGATCCAGCGCCATGTCTGCCGCGAGGCGCTGCTGGCCGGCGAACTCAAGGCCCTTGCCGAACACCGCGGCCTGCCGGTCGAGAGTGCCGACCCCGGCACCGCCGTCCGCCCCGGCGCCGAAGATGCGGGTGCCTCCCTTGCGCATCCCGCGCCGCACTCTTCGCAGGCTGCCGCTCTTGCCGCCGTCCGCCAGCATGCCCGCGCCTTGGCCGGCGCGGCTTTACCCGACCTGACGCCGGACACGCCTCTCACCGCCCTGGGCTTGGATTCGCTGCAGCGCCTGGACCTCGCGGCCTCGCTGGAGAAGACCTTCGCCGGCCACCTGCCCGACACGGTGTTCAGCCAGGCCCAGACGCTGGGGGATCTGGCCCAGGCTGTGCAGAAGCACCTGATCGATGGTCCCCGGACCGACGTCGCCACCGGCCAGATCCCGCCCGAACACTACGATTTTGCCCAGTTCCCCGAGTACAGTGAGTTGAAACGTCAGGAACGCATGCTGCGGGTGGTGGCCGGCGACAACCCGTATTTCCGCATCGACCAGGGCGGCGCCGGAAGCGCTGCCTGCATCGAGAGGCGCGAGATCGTCAACTTCAGCACCTACGACTACGTCGGCCTGGCCGGCGAGGCGGAGGTCGCCGCTGCCGCCAAGGCCGCGATCGACCGCTATGGCACCAGCGCCGGCGCCAGCCGGTTGGTGTCCGGCGAGAAGCAGGTGCATCGTGATCTGGAGCAGGCCCTGGCCGCGTTTCTGGGCACCCCGGCCGCGATCGTGTTCGTCTCCGGCCACGCCACCAACGTCACCACCATCGGCCACCTGCTGGGGCCGAGCGATCTGATCCTCCATGACATCCTGGCACACAACTCGATCATCCAGGGGGCCGCGCTTTCCGGCGCCACCCGTCGCGCCTTTTCCCATAATGACTGGCAGGCGCTGGACGCGCTGCTCACGGACGTGCGCCACAGATATCGCCGCGTGCTGATCGCCATCGAGGGCGTCTACAGCATGGACGGCGACTTTCCCGAACTTCCACGTTTCGTGGAACTCAGGAAGAAGCACAAAACGCTATTGCTGGTCGATGAGGCGCACTCGCTGGGAACCATGGGGGCCACCGGCCGGGGCGTCGCCGAACACTTCGGGGTGGAGCCTGCGGACGTCGATCTGTGGATGGGCACGCTCTCCAAATCGCTGGCCAGTTGCGGCGGGTACATCGCCGGCTCGGCCGAGCTGGTCGAGTACCTCAAGTACACCGCCCCAGGGTTCGTCTACAGCGTCGGCATGTCCCCGCCCAGCGCGGCGGCGGCTTTGGCAGCCCTGACGGTCCTCGGGCGTGAGCCCGAGCGCGTGGCCCGGCTGCGCGAACGGGCGGCGCTCTTCCTGGAGATGGCCCGGGAGCGCGGCTTGAACACCGGCTCGGCCCGGGGCACGCCCGTGGTCCCGGTGATCGTCGGCAGTTCGGTCAAGAGCCTGCGTCTGGCGCAAGCCCTGTTCAAGCGTGGCATCAACGTCCACCCGATTCTGCACCCCGCCGTGGCGGAGGACTCCGCCCGGCTGCGTTTCTTCATCACCACCAATCACAGCGAGCAGCAGATCCGCGACTCAGTCCTCGCCACGGCCGACGAACTGGCCCGGTTGTAGCGCGACTCGCCGAAAGAGCGGCCTGGGAAGGATGTCCCATGAAAGAGACCACGGGGTGGTTAGTTGTTTTCGCGTTGCTGGCCGCGGCGGGCTGTGCCCAGGACAAGACCCGGCTGCCGCCGACCATCGAGCCGGGCATAGCCGCGCCGGACGGCGCCCTGGCGGAAACTCATCCGCTGTTCATCATCGAGCGGAGCAAGAACGCTAACACCGTGCATTACGACGCCCGGCTCACCGCCGACGGCGAACTGGACCCCGACGAACCGGTGATCGCCTACTATGTCATGCTCGCCGAGGACGGCCGCCGGAAGGAGCTCAACCTGATCGAGAAGATGATGGCCTACGGGTTCGACATCAAGCCGGACCCATCGGTAAACGGGTACAGGATGACCATGGTGGCCGCCCCCCAGCGGGCGATCACCGTGAAGAGAGCGGGCGGCGCCGTCCGTGCCGAACTGGTCATCGACGACCGGCCGGCTGTCCTGGAGAAGATGTATATCTATGCATCCGACGGGCTGCCTTGGCCCCAGGTCCACTATATCGAACTCCACGGAAAAGATGTGCAGACGGAAGAGAGCCGCTTCGAGAAGATCTTGCCGTAGCGCCCCCTCGCGGCGCCACGAGACTTCGGGTCACAGCCATCCTGCCTGGCGATACCATTGGGCCGTATCGCGCAGGTGCTGGGCCAAGGCGGCCGCAGGGGACCAACCCAGATGCGTTCGTGCCTTGACGGATGAGCACGTCCACGACCCGGCCAGGGCTTCGGCCATCTTGTCGCTGCTGATGCAACCGGGACGCCGGCGGATCCGCCCCATCGCGTCACCGCAGAGCCCGGCCAGTCGCATGAGCGGCCGGGGCACGTGCAGCACGGTTGCACGCTTCTTGCCCAGTGCCGTGGCCAGGGCGGCCCCGAGTTCGGTATATGTCGGTTCGTCCTCGGAACATCCAATTCCCAATAGTATGGTAAAAATCGAAGTAAG
>JAWODB010000181.1:0-10536 GCA_046483505.1 Phycisphaerae bacterium
TGCCTGGGCTGAGCCTGTATCGATATTCTGAGAAAACGCGATTTGGCCCGAACCCCGAAAATGCCCCTTTTCGGCTTTCCGATCGTCGATTCTGATGCGTGAGGGACGATTCGGGGGTCGAATGTTAAAATGGGTAAGGCAAAACGCGCGACTTTTGCCCCGCTTTTTTCGGAAACGCGCGAAAACGCGCCGGAAATGCCCCGGAAATTTCGGCTTTTTGATCCACCATCAACCGGACTCCATATGAATTAAAAGCGCGCTTGCGGCAGGCAATCAGGATTCGGGATTCGGCATTAGTACTACAACGCTAAGTCCGCATTTTGCGCGGTGGGTCTCCGCACCCACCGCGCTCGAAACGCCCTTTTCAGGGCTGCGCGGCGGGTACGGAGACCCGCCGCGCACGAGTTAGCGTTGTAGTGTCAGGCGCAACGGCAGGCAACCGGCCCCATAACCGCCCCGGTGTCAAGGCATTTGCCCCGGAGGTCGTTTCCCTGGTGCCCGTCGTTGTGGTCGTATTCGGTTATTGGGACGGTGCGCCGTTGCAGACACCCATTCGCACCGTATCCGGGACGTCCTTTTCCGGACCGTGCATTATCCTTGTCGAGGCCGCGGGGGCCCAATCAGGGAGGCGGCGCATCGAAGCCGGCCGGTTTCCGGGCCACCGCCACCCGCGCCCGTTTCTTGCCGGACCGCCGTCGTTCTCGACGGCCACCACCAGCGTCTTCTTGTGCAGGTCGACGCCGACGTAGCGCACCGTGTGCTCCTTGCCCCTGGGGCGTTCGTGGGTTCAACGGCACTGGCATCGTAACCCCCGGGGCAAGGAGCGTCGGCACCCCACGCCCGGTAAGGCGGTTATGGCATCAGGCAATAGGCAACGACAAAGGCAAACAGGCCTGGGATGTGTGCTTTGTCGTTATTCCGATCCGAGGCCTTTGCCGTTTGCCGTTCTTGGCGGCTTTGCGCCTTTGCGTGAGGCATGCTGTTTTTGTCGTTTTGTCTTTGCGTGAGCCAAGAAACCTCTGCACCTCCCCGCGCGCATCCTTACAATACCGGCTATGACCGGGGAGCGGATCATCGTGGCGATGTCGGGCGGCGTGGACTCCGCCGTCGCCGCCCATCTCCTGAAGGAGGCCGGCTACCGGCCGATGGGCGTCTTCATGTGCGCCGGCCTGGCCGACCCTCCCGACGGCAGCGGTCCGCCCCGGTGCTGCTCCGGCGACGCCTCGGCCAGCGCCCGCCGCGTCGCCCGGCGGCTGGACATTCCCTTGGCCGTCCTCGACTTCGCCGACGCATTCGACCGTCTCATCGACCACTTCTCGGCCGAGTACGGACGGGGCCGGACGCCCAACCCGTGCATCCTGTGCAACCGCGACCTGAAGTTCGACCGGCTCTTCACCTACGCCGAGGCCGCCGGCGCCCGCCTCGTCGCCACGGGCCATTACGCCCGCGTCGAGTGGGAGGCCGGGCGATGGCGGCTGAAGCGCGGCCTCGACCGCGACAAGGACCAGTCGTACGTCCTGTTCGCCCTGCGGCCGGAGACGCTCGAGCGCATCCGCCTGCCGCTCGGCGAGATGACCAAGGCCGAGGTCCGCCGGCTCGCCGCCCGTCTGGACCTCCCGCCCCACGACCGGCCCGAAAGCCAGGACGCGTGTTTCGTGACCGGCTCCGTGGGCGACCTCGTCCGGGCCCGCCGGCCGGACCTCGTCCGCCCGGGACCGATTCTCGACACCGACGGCCGGGAACTCGGCCGCCACGACGGCATCGTCGATTTCACGATCGGCCAGCGGCGGGGGCTCGGCGTGGCCGTCGGCCAGCCGCGGTACGTCGTCGCCATCCGGCCGGAGGAGGCGGCCGTCGTCATCGGGCCGGCGGAGGCGGCGCGGGGCCGCGGCCTGGTGGCGGAGGACGTCGTCTGGCACGAGCGGCCGCCCGCCGAGCCCGTCCGGGCCGAGGTCCAGATCCGGTACCGCCACGCGGCCGCCCCGGCCTGGGTCACGCGCCTGGACGAAACGGGCGCCGCCCCGCCCGCCGGGACCGGCGCCCCGGACGAGGACGCCGGGGGCGCCGCCGGTCCCGGCCGGGCCGAGGTCCGCTTCGACGAACCCCAGCATGCCGTCACACCGGGCCAGGCCGCCGTCATCTACCGCGACGACCGCGTCCTGGGCGGCGGCTGGATCGCCGAGGCATTCGATTAAAAGTCAGTATACCAAGGGCCGGTCATTCTGAGGAGGCCGCAAGGCCGACGAAGAATCTCGCCTTGTCGCCTTTCGCACCCTGGCACGGGTACGGCTCGTGCCGTGGCCGGCGGCGAGATTCTTCGGCCCCGCAAGCAGGGCCTCAGAATGACAGCACCGGTCCGTGCGCGGCGGGTACTCCAGACCCGCCGCACTCCAAGTAGGAGGGTGGCACGCTTTCGCGCTGTCGCGAAAGCGTGTGCCTCGATGCGCAGCGCATGCTTTCGCAACGGCGCGAAAGCATGCCACCCGCCGCACTATGCCCTGCTCGCGGCTCGCGGCTCGCAGCACGAGGCTGAAACGATGCACATCGTCGTGATCCACACCGGGGCCGTCGGCGACCTGGTGCAGGCGCTGCCGGCGCTGGCGGCCGTGCGGGAGGCGCACCCGTCCGCGGCGGTCACGTTCGTCGGCCGGCCCGCGCGCGGCGGCCTGGCCCGTGCGGCCGGCGTCTGCGACGCCTGCATCGACCTGGAGACGAGCGGCCTGTGGCGGGCCCTGGCGGGCGACCCGTGCGGCCCGTGCCCCGCGTGGCTCGCCGAGGCGAACCTCGTCCTCGACTTCCTGACCAAGGGCACGTTCGCCGCGCGGCACGGCGAGGGGCGGCGAGTGATCACCGTCGATCCCCTCCCGCCGGACGATTACGGCCGCCCTGCCGCCGTGTATGTGGCGGCGCAGGTCCGTTCGGCCCTCGGCCTGCCGCCGCGCGAGGACGAGCGGCCCGAGATGGCGCTGGATGCGACCGCGAGGGACGCCGGCCGCGAGGCCCTCGCCGCCCGCGGCATCGAGCCACCGCTGGTCGCCATCCACCCCGGCAGCGGCTCGGTCCGCAAGAACTGGCCGATGGAGCGGTTCGAGGCCCTCGCGCGGCGCCTGGGCGAGGAGACGGACCGGGCCGTCGCCTGGCTCGCGGGACCGGCCGAGATCGAGCGCGGCACCGTGCCGGGCGGCGGGGAGACGGTCCTCGCCGACCTCTCGCTCGTGGACGTGGCCGCGGTGTGTGCACTCGCCGACGCCTACGTCGGAAACGATTCGGGCGTCACGCAGATTGCGGCGGCGGTGCGGGTTCCCCGATCGAGCGCGGCGGGTGCGGAGACCCGCCGCGCAAAGACGACCGGCGACGTGCCGTCGCCGGCTCAACCTCGCGGGGTAACAGCCGTCGTGGCGCTCTTCGGCCCGACGGACGCATGCGTCTGGGCGCCGCGGGGCGAGCACGTCCACCTCGTGCCGTCGCCTGACGGCACGATGGAAGGGATTGACCTGGACGTGGTGTGGGAGGCGGTGCGGGCGGCGCGCTGAGCGTGCCACGCCAGAGAAGCGCTGCGCGCGGTGGGTCTCCGTACCCACCGCGCGTGAAATGCCTCGTACCGACTTGCGCGGCGGGTACGGAGACCCGCCGCGCCACGTGGCGCACCTACTTCGGCACGGCCCCCTTCTCGAACACGTACAGATACTTCTCGCTCGTCACGTACAGCCGCCCGTTCGCCGCCACGGGCGAGCCGTACAGGCGCGAGTCGAGGCGCACGTCGCTCAGCACCTTTTTCTTTCGGCCCGCCTTCAGCACCCACAGGCGGTTCCCGCACGTCGTCACGTACACCTTCCCGTCGGCGACGAGCGGCGAGGACCAGATCTCGCCCCGCGTCTCGTGCGTCCAGACGGGCCCGCCGGTCGCGGCGTCGAAGCAGTGAACCGTCCGCCCGCAGTCCGTGACGTAGACGAGGCCGTCGGCCACGGCGGGCGTCGACATGCAGTGCCGATTCAAGGGCCGGGACCACACCTCGTGGCTCTTCGTCACGTCGCCCGTGCCGGAGGCATCGATACATTTGATCCAGCACTCGCGCCGCCCGTGCCAGTAGTCGCCGGTGGCGGTCACGTACACGCGGCCTTCCGCGAAGACCGGCATGCCGACGATGAGCGACGGCGCCGCCTCGCGGTCGTCCTGGTATTCGAGGGGATGCTCCTTCCGCCCCTCCGGGTCGCAGTGGAACCGCCAGACGGTGCGCAGGGTCTCGGGCTTCTCGGGCAGCGGCTCGCCGACCGGCTCGAACGCGTAGCACACGGCGTCGCCGCCGCCGTAGAAGACGAGGTCGCGCCCGCCGGCCCGCCCGCGAGCGGCCGACGACCACTGGCTGTGGATGACCTGCGGCCCGATGCGTTCGCCGTCAGCGGCGAGCAGACGGCCGGTCTCGGCGTCGAGGGCGATGAGGCTGGGCGCGTCCGGCGTAATCATCCCGCGGTGCGTCCGGTCCACCCCGTTGTTCGTGCCCACGTACACGACCCCGCCGTCGACCATCGGCGAGCAGTGGACCTCGTCGTGCTGCTTCGAGCCGACTTGCTTCATCATATCGAAACGCCAGAGGATGTCGGCGCTCGTCTCACCCGGCGGAACCGCCGGCCTGCCGCGCGGCACGCTGTAACGGGCTTCCGTCTGGAACGGCCCGTCGTTGCCGTTCGCCATGCCGGCCATGTCGAGGCAGACGACCTCGCCGCGGTTCGTCGGCAGGTACGCCCGGCCCTCGCGGACGGTCGCGGGCGAGCAGATGCCGACGCGCGGCCAGTCGAGGTACGGGTTCTTCTCGTCGAGTTTCGGCACGACGAGTTGCCAGCGGAACCGGCCGGCCGCCTCGTCGAAGCACATCAGGACGCTGCGGTCGCCGGTGTGGCGGGGATCGCGCGGCCGGCCGTTGTTCGTCCCGACGAGGACGCGCCCCTCCGCCACGGTCGGCGTGCTGTAGGTCCGCGTGCCGAGGGCGGCCACCCACGCGACGTGCCTGCCCGTGCCGGGGACGGCCCGGCCGGTGTCGCGGTCGATGTCGGGCGGCTCGACGGCGTCGGGGAGGTTCGTCTCGGGCGAGACGAGGTTCCGCGACCACGCCTCGCCCCACTGGGGCTGGTCGGCGGCGGAGGCGGTGGCGGCGATTGCCGCCACGAAGAGCGCCGGCGCCGCGAGGCGCCGAAGCGGTGATATCGGAGTAATCATCATGCCAACGCTCCTACGTTCGAACGGCACGCGCGGCGCAAGCGCCGCGGCGAACACACGCCTCATCCGCCCGTCAGCGGTCCTCGGCGCCGTCGCCGATGCCGTACACGTGATGCCGGGCGCGGAGGACCATCCGGCCGCGCGACACGGCCGGCGACGCCCGGCACGCCTCGCCCAGGTCGTTGCGCGCCAGGACCTCGAACTCCGGCGCCGCGCGCAGCACGTGCATCACGCCGGCGTCGTCCAGGAAATAGAGCCGCCCCTCGGCCGAGACGGGGCTCGCGCTGTGGTGCCGGCCGAGCCGCTCGGACCACATCTTGCGGCCGGTCTTCGCCTCCAGGCACGTGGCGACGCCGCCGTCGCTCACGACGAAAAAGTATTTACCTTCGGCGATGGGCGACGGCACGTACGACGTGATCTTCGCCTCCTTCAGGTGCCACGCCACGTGCGTGTCGGTCACGTTGCCGGTGCCGTCCGGACGGATGCCCAGGATGTGCTTCTCGGGCCAGCCGCCCGTCATCATGAACATCCCGTCCGTGTAGACGAGGCTGGCGCAGAACTGCTCCGTGGGCCCGTCGATAATCCACCATTGTTTGCCCGTATCCGGGTCGTACGAGGTGACGCACTCGCAGCCGGAGACGACCATCTGCATCTTGCCGGCGGCCTGGAAGACGGCGGGCGGCGTGTACGACCGGATGCGGTTCGGCCGGTCGATCCGCCACCGTTCCTCGCCCGTCGCGCCGTCCAGCGCCACGATGTACGCCCGCAGCGGCAGTTCGGCGTCCTGGTCCGCATTGAGGATAATCATATCCTTGTACGGGACGAGACTCGAACAGTACCCGTGCATGGAGTGGAACTCGCCGGGCGTCGCGCGCCACACCTCCTCGCCCTCGACGGTGTAGCAGATCACGCGGACGTGCGGCCGGTCGAAGAACGTGACCCACACGTGCCGCCCGTCCGTCGCCGGCGTGCTGGACGCGTACGAGTTGAGTTTGTGTTTCTTCTCGAGCCGGGACGTCAGGGCCGTCCGGTGCCAGCGGACCTTGCCCGTTGCGCGGTCGAGGCAGAAGAGCATCCGCTGCTGCTGCGGCTCGATGCACGTGGTGACGAAGACGCGGTCGCCCCAGACGATGGGCGAGGAATGGCCCCGGCCCGGAATCGCCGTCTTCCAGGCCACGTTCTCGGTGCCGGTCCAGCGCAGGGGGACGCCGGTCTCGGTGCTCGTGCCGTCGCCGCGGGGTCCGCGCCAGGCGGGCCATTCCTCGGCGGGGGCGGGTGTGCCGACAGCCGTCGTCGCCAGGACGAGGACCGTCAGCAGGCAGGCATCTCGCATCGCCATCTCCAAACAGGTCCCGGTCCGGCCTCATGCGTCACCATTTTTAGCCCGTCCGGGGCGAAAGGGAACCGCAAAAAAGCCGGGGCCTCCGCGATGCCTTTTTGGTTGCCCGCGCGGCGGGCGGGGTCTATAGTCGGCCCCGCGCGGCGGCGAGTGGTGCCTGGCACCTTTGGGTGGCGGATGGCCGAACCACCCGGCGCGTCACCCTCACCCCGCCCCTCTCCCGTCAAGGGAGAGGGAGAGAAGCCGCACCGCCGGAGGAAGGGGCACGTCATGGCCAATCTCGCCACCGACCGCTGGACCCGCCGCCACCTCCTCGGCCTCCAGGATCTGACCGCCGACGAAATCCTCGCCGTCCTGGACACGGCCGACGAGTTCTTTCCGTTCGCGACCGGCGCCGAACCCGCCCCGCAGACCCTCCAGGGCCGCACCGTCCTGAACCTCATCCTGGAGGATTCGACCCGGACCCGCACCTCGTTCACGCTGGCGGCCGAGCGGCTCGGCGGCCGGGTCGTCCAGTTCCACGCCGCCACGAGCAGCATGGCCCAGAAGGGCGAGACGCTCCTCGACACGGCCCGCACCCTCGAGGCGATGGGCCTCGACGCCCTCGTCATCCGGCACAAGGAGCGCGGCGCCCCGCACCGCGTGGCCGACGCCGTCGCCTGCCCCGTCCTGAATGCCGGCGACGACGCCCACGAGCACCCGACGCAGGCCCTGCTCGACCTGCTGGCCCTGCGGCACCACTTCGGCCGGCTCGACGGGCTGACCGTGGCGATCTGCGGCGACGTGCGGCACAGCCGCGTGGCCCGGTCGAACCTGTACGGCCTGGCGGCCCTCGGCAGCCGCGCCGTCTTCGTCGGGCCGGAGGTCTTCCTCCAGGACCTGGAGGACCTGGGAGTGGCGGCCGAGACCTCGACCGACTTCGACGCCGTCCTCCCGGAGTGCGACGCCGTCATGATGCTGCGGGTCCAGCACGAGCGGCACCCGGATCTGGACCTCGACCTCGACGCCTACCGCCGGGGGTACCAGTTGACGGCCGAGCGGCTCGCGCGGGCCAAGGAGGGGGCGCCGGTGCTCCATCCGGGGCCGGTCAACCGCGGGACGGAACTCGCCGACGACGTGACCGACGGGCCGCAGAGCCTCATCCTGCACCAGGTGACGTGCGGCGTGGCGGTGCGGATGGCGGCCCTGACGCTGTGCATCGCCGCCGCCGAACGCGAGGCGGACGAATAAGGAAGAGCACGCGGTGGGCCGTCCTGCCCGCCGCGCGTCCGAAGGCAGGGCCGTCGGGGACGTCCCCCGCGCGAACGGGTGCGTGTTCGCCGGCCCGCTTGCGGGCCGCGTGCCGTTTGCTCGATGCGCGGCGGGGACGGAGACCCGCCGCGCCAACAACCGGCGACGTGCCGTCGCCGGCTCAACAGCGCAGGGGCACCCACGACGCATGATGGTGGTTGTTGCCGTTCCTCAGTCACTCAGTTACTCAATCATCCAATCACTGGCTATCGGAGCCCAGCCCCATGCCCCGCCTCCTCCTCACCGGCGGCCGGATCATCGACCCGTTCGCCGAGCGCGACGCCCCCGGCGACCTCCGCATCGCCGGCGACCGCATCGCCGCCGTCACGGACCCCGGCGCGGGCGGCGACGCCGACGAGACCGTCGACTGCACGGACCTCCTGGTGGTGCCGGGCCTCGTGGACCCGCACGTCCACCTGCGCGAGCCGCCGCCCGTCGCCGGCACCGAACCGGCCGACGACCTCCCTGAAACCATCGCCACGGGGGCCGCCGCCGCCGTCGCCGGCGGGTTCACGACCGTCTGCGCCATGCCGAACACGCGGCCGCCCATCGACTCGCCGGAGGCCGTGTCGGCGTACGTGGCCCGCGGCCGGGCGGCCGGCCTCGCCCGCGTCCTGGTGGCCGGGTGCCTGACCCGCGGCCGGGAGGGCCGCGAAATGGCCGACCTGGAGGGTATGCGCGACGCCGGCGCCGCCGCCTTCACCGACGACGGCGCCGACGTGGCCGACGATGCGGTCTTCGCGGCGTGCCTCTCGGAGGCCGCCCGCCTGCACCTGCCCGTCCTGTGCCACTGCGAGGACGCGTCGCTGGCGGCCGGCGGCGTGCTGCACGAGGGGCCGCTCGCCACGATGCTCGGCCTGCCGGGCATCCCGCGCGACGCCGAGGACGTGGCCGTCCGCCGGGCCTGCCGGGCCGCCGAACGCACCGGCTGCCGCGTCCATATCATGCACGTCTCCACGGAGGGGGCGGTGAACCAGGTCCGCGAGGCGAAGCGGTGGCGTGCCCCCGTCACGGCCGAGGCCACGCCGCACCACCTGTCGCTCGTCGCCGACGACCTCGCGGGCCGCGACACCGTCTTCAAGGTCAACCCGCCGCTGCGGTCGGGCCACGACGCCGACGCCGTCCTGGCGGGGGTCCGCGACGGCACGATCGACTGCCTGGCCAGCGACCACGCCCCGCACACGGCGGCGGCGAAGGCCCGCCCGCTGGCCGAGGCGCCGCCCGGCATGATCGGCCTGGAGTCGGCCCTGGCCATCTACATCGACGCGTTCATCCATACGCCGGTCCTGCCGTGGCTGGGTCTCGTGGACCGGCTGACGCTCGGGCCCGCGCGGGCACTGGGGCTGGAGCCGCCCGCCCTGGCCGAGGGGGCGCCGGCCGACGTCACGGTCATCGACCCGGCGGCCCGGTGGACGATCGATCCGGAGCGGTTCGCCTCGCGGGCGCGGAACTGCCCCTTCGCGGGCCGGGAGGTGGGCGGCCGGGTCGTCCGCACGATCGTCGCCGGACGGACGGTCTACGAGGCGGGTTCGCCATGAGACCCCGGCGGGCCGGGACCTATCCGGCGCGGGGTGGTTTGTGTTCGCCGGGCCGCGCGCCTTCGCCGTTGGGCTACGGCCGGTGAACTCGCGGGCCGCGCGCCCTTTCGAATCGCGGGGCACACCGAAACGACCGGCGCCGTACCGTCGCCGGCTCAACACCGCGGATGCAGCGCGGTCGGCGTCCTACGTCAGGTCCAGCGCCAGTTCCTTCTCGAACCGGAGGGCGACGCCGGCCCCCGGCCGGCCGTCCGGCGGACGGTCGCACCGCACGACCCGGGCACGGGCCGCAAACTGCTCCAGGAAGAACGTGTTGGCCGTGTCGCGCGGCACGGTGAGTTGGACGTGGACCTCCTGGCCCGAGTCCGGGGGGTCGTCGACGACGAAGTACACGCCCCCGTCGCAGACGTTGACCGTGCGGGCTCGCAGGTCGTCGCCGGAAGGCAGTTCGACTCGAAGGCGGCAGGGAATCTCGTGGCGCGGGTGTCTGCGGCGTTCAGGGGGCGATGCCATCCCGACACTCCCTCCGGCCGTGCACGCCGATGGATGTGAGCGCCAACGTCCGCGCCGCGTGCCCGGCCACTCGTATGATACCTCACGGGCCGGGCTTCAGCAAGCAGATTCCCCCGGCCGAGGCGTTGGGCGGGGTTGCCGGCGCGGCCGTTTTTGGACTGCGGCGGCCTGCCGCCGCTTGGCCGTTGGGTGCCGCCTGAATGCCCAATGTCCAATGCCCACCTTGGCCGCCGAAGCCCCTTTTTGGCGAAGGCGGCTGCCCAAGCAGGCCTGCGGCCTGAGAGGCTGTGACTGAATTCGTCTTTGCATGGCCGCCCATGGGGCGGCGGAGCGTTTTTCGAATGGCCGTCCCAACACAAGTCGCTGCCGTCTCGGAGCCGCCCACCCGGCGGCCGGCGCCGGTCCCGGCCGGGGCGTTTCCCGCGTCCCGCCGTCCGGCGGACGCGGCGCGCCCCGGCCGGCCTTTACGTCACCCACGCCGCCGCAAAGTGCATCACGTTGTACGCCAGGGCGCTCCACAGGGCCAGGCACGTCGCCTTCTGAAGGCCGCGCAGCGGGATGCGCGCCAGCCCCCGATAACACCGCACGTCGGCGTTAACCGTCTCGCTCGTCGCCGCCCGCTCCTTATAGATCGTCCGACCC
>JAWODB010000283.1:0-16710 GCA_046483505.1 Phycisphaerae bacterium
CGCCTTGGCGGGCGGCGGCCCTCCCGAGCCGCCGCGCCACCGCGCAAACGAAAGGCGGGAGCGCGGCTGCGCTCCCGCCTGGTTGGCCAAGGAGTAAACCTACTTCCGCCGACGAATCAGCGTGGCCGCCGCCCCCAGGCCCAGCAGGGCCAGCGTCGCCGGCTCGGGAATCAGCGTGGTGACCGTGTTCCCGAGGACGGTCTTGTAGTCGTCCGTGATGTAGTCTTCCCACTGGTCGGCGTCGGCCTTGTCATAGCCCCAATGGCCGAGGAACGCCCGGCGGGCCGTCGTCGTGCCGTAATCGTCGGCCGTGCCGTTCAGGGCATCGAGGTCCGTCCCGGCGGCGATGTCCATGAGCATCGGCCGGCCGTCGAACGTGCCCACGAGGGTGCCCGCATGGTCGTCGCCTTCGTTCGGCAGATAGACGCCCTTCGGCGCCTCGGTGCCGGGGGACCAGTCGAAGAGACCCACGGGGCCGGTCAATCCGTTCAGGAACACGTGGCCTTCCTGGCCACTCACCACGTCCATGTCGGTGACGCTCTTGGCGGCATCGCCGCTGCCGCCGGTGGTCCAGCCCCAGCGGTGGTCCCCGCCGCCGCGCGTCAGGAACCCACTGCACAGGATCAGCGGCGTGTCAACCTCGTTCCAGTACTTGCGCTCGTCATCGTAACTCCCGCTGCTGGTGAGGCGGGAGACAATGACGAGGTCGGCGGCCTCGATGGCGGCCTTGTCGCCGGCATCCAGCGGCTCCCGCATCGCCTCAGCCATGCCGGAGGTATCCACCGTGTGGCCGAGGCTCCCCAGCCACGTCACGAACGATTCGTCGTGGTCGCCGGTGGCGGCGGAATCACTGACCAGAAGAATCGTCCCGGCCTGGGCGGTGCCCATCATCAGGCCGGCCACCAGAAGTGCGTAGAGAAAGCGTTTCATCGTGCTACCCCTTGCCATGCGGCGCCGTCGGCGGCGCTTTGCCCATGCGATATGTCCTCTTCCCTTGGCCGACCGGCGGGAGACGACGTGTCCCCTGCTCCCCCGGTCCAAGGACCCGCGCCGTGCGACGCGGAAGTCGGTGAACAATCCTTATCCATAGTTTAACCCAAAACGGGCCGCTGTCAAATGAGTGGGCCGGAAAAAACCTGTCCCAGACCGAAGACGTCGGGGCTTTTTCACCCGCGCGCCGTTAAGATGGGCGGGGCGGGCAAGATGGCCCGGGGGCGCTGCGCCGTGCAACCATGGGGCGCGGTGGGTCTCCGTACCCACCGCGCCCGAATCGGACTTTCCAGGGCCGCGCGGCGGGTATCCCTCGGCCGCGCTCGGGACAGGCTCCGACCCGCCGCGCACGAGTTAGCGTTGTACTGTTAGAGTCCCAGGCGGGCGGCGATCGCCTCCAGGCCCGCCCGCAGATGCGGGTACTCGCCCTCGTACGCCGGCGTGCAGTGCTCCGGCCGCTGCTCGCCCGCCACGAGCCGGGCGGCGAAGGCCATGCACGTCGCCTCGCCGCAGGCCCCGCAGTTGATCTGCGGCGTGCGCCCGTAGACCTCCAGGGCGGTGACCTGGACCCGCCGCTCGGTGCTCGGCTCGATGGCGTCGCGGCGGGCCCACACGTCCAGCACCCGTCGGCGGATGGACTCCAGCGTCCGCCAGGCGTCGACCATCTCGCGGCAGCGGGAGACGGCGATGCGGCGGGGCGAGAGGGTCACCAGCCGCGGACCGTCCATCAGGGTGAACGTCGGCCCCGCCGGGCCGTACGTGCCGGCCGGGATCTCGGCGTTCAGGTACGGCAGGACGGGCCCGAGGTCGCCCCCGGTGTGGGCCGTCAGGCGGATCTCGTCCTCCGCGGCCACGCACGGGGCGACGAACGCGATGACGAGGCGGCCGACGACGTCCTCGCCGGCCGCGGGCGCGGGCGGCAGGTCGGCCAGCGGGTCGTCGGCCGGGGCGCGGTACGGCACCCGGCCCGCCAGGGCGACGCCCTCGCGCACCGCCTCGTGCAGCGGCCCCCGCGAGGCGTCCGGGATCACCAGAAACGGCACCGCCACGCGGGCGACCTCGGGCGGCGGCTCGATCGCGCGGAACGCCGCGCCGGCTTCTTCCAGCGCCCGCCGGGCCCGCTCGAAATCGGCCCGGGCCTGGAACACGACGGCGGTCTCGGGCATGGGGGTCTCCGGGGGGGCACCCGAGCCGGGAGCGGAAGCTCCCGGTCATCTTCGTCTGGCATGGCACGTGCCACGGCGGATGGTGATGACCGGCCGCTTCCGCGGCCGGCTCGAACGGCGCAAACCGTGGCACCCGCCAATAGGGTCCGGCCTCACGCGTTCCGCACGCGGACCCACAGCAGGGCCATCGACACCGCCCAGCAGTACAGCAGCACCCGCGACACCAGGTCCACCGTCCATCGCGTGTGCCGGTAGTGGAACCAGTTGACGACGAGCAGGACGAACGCCGCAACCGCGGAGGCCTTCATCCAGTCGCCCGCCCCGTAAGCGACGACGGCGTCAAAGTCGAACGCCAGGTAGACCCAGGCGTGCCAGGCGATGCCCGCCAGCGGTGCCAGGAGCATGACGGCGGCCAGGAACTTGAGGACGATCGGGTGCCCCCCCACCCCCTTCAGCCCTCCGGCGGACGAGGCGGCGGGCGAGGCGTCGGCGTCGGACGGGGGCGGGGTGGGCGAATCGGTCACGTCGGCTCCTCCTCGGCGGCGGGCGCGGCGGCGGGGGCCGGCGCCGGCGCATCATCCTCCTCGGCCTCCTCGGCCTCGCGGAGGGCGCGGATCTGGTTGACGGTGCGGCTCCAGCGGTTGTTCTGCGTCTTGCGATACGAGTACCAGTCCTCGACGGGCACCTGCTCGATCTTGCCGCTGAGGAGCAGGACCCGCACCTTGCGGTCGTTGTGGGCGTCGGGCCGGCCGTCGCAGACGATCATCGTGTCGGGCGGCCACCAGGGTTCGCCGTCCGGCCGCCTGGCCGACAGGTTGATCTCGGGCGTCAGGACGTACGTCGTCTCGCCGACCGGCATCTTGTGGGCGGGGCACGTCAGCCAGTGGTTGCTCGCGAGGTACCCGTCCTCGACGAGCGTTTCCAGGGATGGGGGGAACGCCCCCTCGTGGTCGTCGGCGTAACTGCGGAGGGCGCTGTAGATGCGCTGGAGGTTCTCCTGGCACGTCGGGCGCATCCACACGTCGCGCGCGAAGCCGACGAGCGCAAAGACCAGGAACACCAGGAACAGGCCGCCGCCGGCCAGCATGGCGATGACGGCGTGTGTGCGGCCGCGCTTGCGGCCTTTGCTCCGCCGGACGCTGTGGTACGCCGGCACGCCCACGATGACGCCCAGGAGGGCGAGCAGGGCCCCGAGCAGGGCCCCGACCGCCCAAGGCGGGGCGACGAACCGCGTCAGGCCGGCCACCAGGAACACCACCACCGACAGGGCCACGCACGCCATGCTCACCAGGACCATCGTTTCCAGCGGGGGGATGACGTCGAGTTCTTCGTCGCCGATCCTGACGCGGGCCGCGCCCGCCGGCGGGGCGCCCGCCGGCCGGCCGGCCGTCGACTCGCCCTCGGCCGGCACCTTCAGGCCCGACCCGCACGTGGGACACCGCGCGGGCCGGCCGGCGAACGACTCGTCCACCTCCATCTGCGAGCCGCACTCCGGGCACTTGAACCGGATCATCGCGGACCTCCGCCGGCCTCAAACGTGCCGCCCGACGTTGTCATTCTGAGGGGCGCTTGCGGCCCGAAGAATCTGGCGTGGCTGTGGCCGTTTTGCCTTTCGCAAGGCGAGATCCTTCGCTTCGCTCAGGATGACAGCGATCATTCCTCGTCGCCGTATCGCCATCCTCGCCGGTGACGAGAGGCGACGACGGCTCACTCGTTGGCGAGCACCGACCGGCTGTAGCCCCCCGCGAAATGGATCCCCGCCAGGGCCAGCAGGATCACGCTGATCGACGGGAACACCAGGAACCGGCCGTAGTACCGGGCCGCCTCCACCCAATCGTCCGAATCGCCCATCCCCATCGCGTGGGTCGAGAGCAGCCGCTCGAAGTCGAACAGCGAACTCGCCTGCACGTCCTCGAAGACGCTGCCCCACGGCACGACGGTCGCCAGGAACAGCAGGATCAGGAACAGCGACCGCGTCAACTGGCGGATACCCGCCAGCCGGCCCAGCAGCGCGATCTGAAGGTACAGGAACACCGTCACCGCCAGCAGGATGGAGGCCAGGATGCCGACCGACCGGGCCGGCCCCAGCACGTTGGCCGTCAGTTTCCGATAGTACCGGGCCCGGACCTGGCGGCGCTGGAGGGCGTCTGCGTCGGTCTCCTCATCCGGCGCCTCGTTCGGCGGGGCCGCGACCGTGCCCTCGCTCTCGCCGGCCGGGGGCGCGTCGGTCTCCGGCGCCGTCTCGCCGCCCGCCTCGGCGTCGCCGGACTCGGCCGCCGGCTTCGAGGCCGCCTGCTCCGGCGCGACGTTCGGGAAGAGTTCGCCCGGCTCGGCGGCGGCGGCCGTCGATTCCACCAGGCCCGGCCACGGGGCCGGGACGCGGACGGCCTCCCCGGCCGGCGGGCCGTCCGCCGCCTCCTCCGCCAGGCGGTACACGCCCACCCACTCGGTCAGCACGAACGCCGCCACGTGCGCCAGGACGCACACCATGGTCACCCAGAAGAACAGGACGGCGAAGAACCGCACGGTCTTGAGGGCGGCCACGAACGGCTGGGCGCTCGGGTTCGGCAGGCGAACCGTCTGGTCGCGTTTCTGTTCTTGAGCCATCGCCTCTCTCCTGCAAGGTGCGTCGCCGTAGTGTGCCTGGCGGTACGTGCCACGGCCGGCCCGCCGGCCGGGTGGCACGCTTTCGCGCTTTCGCGAAAGCGTGTGTCTCCGGCGCGTGAGGCGCATGCTTTCGCAAAGGCGCGAAAGCATGCCACCCGTCACCCGTGCCACGGCCGGCCTCGCCCGGCCGTGCGCCCTGTCGGCCAACCGGGTTGAGCACGGCGGGACAAGACCCGCCGTGGCACGGTTCCGCTACGGGCAGGACCGCGCCTCAGGCCGCCTCCTCCAGGGCCTCGCGGGCCGCCCGGAGGGTCGTCTCGATGTCGTCCTCCCCGTGGGCCAGGCTGACGAACCAGGCCTCGAACTGGCTGGGCGGCAGGTACACGCCCCGCCGCAGCATCCCCCCGTGGAACCGGCCGAAGCGGGCCGTGTCGCTCCGCCGGGCCGAGGCGTAATCCATGACCGGCCCGCCCGCGAAGAAGAGCGACAGCATCGACCCGACCCGCTGCACGCACGCCGGGACGCCGGCGTCGCGGGCGGCGTCGGCCAGGCCGTCGGCCAGGCGTGCCCCCGCCGCCTCCAGCCGCGCGTAGGCGTCCGGCTCCGCCAACACATCCAGGGTAGCGATTCCGGCCGCCATCGCCAGCGGATTCCCGGACAGCGTGCCCGCCTGGTACACCGGGCCGACGGGGCTCATTCGCTGCATGAGGTCGCGGCGGCCACCGTACGCCCCCACCGGCAGCCCGCCGCCGATGACCTTGCCGAGGGTCACGAGGTCCGGCCGGACGCCGAACCGCTCGGCCGCCCCGCCGCGCGCCACCCGGAACCCGGTCATTACCTCGTCGAACACGAGAAGCAGGCCGAAGCGGTCGGCCAAATCGCGGAGGCCCGGCAGAAAGGAGTCGGCCGGCGGCACGACGCCCATGTTTCCCGCGACCGGTTCCACGAGGATGGCCGCCAGCGAATCGGCGTGCGCCTCGCAGGTTCGGGCGGCCGCCTCCAGGTCGTTGAAGGGCACGAGGTGCGTATGCCGGACGGCCTCGGCGAGCACGCCGGGGCTGGACGGGGAACCGAAGGTCGTGGCCCCGCTCCCGGCCGCCACCAGCAGCCCGTCGACGTGCCCGTGGTAGCATCCCTCGAACTTGACGACGCCGGGCCGCCCCGTGGCCGCGCGGGCCAGCCGCAGCGCGCTCATCGTCGCCTCGGTGCCGGAGTTGACGAATCGGACCTGCTCGACGTGGGGCATGGCGGCGGTGACGCGTTCGGCCAGGTCGACCTCGCGTTCGGTCGGGGCGCCGAAGGAGGCGCCGGCCGCCAGCGCCTCGGCCACCGCCTCGACGACCCGCGGATGGGCGTGGCCGAGGATGAGCGGCCCCCAACTGCACACGTAATCGATATACGTGTGGCCGTCGATGTCCGTCAGGCGCGGTCCGCGGCCGGAGGCGATGAACGGCGGCCGGCCGCCCACCGCCGCGAACGCCCGGACCGGGCTGGAGACGCCCCCCGGCATGACGCGCTCGGCGCGCTCCAGGGCGGCGCGGCTCGCGGGCAGCGACGGTCCGTCGGATGCAGGGGACATGCGGGGCCTCTTTCGGCGGCAGTGCACTGGTCAGCCGCCATCTTAGGCGGGGCGCCGGGGCGTGTCAATGAACGGCGGCGGCGCCCTGCAACGGAAGAGGTACGGCACAAGAAGGTGGCGCCCGGACTGTCATTTCGACCGAGGCCTCGCGAAGCGAGGCCGAGTGGAGCGCCGTACCCCGAGAGCCCGCAGGAAATCTCGCCTTTAATGTCGCTCTCAAACGGCATGACGACCACGGCGAGATCCCTCGACTCGCTTCGCTCGCTCGGGATGACAACTCACGCTCATGCTGCGGCCAAGAGATTGCTGGGACCTTTTTCGGTTCCCTGCGCCGGCCCGGCGGTGATAGCATGGGCGTCCCGACGCGAACCCTCAGGAGGACGCCGCACGATGAAGACCCAGGCCCAGGTGCTCGTCGCGTTCCAGCAGCCGCTCCAGATGCAGGCGTTCGACCTCCCGCCCCTCGGCGAGGGCGAGGTGCTCGTCCGCGTCACGTACGCGGGCGTGTGCGGGTCGGACCTGCACATGGCCTCCGGCGAGGACCCGCGGACGCCCCTGCCCATCATCCTCGGCCACGAGGGCGTCGGCGAGGTCGTCGAAGTCGGCGGCCAGAAACAGAGCGCCGACGGCCGCCCCCTCGAGCCCGGCATGCCCGTCCTCTGGAACCGCGGCGTGGTGTGCGGCAAGTGCTTCTTCTGCACCCGCGGCGAGCATCACCTGTGCCCGGACCGGTTCGTCTACGGCATCCACCGCGGCGTGGACGTGCCGCCGCACGTCAACGGATGCTACAGCCGGTACCTGCCGCTCGACGCCCGGACGGATATCTTCGTCATCGACGACGTGCCGGCCGACCATCACAAGACGCTCGTGACGGCGTCGTGTTCCGGCGCCACGGCCGCCCACGCCTTCGATTACTTCGAGCCGGCCGCGGGCGAGACCGTCGTGGTCCAGGGCGTCGGGCCCCTCGGATGTTTCATGACGGCCCTGGCCCGCGACTGTGGGGCCGAGACCATCGTGGCCGTCGACCTGGCCGAGGCGCGGCTGGACCTCGCGCGCCGCTTCGGGGCCACGCACACCCTGAACGTGGGCGAGACGAGCGAGGACGACCGCCGACAGGCCGTCCGCGACCTGACCGACGGCCGGGACGCCGACGCCGTCTACGAGGCCGTCGGCAAGGCGGCCGTCGTCCGCGAGGGCCTCGGCCTGGTGCGCCAGGGCGGGCGGTACGTGACCGCCGGCTTCGGCCAGCCGGGCGGGTCCATGGAGTGGGACCCGTTCGCGGACCTCGTCCGGCCGGACCTGAAATACGTGGGCGTCTGGGTCAGCCACACCCGGCACATGGAGCGGGCGGTGGCCCTGATGAAGCGGAACCTCGAGGACTTCGCCCGGATGATCACCCACACGATGCCGCTGGCCGAGGCCAACGCCGCCCACGACCTGATGCGGAAGGGCGAGGCGATGAAGGTGGCGCTCGTGCCGGAGGCGTGACGCCCGGATGCATCGTGCGCGGCGGGTCTCCGCACCCGCCGCGCAGGCCCAGAAAAGGCGTTTCGATCGCGGTGGGTCCGGAGACCCACCGCGCGAGATGCACCAACGTCAAAACGGCCACAGCCACGGCGAGATTCTTCGGCCCGTCGGGCCTCAGAATGACAACGCCGATTTGTCGGCCGGATGGAACCTCAGGGCCTATTAGCGCGAAAGGAGCCCTCCCGGTGCGACTCCTCGTTCTGCTCACGCTTGTGAGCGTGGGCGCGGCTGCCGCGGCTGCCGCCGCCTCGGCCGCCGAGACCCGCGTCCGGTGCGTCCTGACGCCGCCCACCGACCGGCGGACGGACCTGTACGTCTCCAGCCGCGAGCCGCTCGCCCCCAGCCCGCTCGTCAAACTGCCGATCGGGGCCGTCCGGCCGCGCGGGTGGCTCCGGACGGTCCTGGAAACGCAGGCCGACGGCATGACGGGGCACCTCACGGAACTCAGCAAGTGGTGCGAGGCCGACGGCAACGCCTGGCTCTCGCCCGACGGCCACGGCCACAGCCCATGGGAGGAACTGCCGTACTGGCTCAAGGGGTTCGGCGACCTCGGGTACGTCCTGGGCGACGAGCGCATCATCAAGGAAAGCCGCACGTGGATCGAGGGCATCCTCGCCGGCCGGCGCGAGGACGGCTGGTTCGGACCCCGCGACAACCTGAAGCGCCGCGGCTGGAAGCCGGACTTCTGGCCCAACATGATTGCCCTGAACTGCCTCCAATCCTACTACGAGGCGACCGGCGACGACCGGGTCCTCGAGCACATGGCCGCCTACTTCCGCTTCCAGCAGTCCGTACCGGACGAGGATTTCCTCGTCCCCTTCTGGCAGCACATGCGGGCCGGCGACAACCTGGAGTCCGTTTACTGGCTCTACAACCGAACGGGCGAGGCGTGGCTGCTGGAGGTGGCCGAGAAGGTCCACCGCAACACCGCCGACTGGACGGGCGGCGTGGCCAACTGGCACGGCGTCAACGTCAGCCAGTGTTTCCGCGAGCCCGCCGTCTTCTGGATGCAGGCCCGCGAGAGGAAGTTCCGCGACGCCGCCTACCGCAACCACAAGACGGTCATCGACCTGTACGGCCAGGTGCCGGGCGGCATGTTCGGCGCCGACGAGAACTGCCGCCAGGGCTACGACGATCCCCGCCAGGCCGCCGAGACGTGCTCCATGGTCGAATTTCTCCATTCCTTCGAGATGCTCGCGAAGATCACCGGCGACCCCGTCTGGGCCGACCGGTGCGAGGAGGTGGCCTTCAACGACCTGCCCGCCTCCCAGCCGGCCGACCTGAAGGGCCTCCACTACCTGACCGCCCCGAACCAGGTGGTCCTCGATGCCAAGAACCACTCGCCCGGCATCCAGAACGGCGGGTGCATGTTCGCCTACGATCCCCACCGGTACCGCTGCTGCCAGCACAACCACGGGCACGGATGGCCATACTTCGCGGAGGAACTCTGGCTCGCCACGAGCGACGGGGGGCTGTGCGCCTCGCTCTACGCGGCCTCCGAGGTGACGGCCAAGGTGGCGGGCGGCACGGAGGTGACGGTGACCGAGGAGACCGTCTATCCGTTCGGCGAGACGATCCGCTTCCGCGTCCGGGCGCCCAACGCCGTGCGCTTCCCCCTGTACCTCCGCATCCCCGGCTGGTGCGAGGGCGCGAGCGTCAAGGTCAACGGCAAGGCCGTGAAGGCCGAGGCCCGGCCCCTCTCCTACCTCGTCATCGACCGCACGTGGCCCGAGGAGGCCGACGGCGACGTGGTGACGTTGACGCTGCCGATGCGGGTGGAGGTGGTGGAGTGGGAGCAGCACGGCGGGGCGGTCTCCGTCCGCCGGGGGCCCCTGTGGTTCTCCCTCGATATCGGCGAGGAGTGGCGGCGCATCGGCGGCACGGACGACTGGCCCGCCTACGAGGTCCGTCCCACCACGCCGTGGAACTACGGCCTGGCGGTGGACCCGGACGAGCCGGAGGCGTCCGTCAAAGTCACCCGCCCGCGGGTCAGCCCCAAGGCGCCGGGCCGGCCGGTCACGTTTGACGAACCGCCCATCCTCCTGAAAGCCAAGGCCCGCAAGATCCCCCAGTGGCAACTCGACCGCCACGGCCTCGTCGCCCCCCTCCAGCCGAGCCCCGCCTACACCGAGGAGCCGGTGGAGGAGGTCACGCTCGTGCCGATGGGCGGTGCGCGCCTCAGGATCAGCGCCTTCCCCGTGGTGTCGGACGCGCCGGACGCCCACCGCTGGAAGCCGCCCGAGAAACCCGCCGAGCCCGCCTACGGCGTCAAGGTCTCCCACTGCTGGGGCGGCGACCGGCCCGGGGCCATCGCCGACGGCCTGGAGCCGAAGCACTCGGACGACCATTCCATCCCGCGCCACACCTTCTGGGACCACAAGGGCACCGAGGAATGGGTCGAGGCCCGCTTCAAGGAGCCCCGCACCGTGAGGACCTCGGAGGTCTACTGGTTCGACGACACCGGCCGCGGCCAGTGCCGGGTGCCCGAGTCCTGGCGCCTCCTCTACCGCGACGGCGACGCCTGGAAACCCGTCCGCCTGACGGGCGGCTCGACGTTCGGCACGGCGAAGGACCGGTGGAACAAGGTGACCTTCGAACCGGTCGAGACGCAAGCGATGCGGCTGGAGGTGCGGTTGCAGGACGGCGTCTCCGGCGGCATCCTGGAGTGGCGCTTCGGCCCGAGAGCGAAGAAGTAACGCCGGCCGAGGATCGAAAGCGACGTGCCACGGCCGGCCTTGCCCGGCCGTGCATCCCGGCCACTGGCTTTGCTCATGGCCAGGCGTCAGGGCGCGCCGGGCCGCGCTGCCGATCCGTTTGGAGAACAACG
Organism: Phycisphaerae bacterium; assembly: GCA_046483505.1. Classification (GTDB taxonomy): domain Bacteria; phylum Planctomycetota; class Phycisphaerae; order FEN-1346; family FEN-1346; genus BS750m-G62. Next base: position 10,697 of record JAWODB010000283.1, read on the forward strand.
CATGCGCATCCTCACCATCGTCCTCGCCCTGGCTGCCTGGGTCCCCGCTGCCCGGGCGGCCGTGCCGGAGGCGCGCCCGGAGCGCACCATCTCCCTCGCGGGCGAGTGGGCCTTCCGCCTCGACCCCCGGGGCGTCGGCGAGAAGGAGAACTGGGCCGCCGAAGACCTGCCCCGCCGGATTTCCCTCCCCGGCTCCACCGACGAGGCCGGCTACGGCGAGCCGCTCGAGAAGGTCCGGCTCGGCAGTCTGAACCGCCCCGTCACGTACCGCGGCCCGGCGTGGTACCAGAAACGCGTCATCGTGCCGGAGGGCTGGGCCGGCCGGCGCGTCCGCCTCTTCCTGGAACGCTGCCACTGGAAGACCACCGTGTGGGTCGACGGCAAGGAGGTCGGCTCCCGCGACAGCCTCTCCGTGCCGCACGTGTACGACCTGACGGCCCACTGCCCGCCGGGCCCGCACCGGCTGACGGTGTGCGTGGACAACCGCATCCACGTGCGGGTCGGCCACGCCGCCCACTCCATCACCGACGGCACGCAGACCAACTGGAACGGCATCGTGGGGCGGATGGACCTTTCGGCCCGCGACCCCGTGTGGATCGAGGACGTGCGGGTCGCCCCGGACCTGGCGAACCGCTCGGCCGAGGTTCGCCTCCGCCTCCGCAACGCCACCGGCAAGCCGGCCGAGGGCCGCCTGGTGCTCACGGCCGTCGGCACGCTCGACCGCACGACCCACACGCCGGCGCCCGTCACCCGGACGGTCCGCATCGCCGGCGACGCGAAGACGGTGACGGTCCCGTATCCCCTGGGCGAGGACGCCCTCGTCTGGGACGAGTGGCAGCCGGCCCTCTACACGCTGCGGACTGTTCTCGAGACCGGGACGGACGGCCGACCGTACCGCGACGAGCAGACGGCGGCCTTCGGCCTGCGCGAGATGGCCGTCCGCGGCCGGCAGTTCCGCCTGAACGGCCGACCGTTCTTCCTCCGCGGCACGCTGGAGTGCTGCATCTTCCCCCGCACCGGCTACCCGGACATGGAGGGCGATCGGTGGCGTCACATCATGCGGACGGCGAAGACGTACGGCCTGAACCATCTGCGGTTCCATTCCTGGTGCCCGCCCGAGGCCGCCTTCGTCGCCGCCGACCGCGAAGGCATCACCCTCCAGGTCGAACTGCCCGTCTGGAGCAACGACGTCGGCAAGAACGACGCGCTGAACGCGTACATGGCCGAGGAGGGCCGGCGCATCCTCCACGCCTACGGCAACCATCCGTCGTTCACGATGCTGTGCCTCGGCAACGAACTGCACGGCGACTGGGGGTTCATGGACCGCCTGCTGGCCGACTTCAAGGCCGCCGACCCGCGCCGCCTGTACACCTTCTCCGCCGATTACCGGCGCAAGGAGCCGGGGCCCACGAGCGACTACTACGTGACCCACACTACGCAGAAGGGCCGCGTGCGCATGTACGGCGGCCGCATGTTCCAGCCGCCCACGACCGACCAGGACTGGGCCGAGCAGCGCGACCTGTACGACGTGCCGCTCGTCGCCCACGAACTCGGCCAGTGGTCCGTCTACCCGGACTTCAGCAAAATCCCGAAGTACACGGGCGTCCTCCGGCCGGACAACCTGCGGGCGTACCGCCACTCGCTCCGCGCCCACGGCATGTGGGACCAGCGGCACCGGTTCCACCAGGCCTCCGGCCGGTTCGCCTGGCTCGTCTACAAGGAGGACATGGAGTCGTGCCTGCGAACGCCGGACGTCGGCGGATTCCAGTTGCTGGACCTGCACGACTTCCCCGGCCAGGGGACGGCCCTGGTGGGCCTGCTCGACGTGTTCTGGGACCCGAAAGGCCTCGTCCCGGCCGAGCGGTTCCGCCGCTTCTGCGCCCCGACGGTCGTCCTCCTCCGCATGAAGACGTTCACGTGGACGACGGACGGGGAGTGGTCGGCCGCGGTGGACGTGGCCCATTACGGCCGGGAGGCCCTGAAGGGCCAGACCGCCCGTTGGACGGTCCGCGATACGGAAGGAAAGGAACTGGCTTCGGGCACGCTGCCCGCCGCGGACCTGCCGGTCGGCGAGGTCACGCGCCTGGGCGAGATTGCCATGCCGCTGGACAAGGTCCGCGAGGCCGCCCAGTGCCGCGTCGAGGTCGTCCTCGGCGACGGCCTCGCCCGCAACGGCTGGGACTTCTGGGTCTACCCGGCGGACCTCGCGCCGGAGAAACCCGCCGGCGTCACCGTCCGCCACGGGTTCGATGACGAGACCCGCCGCCTCCTTGCCGAGGGCAAGAAGGTGCTGCTCCTCAAGACCGAGGGCGAGACGATGCAGCCGATGGACTTCTTCCCCGTCTTCTGGACGTACCACGGGTTCACCAACGCCAAGTGGGGCCGCGGCGGCGGCATCCTGTGCGACCCGGACCACCCGGCCCTGGCGGCCTTCCCGACGGAGTTCCACAGCAACTGGCAGTGGTACGGCCTGACGCGGCGGGCCCGGTGCTTCGACCTGGACCGCACGCCGCACGCCTTCCGCCCGCTCGTCCAGTTCATCGACGACTTCCACCGGAACCTGAAACTGGGCGTGGTGTTCGAGGCGCGCGTCGGCCCCGGCCGGCTGCTGGCCTGTGCGGTGGACCTGGAATCGGACCTCGACGGCCGCCCCGTGGCCCGGCGGATGCTCCACAGTCTGTACCGCTATATGGCGAGCCCGGCGTTCGCCCCGGAAGACGAACTCGACCCGGCCGTCCTCGCCGAGATCCTGAAATAGCGCCGGGTGCCCGGTCGCGCAGGTCCCACGGGTTGCTTGTCAAACCGTGCCCCGCGAGCGGGAGGCACCGATTGGCAGGCAATCCGTGGCACCGCGCCGAGGAGCCGGGCATCGGGGCACCCTGCGTAACCGGATCCCCGTTCGCCGCGGCGTTTCGCCTGCGAAAACCGTCCCCCCTTTTGCCAAAACGCGCGATACTTCCACGCCGCAATGGCCGATGATATAATGGGGTGCGGTTCAGGGCCACGGGGCAGTACGATGCATGTCGATGCGTACGAATTCGGCAAGATCGTCGTCGACGGGACGGCCTATTCCAACGACCTCATCCTCCTGCCGCACGATATCGTCCCCGACTGGTGGCGGCGGCACGGCCACAGCCTCATGGAGGGCGACCTGGAGGAGGTCTTCGCCGCCGGCCCCGATATGGTCGTCATCGGTACGGGCGCCTTCGGCCGCATGAGCGTCCCGCCCCCCACCTGGGAGGCCCTCCAGCGGGCCGGCATCCAGTCGGTCACCGAGAAGACCGGCAAGGCCGTCCAGGTCTACAACCGCCTCGTGACGGAGGGGCGGCACGTGGCCGGCGCGTTTCACCTGACGTGCTGAGGCCGCGGCGTGAATACGTGCGGCCGCGCTCCGTCTCACTTCCCAGTCGCGATCCCGCCGCGGGACTTTTGACTTTCCGCGCCCGGCGGGTTACGCTTCAGTGTCTCGTAGGACGGAAGGGAATGCCATGCTACGGTTCATTCTGACGGTTCTCGCGGTCGCGGCGGCGCTGGCCCCGGCCGCACGCGCCGCCCAGCCCACCGTCCCCGGCCCGGCCACGCCGCCCGCCATGTTCGGCGCGAACGAGTCGCGCACGGGCCACTACGTCTCGCCGGCCGTGCCGGGGCCCGTCCACGTCCTGTGGCAGTTCCGGACGGACGACGAGGTGGAATCCTCGCCCGCGGTGGCCGGCGGCGTCGTGTACGTCGGCTCCAACGACGACCACCTGTACGCCATCGACGCGCGGACCGGCGTCGAGCGGTGGCGCTTCCGGACGGACAACGACGTCTCCTCCTCGCCGGCGGTCGTGGGCGGTATCGTGTACGTCGGGTGCGACGACGGCCGCCTGTACGCCGTCGACGCCGCCCGCGGCGTGGAGCAGTGGAGGCTGAAGGCGGACGGCGACATCAACGCCTCCCCCGCGGTGGCGGGGGGCCTCGTGTTCTTCGGCAGCGACGACGGGCACGTCTACGCCGTCGACGCCGCCACGGGCGTCCAGCGGTGGCGCCTCAAGGCCGAGGGCAAGGTCCAGGCCAGCCCCACCGTCGCCGGCGACCTCGTCTACGTGGGCGACACCAAGGGCCACTTCTGGGCCCTCGACGCCGCCACCGGCGCCCAGCGGTGGGGGCTGGAGGCCGACGGCGAGATCCAGTCCTCCGCCTGCATCGCCGACGGCGTCCTGTACGTCGGCGACAACAAGGGGAACCTCTTCGCCCGCGACGCCGCCACCGGGGCCGCCCAGGGACGCTTCGAGGCCGACGACGACATCCGCTCCTCGCCGGCCTACGCGGGGGGCTTCCTGTACGTCGGCTCGAACGACGATCACCTGTACGCCATCGACGTGCAGGCGGGGCAGATTGCCTGGAAGTTCCGCACCGACGACGACGTCCGGTCCTCGCCCGCGATCGCCGGCGGCATGGTCTTCGTCGGCAGCGAGGACGACCACCTGTACGCCGTCGACGCCCGGACCGGGGCGGAGCAGTGGCGCGTCAAGACCGGCAAGGACATCCATTCCTCGCCCGCCGTCGCCGACGGCATCGTGTACATCGGCAGCCAGGACGGGCACGTGTACGCCCTCGGCGGCGTTCCGCCCAGCGACCGGACGCCCCTCCCGCCTCCCACCGACGATGACGACGACGACGATGACGACGACGAGGATGTTGGCGATGATGATGGTGATGACGATGACTAGCCCGGGCCCCGCGTGTTGGGTCGCGGGGTGCCCCATTTAGCCGCCGGCCTTGGCCGGCGCGACGCACGCACGGCCGGGCAAGGCCGGCCGTGGCACATGCGGTTCCCCACTCATCCGCCGGGCCTGCCCGGCGTATTGATTCACGAAAGGTCGCATCCATGAATCATCGCACCACCCGCCGCCGTTTCCTGACCCTCGCCGCCCGCGGCGCCGCCGCCTCCGCGGCCGCCGCGCCTTTCCTGCTCGGCCGCAGCGCCGCCCGTGCCGCCGCCGAGGATCGCCTCAACGTCCTCTTCATCGCCGTCGACGATCTGAAGCCGATGCTCGGCTGCTTCGGGCACCAGGGCATCCGGTCGCCGCACATCGACGGCCTGGCGGCCCGCGGCACGGTGCTGGAGCGGACGTACTGCCAGCAGGCCGTCTGCGGCCCGTCGCGGGCCAGTATCATGAGCGGGTGCCGGCCCGACACGACCCGCATCTGGGGCAACCGCACGCCGCTGCGGCGGGCCGTCCCGGACGTCCTCACCCTGTGCCAGCACTTCAAGCAGAGCGGCTACACGACGATTTCGCTGGGCAAGATTTATCATCACTACATGAAAGACGATCCGCTCGGATGGAGCGAGCCGGCCGAGCGGCCGTCCGGCGAGTGGAAAGGACGCGGGTACCTCACGCCCGAGGCCCAGGCCATCGCGGTCAAGACCGACGGCGGCCGCGGTCCCGCCTGGGAATGTGCCGACGCGCCCGACGAGGCGTACCCGGACGGCGTGGTCGCGACCGAAGCCGTCGCCGCCCTCCGCCGCCTGAAGGACCGCCCGTTCTTCCTGGCCGTCGGCTTCTACAAGCCGCACCTGCCGTTCAACGCGCCGAAGAAGTACTGGGATATGTACCCGCCCGAGACGATCGACCCGGCCGACAACCCGTTCAAGCCGAAGGGCGCGCCGGACCTGGCCATGACCAACTGGGGCGAACTCCGCAACTACCCCGGCATGCCGAAGCAGGGCGACCTGACCGACGACCAGGCCCGGACCCTCATCCGCGGGTACAAGGCGTGCGTCTCGTACACCGACGCCCAGGTCGGCCGGGTGCTGGCCGAACTCGACCGCCTCGGCCTCGCCGGCCGCACGGTCGTCGTCCTCTGGGGCGACCACGGCTGGCACCTGGGCGACCACGGCCTGTGGTGCAAGCACACGAACTTCGAGTCGGCCACCCGGGCACCCCTCATCCTGGCCTCGCCGCGGATGGACGGCGGCAAACGGACCCGCCGCCTCGCGGAGTTCGTCGACATCTATCCGTCCACGTGCG
>JAWODB010000058.1:0-11528 GCA_046483505.1 Phycisphaerae bacterium
GCGCCGTCGGGGCTCTCTGCTAACTCCAAGCCGCGAATAGTTCGCGGTTTTCAGGTTGGCTCCCCGGGTAGGACTTGAACCTACAACCTAGCGGTTAACAGCCGCCCGCTCTACCAATTGAGCTACCGGGGAATGCTGTGCCTGGCCCTTGCCGCCACGCGGGACGCGGGTCGTCCCGGCCCGCCGGACCCGCTCCGCCGACTGAATCCGGGGAACCGGAGCGGCCTTCCGTGCCCGCAGCCAGGCCTCGTCACTCGACGTATCGGCCGGTCCGCCCGTCCGCCTTCACGGCAACCGGCGTCGAGACGCGCAAGTATAGCCGCCCGCGCCGGCCGCGTCAAGGCCACTTGCCCTGCCTGGTGGGAAGGGGTCCAGACATCGTACCCCCTTGCGCGGCCACTGGCGGCGGGGATGTATCGTGGCGTCTGCTCCGGGACGTGAGGCGGGATCTCGGGCGCCGAGCCCGGCGAGGGCAACGAGTCGCCCCCCGCGTTGGGTGGCTCCTTGAAATGCCGGCCACTGTGAGCCCGCCACACGCCGCCCGCCGTCACAGCGGCTTGGCCACCTGTTGGACGACGACGGTCCGCTTGTCGCCGCGATGGACGGCGGCCTGCCCGCCCGCCCGCTTCGGCGGATCGCTGCCCAGGTACACCGTCTCGCCGGCCGGGCCGAGCCGCACCCGCACACCGCGCCCGTCGGCGACCGGCTCGAACGCCGGCGCCTTCTCCCCTTTCTTATGTGCATACAGAATCGCCAGAAACGGCTTCCCCGGCCGAGCCCGCACGCGGACGCCCTGCTGCACCTCGCCGCCGCGCCATCGGCCGCCGGCCCGGTCGAAGCCGGGCGGAATCTCCGCCGCTCGGCCGCCGTTCCGCGCGGTCGCGGCCCCGCGCGACCAGCCCCACTCCGTCCGCGTTACCGTCTCGGGCTCGGGCGTCGCCAGGTACAGGACGGCGTCGGCGCCGAGTTGGCCGTCGAAGCGGAACGCCCGCCCCGCCCGCCGCACCTGCCGGGCCAGGACGAACAGGTTGAACGCGGCGGGCTCGGTGGCGTCGAGTTCGTCGCGGACGACGAGGTAGTCCGCGAGCGGCGAGCCCTCCGGATGCTTGACGAGCATGACCCACCGGCGATAGCGGGCAGGCCGTGCCAGCCGCCGGCGCGGCAGGGCCGACCCCGCCTCGGCCTCGTCCGGACGCGGAGGCATGCGCCGAAGATGCGTGGCCCGCACCTGGGCCACCGCCACGTCGGCCGCCGGCGTCGACGCAACGGCCAGCAGCCGGCCGGCGGCGTCCATATTCTCGTCCTCGCCCAGGGTCACACGGTTGTGCATGTGTTCCTGCGGCACGGAAAGGTCCGGCGGCGCGTGCCAGCCGGGGGCGACGGGCCTCCCGCCGCCGTAGAAGACCAGCGCCATCTCGTCGCCGCGCGATCGGCCCCCCGCACCGCCGCAGCGCAGGGCCACGAGCGTCTCGGCGGGCGTGCCCGCCCGGCTCCGGAGGACGGCCCCGTATCCCTCGCAGGCCCGGCTGGGCCAGTCGGCCTCGGTCCCGGGGGCCGCCGGCAGCGACGGGTCGGCCAGGAGGACGTCGGCCACCAGGTCGCCGCTGCCCCCGTCGCCGTAGTAACCGCGCCACAGACCCATCCACAGGCGGGCGAGGTCGGCGTCCGACGGCCGCACACCCGCCGCCGCAATGCCGAAGAGGCGGCCCACGTCGTCGCGCCAGCCGCCCTCCCGTCCCATCGGCAGGAGGAGGCGGCGGCCCACCCGCGGGTCCGGCGGCGTATGGAGATGCCTGAGGCACTCCACGGCCGCCCGCACCTCCGGCCACGTGAACGGGTCGGCCAGGTCCGCGTTGCGGGCGGCGCGGAGCACCGGCAGCGTCCATCGGAGCGTCGCGACGAGGCGGCCGGGGTCCACGGCCCCGCCGTCGCGCGGCGCGGCGCGGCGGAGGTCGGCCCGCACCTGGTCCAGCGCCCGGGCCATCCATCGCCGGGCGTGCGGATGGTCCGGCATCATCGCCGCCGCGTACGCCGGCACGCGGACCATGGCGGCGTGGTCGCCGGGCTCGCCGACGCCCCATCCGCCGGCCCGTCCCGGCCAGTAGTCGGGATCGTTGAAGATGGACGCGACGAGGGCCAGGTCCCGGCCACCCGCCGGCCGTCCCGCGGCCGAGAGGTCCGCCAGGGCCAGCGCCTCCGGCAGCCGCCGCGGATACGCCGACGGCGCCAGGAACGCATCCTGATACGACCGATCGAGAAACGTGGCCGGCCGGACCCCCAGGGCCGGCACGTCGCGGCGGCGTCCGGCCAGGAACTCGGCCAGGGCACGGTCGGCGGCCGCGTCGGCCTCCAGCCCCCGCCGGATGAGCCGCGTCGTCGGCGTGTCGCGGACGGCCGCCATGTCCAGCCGCATCTGCCGCAGCCGCTCGGCCGTCGTCAGGACGTGCGGGGCGGCGGGGGCGGCATCGCGGTCCCACGCCAGGACCCAGTCGTTCAGGACGGTGTCGAGGGGGATGTCCGCCATCCGCCGGACCAGCCGCTGGAGGTCGCCCTTGGTGTCGAACCGTGCGAGCGGCCCGGCAAGGAGCGCCCACGCCCGCCGGCCCGAATCGAGCGGGAAGTCGAACGCCATGCCCCGCCCGCCGTCGGTCACCCGGACGGCGGGAAACTGCGCGTACGGCCGCTGCCAGCCGGACGGTCGGACCATGACGGCCCCAACGGCGGCCCGGTCGCCGCCCCGGCCCTCGCCGAGGGCCAGGCAGACCTGGGCCGTGTCCGGACAGTGGGCCCACCGGGGGCGGAGCGTCGCGAACGCCTCGCCCCCTGCCGCCTTCGCCTCCAGCGCATCGCGACGGACGTGGTACGCCGGACGGGCCCGGCCGTCGCCGACGTACCACGGGAGCCAGAGCGCCTCCGCCGGCCGCAGGCCGTCCTTCAGCACGAGCGACGAGGAGCCGCCCTCCCCCACGCGGTACGTCTCGGCCAGGTCGAGCCACGGCTCGCCCGCGACCGCCCGGACCGCGACCTCGTACCGCCGCTTCGCGCCGGCGAAGACGTAGCGGAGGCGGACGCGGGCCAGGACCGGCCCGGCGGCCTCGACCGTCGTTTCGATGCGGCGGACCCGGCCGGGACCTTCCAGGCACCACGCGCCGCACCAGGGTCCCTGGCCGGGCATCGGGCGGACGCCGACCACCGGGGCGGGCGCACGGGCGAGCGGCAGCGGTTTCTCGAACGCCTTCGGCGGGGCCGGCAGGGCGAACTCGGCGACGCCCGTGGCCAGGACGAGCCGGTCGCCCTCGCGCCGGACGTCGAGGCGGCCCTTCGGCCGGCGGGCGGCACGGCCGTCGTCGCGCCACGTCAGACGGTACGCCACCTCGCCGTCCTTCGGCAGCGTCATCTTCCACCACAGGCGGGCGCGGCGAACGGCGTCCGGCTTGCCCTTCAGCACCTCGACCTGGAACGGCACCGGCTTGCCGTCGGGGCCGGTCAGGAGGAAGGTGTCGGCCGCGACCTTGGGCTCCGAGATCCCGACGTCGCGGCGGACGAGTTCGTCGGTCCACGTGTAGCCGAGCGGCTCACGGAATGTGAGGGTGCGCGCATACGGCTTCGCCGGCGCCGGTCCGGCCGTCGCCAGGCAGACGGCAAGCAGGGCGAGGGCGGCGGGCATCGGCGGCATGGGCAGACGACGCATCGCGACGGGCTTTCCGACGGGCCGGCGGCCGAGACGGGGGCGTCCCCAGGGTTGAACCGCGAGGGGCGGGGCGGGTCTCGGCGTTTCGCGCGGGCGGGCGAGGGGGCGGAACGTGCCCCGCAAGGGCGACGGCTGACACTACAACGCTAAGTCGGCCATTTGCGCGGTGGGTCTGGGCACCCACCGCGCTCGAAACGCCCTTTCCAGGGCTGCGCGGCGGGTACCCCTCGGCTGCGCTCGGGACAGGCTCCGACCCGCCGCGCACGAGTTAGCGTTGTAGTGCTAAGCGGACGATACGCAGCGGTTCCACGGGACACGTTGAGCCGCCGACGGTACGTCGGCGGCCGTTTTGGGGTGCCGACACGGGTTCGCCCCCCGCGGCGACCTGCGGTCGCCGGCTCAACGGTTGCCTGGGCTGAGCCTGTATCGATATTCTGAGAAAACGCGATTTGGCCCGAACCCCGAAAATGCCCCTTTTCGGCTTTCCGATCGTCGATTCTGATGCGTGAGGGACGATTCGGGGGTCGAATGTTAAAATGGGTAAGGCAAAACGCGCGACTTTTACCCCGCTTTTTTCGGAAACGCGCGAAAACGCGCGAAAAACGCCCCGGAACTTCCGGCTTTTTGATCCATCATCAAGGAGGCTCCATATAAATTAAAAGCGCGCTTGCGGCAGGCAATCGGGATTCGGGATGCGGCATCAGGCGTAACGGCGGCCAACCGGAAACAGGCGGCCGAATGCGGAACGCGGAGTGCGGAATGCGGAACGAAAGGCAAACAGCAACGGCCACGGCGAGATTCCTCCGCTCGGCCTCGCTGCGCGAGGCCCCGGTCGGAATGACCGATGGCGCCTGCCGCGGGGATCCCCCAGGCCGCAGGCCGGCCTGGACAGCCGCCGTCGCCAAAAAGAGGTTTCGGCGGCCAGGTTCGGCATTGAGCATGGGGCATTCGGCGTTGCCTTTTGCCTTGCCGGGACCCGCAGCCGCTCCTACAATGCCGCCCTTCGACGGGGCCGAGGGGGCGGCCCCGCGTCTCGATGCACCCAAGACCGAGGGAAGGACCGTCCGATGCAGACCGAGAGCGAGCGTCTGAGCGCGCTGCCGCCGTACCTCTTCGCCGAGATCGACAAGAAGAAGAAGGCCGCCATCGCCGCCGGCCGGCCCGTCATCAATCTCGGCATCGGCGATCCGGACACGCCCACGCCGGCGTTCATCATCGAGGCGGCCCAGGAGGCCGTGGCCGACCCGGCCACTCATCCGTACGCCCTCGACCGGGGCGACGCCCGGTTCCGCGAATCGATTGCGGCGTTCGTCGAGAAGCGGTTCGGCGTGGGGCTGGACCCGGCCACGGAGATCCTGCCGGCCCAGGGCACGAAGGACACGCTCAGCCACCTGCCGCTGGCCATGATGAACCCGGGCGACGTGGGCCTCTCGCCCGACCCGGGGTACCCCGTGTACAACTCGAGCATCCGGTTCGCGGGGGGCGAGGTCGTGCGGTTTCCGCTCGATTCCAACAACGGTTTCGTGCCGGACCTGGAGGCGATCGGCGGCGACGTGCTCGGACGGGCGAAACTCATCTATTTGAATTATCCGAACAATCCGACGGCCGCGGCGGCCCCGCGCGCGTTCTACGAGAAGGCCGTCGCGTGGGCGCGCGCGCACCAGGTGCTCATCGCCCAGGACGCCGCCTACAGCGAGGTGTACTTCGAGCAGCCGCCCCTTTCCATCCTCCAGGTCGACGGCGCCCGCGACGTGGCGGTCGAGTTCCACTCCCTCTCCAAGACGTTCAACATGACGGGCTGGCGCGTGGGTTGGGTGGCGGGTAACGCCGACGTCATCGCCAGCCTCGTGCGCCTCAAGAGCAACATGGACAACGGGGTGTTCACGGCGATGCAATGGGCGGGGGCGGCGGCGCTGGACGGATACGACCGGCCGGAAATCCACGACCTGCGGGCGATGTACCGGCGGCGGCGGGACTGCCTGGTGGCCGCCCTCGAGGCCGCCGGCCTGGAGGTCAACCGGCCCGAGGCCACCTTCTACGTCTGGGTCACGTGCCCGGCGGGCCTCGACAGCCGCGCGTTCGCCGACCGCCTCCTGGCCGAGGCGGACATCGTGGCCACGCCGGGCATCGGGTACGGCGAGCGGGGCGAGGGGTTCGTCCGGTTCGCCCTGACGGTGCCGGAAGAAAACCTCGAAGAGGCCGCCGGGCGGATCGAGCCACTCTCGTTCTAGCCGCATGCCAAAGGCTTCAGGCCGCAAGCCGTGTCTTGTCATGCTGAGCGAAGCGAAGCATCTCGCCTTGGTCGTTGTCGTGTTGCCTTTCCGCACGGCGAGATTCTTCGCTCGCTGCGCTCGCTCAGAATGACAACCCTCGGCTAAGGTGGCAGCCTTCTTTGCGGGTTCACGTCATGGCAACGGCCTACATCGGTCTCGGGGCGAACCTGGGGGACCGCGAGGCGACCCTCCGCCGCGCGCTCGGCCGCCTGCGCGCCCATCCGCACATCGAGGTGACGGCCGAGAGTTCCCTCATCGAGACGGAGCCGGTCGGCGGTCCGCCGGACCAGCCGCCGTTTCTGAACGGAGCGGCCGCGCTGGAGACGGACCTGGCGCCGCACGCCCTGCTCCGCGTGCTGAAGCGCATCGAAGAGGCCCTCGGCCGCCGGCCGCGCGGGCGCTGGGGGCCCCGCGAAATCGACCTGGACCTGCTCCTCTACGCCGGCCGCGTCGTGGAGACGGACCGCCTGACGGTGCCGCATCCGCGCCTCTCGGAGCGGCGGTTCGTGCTGGCGCCGCTGGCCGAGATCGCCCCCGACGCCCGCCACCCCGTCACGGGGCGGACGGTGCGCCAGATGCTGGCGGCGCTGGATTCCGCTTGACCGGCAGGCAATTTCTTCCATAATAAATTGAGGCGGCGGCGTGGATTTCCGATGGAACGATTGGAACGTCGAGAAGGTCGAGCAGCACGGCCTCGCGCCAGAAGACGCCGAACGCGCCGTCGCCGGCGCCCCGGCAGGCTATCCGCTGTACCGGGGCGACGGCAAGTACCTGGTCTGGGGCCGGGGCAAAGGTGGCCTGCTGATCCAGGTGGTGTTCGTTCTTGACGACGATGGCACGGTCTTCGTCATCCATGCCCGCCGTCTCACGCAGCGCGAGAAGCGCCGGTACCGGAAACACGAGCGATGACGAAACGGAACAGAACCCACGCGGCGATGATGGACGCCCTCGCCGAACGGTTGACGAAGGCGAAGGCGCTGGGCCCGTCCGTCTCGCGCGACGCCCTTCGCCGGGCGCTGGCCATGTCGCCGCCGCCGGACCTGCTGCTCCTCTGGTTGAAGCACGGGGCGGGGCTGGATGACCGCGGCATCGCCGACAGACTCGGCCTGCCGCAGAAGGACGTGGCCCGGAGTGCGGACGATGCGCTCGAACGGGTGCGACAGGAAGCGGCCGGCCCGGCGCCGGATGCGTTCGACGAGGAGTTCGTCGCCGACACGTTCGGTCCCATGCCGCCCGAGGCCAGGACCAAGTGGCGGAAGGCCAAACGGAAACCCGGCCGGCCGAAGGTCGGGAAAGGTGCCACCGTCATCTCGGTGAGCATCGAACGGGAGTTGCTGGCCCGTTCCGACGCCCTGGCCGACCGGCTCGGCGTGGCCCGTTCCGCCCTCATCGCTCACAGCCTGAAGGAGCTGCTCGCCGAGGCGGGCAAGACGTCATAACGGCCCGCGGCTTCGCCCGGCCGGGCAAGGCATGCCCTGAGCGGAGTCGAACGGGCCGGCCGGGCCACACAGTAGACCGGCCGTGGCACATCCCTTCCGAAATGCGTCGGCCCGGACACTCAGCCGACGGGCTCGATCTTCTTCGGCTTGTCCTTACGCGGCTCCGATCCCCCGGACTCCTTCTTCTCGGCAGCGCCGGGCGCGGGCGGCGCCGGATCGGTGTCGGTCGCCGGCTTCGGCGGGTCGAGGTACCCGTGCGCCTTGCAGGCGAGGACGAGGTCGCGGGCGATGGGGCCGGCCGTCTCGCCGCCGTGCCCGCCGTGCTCGACGGTGACGGCGAAGGCGACGCGCGGGGCGTCGGCGGGGGCGAAGCCGGCGAACCAGGCGTGGTCGTCGCCGCGGCCGGCCTGGGCGGTGCCGGTCTTGCCGGCGATGCGGACCTCGGGCGTCCGGACGTGGCGGTAGCCCGTGCCGCCGGGCTCGTTGACGACGGCGGTGAAGGCGTCGCGGAGGACGCGCATGTGGGCGGGGTCCACGTCGAGGCCCGGGCGCGGGGTGCCCGGGTCGGGCGCCTTCTCGCGGATGAGGCGCAGGGGCGGCATGCGGCCGCCGGTCGCCACCAGGCCGTACAACTGGGCGGCCTGGAGCGGCGTGACGAGCAGTTCGCCCTGGCCGACGGCGAGGTTCCGGGGGTCGCGGACGTCGAGGCGTCCGGCGGCCTCGCCGGGCAGGCCGATGCCGGCCTCGCGCCCGAGTCCCAGGCGCCGGGCCCAGGCGACGAGGAGGTCGCGTCCGCGGCGAAGGTCGAACCGCCCGCCGAGGGCCGACAGCCGCATCGCCACCCGATAGAAATATACGTTACACGATTTCTGGATGGCCGTCCGAAGCGGAATCGTCCCGTGCCCGTACCCGTGGTTCAGGAAGATGTGGCAGCGGAAGCGGTCGGGCCGGGCGGGGTCGAGGACGCCGTCGCACGTCAGGAAGGTGCGCGGCGTGATGGCGCCCTCGTGGAGGGCGGCGGTGGCGGTGACGGCCTTGAAGACGGAGCCGAGGGGATACTGGCCGGCGATGGCCCGGTGGACGAGCGGGTCGTCCGTCCGCCGCACGAGGTCCGGGTAATCCACGCCGAAGTGGCGGACGTCGTACCGCGGGGCCGAGGCCAGGACGAGCACCTCGCCGGTCGCGCAGTCGAGGACGACGGCGGCGCCGACGACGCGGCCGCTGGGCCCCCGGTCGAGGAGGTCCTCGGCGTCGCTCTGGAGGGCGATGTCGAGGGTCAGATGGACGTCGCGGCCGGGCACGGGGTCGACGTTCTCCAGGTACGCCCCGTCGATGGCCTTCTGGTAGATGCCGCGGCTGCCGCGGAGGAGGTCCTCGCAGGCCCGTTCGACGCCGGCGCGGCCGACGTGGTCGCCGGGCCAGTAGCGCTTGAGGTGCCCTTCGGGGTACGGCCGGTTGAGACCGCCCGCGAGTTCCTCGGCGGTGACCTCGCCCATGCGTCCGACGACGTGGGGGGCCACGTCGCCGAGGGGGTACTCGCGCCGGCGCGTCGGCTGGAGGACGAGGCCGGGGAACCGCTCGGGCCGGCTCTTGACGACGCCGACGGTCCGCAGGTCGACGTCGTAGACGATGGAGTGGGCGATGCTGCCGCGAGAGAAATAGGTTTCCTCGGCCACGCGGATGCGGCGGCCGTGGAGGTCGCGGACGGTGCGGCGGATGACGTCGACGCGGCGTCGGATGACCTCGCAGCGGCGGGCGAGTTCCTCCGGCGGGATGCCGGTCAGCCGCAAGAGTTCGTCCCACATGCGGTCGATGCGGGCCCGGACGTCCTCGGCCTCGCAGTCCCAGCGTCGGGCCAGGCGGGCCACGAAGCCGGGGTCCATCTCGATGAACGGGAAGTAGACGGCCACGTCGAACGCCCCGGTGTCGCGGGCCAGGGCCGCGCCGTTGCGGTCGTAGATCGTGCCGCGGATCGTCGGGCGGTAGTGCGGCCGGTGGCGGAGACGGCGCTGGGCCTCCTGGCGGTACCGGGCACCCTCCAGGACCTGGATGCGCACCAGGCTCACCAGGACCAGCGCGAGGCCGAGGCCGAGGACGAGGAGGACGAGTTTCAGGCGCGTGGCGTACATGGGACCGGTTGCATCGTACTCCGCGGCGGGCCGGGAATCAACCGGGCGAGGGAGGTCAGATCTCGCCCGGCTCGACGGTCACGCCCAGCGGGCCGCGCAGCCGCAGCAGTCCCCAGATGACGTACGGCGCCAGGACGCCGGAGTAGACGGCGTCGAGGGCGGCCTCCTCCAGCGACCGGAGCGGCGCCACGGGCCCGCCGCCCAGGTACCGGGCCGCCATGTATCCCGCGGCATGCACCACGAGCACCACGCCGAACGCGACGACGGACTGGGTCATGATCCACCGGCGGTTCAGCACGCCGCGCACCGTCGACAGGCCCGTCAGGACGGCCGTGAAGAGAAGCGCGTGGATGCCCAGGCGGCCGGTGACGGCGGCCAGGTCCAGGGCCAGCCCGAAACAGCAGGCGGCGGGGAAGGTCTGGCGCGGCTCGAAGTACAGGGCCACGAACACGCCCACCAACAGGACCAGGTCCGGCCGGACCCAATGCCCGTGCACCGGCACCGCCAGGGCCCCGGGAACGAACAGGGTCACCTGGGCGACGAGCAGGACGTACGCCAGGATGGCCAGCAGGAGCCAACGCACGGGGGTTCCTTGCAGGGGCGCGGCGGCCCGGCCTCACGCAAGCGCATCGAGCCCGGTGCGGAAGCACCGGGTCATCCGCGTCGGCCATGGCACGTGCCGCGCCGGATGAAGATAACCCGCCGCTCCCGCGGCGGGCTCGGGGCGCCGGCGCCAGGCTATCGCTCGGGCGGGCTGCTGCGCGAGAGGACGTAGACCTCGCGGGCCTCGTGCGGCCGAGCGCGCGGCTCGACGGCGAGGGAGTAGAACAGGGAGGTCGGCTCCAGGTCGCACCGGGCCACGCGGCCGACGACCAGGTACGCCGGCAGGGCCGCCTCCGGCGAGGCGCTCGTCACGACGAAGTCGCCGGGGACGACGTCGGCCGTCCGCGACACGCCCTCGACCGTCACGGTCTTGCCGTCGCCCGTGCCGTGGGCCACGCCCTGGGGGCCGGGCCGCCAGGTGCCGTCGCGGCGGGTGACGAGTTGGACCATGAGGCTCGTCTCGGGGTCCGTCAGGAGGCGGACGCTGCTGGTCATGGGCCCGACCTCGTCGACGATGCCGAGGAGTCCGGCGGCGGTCAGGATCGGCTCGCCGCGCATGATCGCCTCGCGGGCCCCGCGGTCGAGGCGGGCGTCGAAGACGGCGCCGCCGGCGCCGACGCCGGACTGGAACCCCTTCGAGAGGAGGGCCTCGGTGCGGCCGGCGGTGATTTCGGGCGCGATGACGCGGGCGGGGACGAGACGGCACGGCAGGCCGTCGAGGGAAGCGCGAATCCGCGCCAGGTCCCGGACGCGGCGGTCGTAGTCGCCGAGACGGGCGGTGGCCTCGGCCAGGGCGTTCTGGAGCCGCTCGAGGCGGCGTTCCAGGTCGCGGGGCACGGCTGGACGTGCCCGGGCGGGCACGGAGGGTTGGGCGCTTAAGTCGAGCGCCCAGCCGGCCGTCAGGTCATCGAGGGGACGGAAGAGGGGGGCGGCCCAGACGCGGGCGCGGTCCGTCACGGACTGCGGGGCCAGGAGCAGCAGGAACGCCACGACCGGCAGGGCCGCCGTCGCGAGGGGCGCAGCCACCCGCCGGAGGTGCGGGCCGCGTCGGGGTGCACGGGTTCGGCGCGCCATGGTTTCCCCACGAAATCGACCGGCGACGGGGCGGGTCCAACCCAACGCCAAAGGCACTGCACGTTTAAGATACCCCAACCACGGGTCTCAAGCAACCGAAAAGCGGGCGGACGGGCAGAAAAACGTGAGCATCGTCCCAAAGGTGGGGGGACGATGCGAGGATAGGAGGGCCTCGGCCTCGGCTCCGAGGCTGCCAGGGGACGCCCCTTTCGCCCCGTCGCCTCGGCGTCGGCCCGGAGCCCTGGCGGGCGTCGGGGGAGGCCGACGCCGACGCGACGGGGCTCCAGGGGCTTGCGGGGGCGTGTGGATGAGACAGTCC
>JAWODB010000079.1:0-3871 GCA_046483505.1 Phycisphaerae bacterium
AGGCCGTCATGGCGTTCCAACTGAGAACGACGGGCCACGCGCCCAAGGCAGTGACCGTTGTCTTGAGCAAGGACACCCTGGTGGTCACGCTGCACGAGGCCCTGTCGCCGGCGGAGCGGTACTCAGCCAAGAACCCGGCTGGCGCTGCGAAGGTGGAGGAGTTTCACCGGCAGCTCTTCGCCAGCTCATCCCAATCGCTGCGGGACGAGATCAAAAAAATCACCGGCGTGGACGTGCGTGAGGCCGTCGCGGAGATCGAACCCGCGACGGGAGCCGTGGTGCAGGCCTTCACGAGCAGCGCGATGGTGCAGGTATTTCGACTGGCGCAGAGCGTGACTCGGAGCAGTTGGAGCAGTCCCGAGGAGCAGCAATAGGAACCGTCGTTTGTATGGATCGCCGGGCCGGCCTCGTGGGCGGGCACAGCCATAATTGACAGTCTATCCCCAACTACCTGATTGCCGCCAACGTGGCGGCTTCTGAAAAAAGTCCATTCTGCGAAAGGAACCGAGCCATGAAGAGAACAATCGTGATGGTCGCAACGACACTGGCCTTATCGGTCATCGTCGGCTGCGCCAGTCCCCGAGGCGGGAGCCTGTCTTCGGACGAAGGATTCAAGATTGCGGGCGGCCCGCTCTTTGCTACGTCGGTCAAACAGGGCGACCGCGAGACAATGACCGTCTCTCTGGAGAGGGACAAGTACTTCAAGGAAGACGTCACGCTGGAGGCTACGGCAACCAGCGGCCTCCGTGTGGAGCCAAGCAAGGTTGTGGTCAAAGCCAGCGAGTCGCCTGAGGTGCAGTTCCAGGTCACGGCGTCCGAGGACGCGGCCCTGGGCGAGTATCTGCTCCACATTGTTGCGACGCCGGAAACCGGAGCCCCAACGTCGAAGGACTTCACGGTGAAGGTGGTCGGGCCGTAGTCACGACGTATCCGACTCGAGGCCCTGCCCGCCAGGGCGGGCCCGGAGGGCCTGCCGCCCGTCGTCGGAAGCGCGTGCCGTGCGACGACGGGCGGCAAGACACCGGCAAGGAGCGATGCCATGCTATGGGCTATTGCGTTAATCCTGTTGCTGTTGTGGTTGGCCGGACTGCTCACGTCGTACACGTTGGGCGGGCTCGTCCACATCCTGGTGGTGGTGGCCGTTGTCATTGTGATCATCCGTCTGGTTCAGGGACGGCGGGTGGTGACATAGGACCCCCTTGAGGTCGAGAATGCTCGCTCCTTGAGGATGCTCACGTTCCCGGCCAGGGCTGCCGCGGCACGTGTGCCTGGACTACCTTGGCTGACAGGGCATGAGGAGCAGGCCAGTGGCAAGTATTTCGCTTTTGAAGTCGGCGTGCAACCGCAGCGATGATGCGGCGCTCATGCCGGGGTCTCGACGTGTCCCGCGCCGGACAGTTCTGACTTCCGGCACGGGGCAGTCCGCAGCACTTCTCCCCCTGGTGCTCAGCGCGATGGTCCTGGCGACGGGCTGTGGCGGGCCGGCGCTCATGCCCACGCCGAACCTCTACACCCTCACCCCCGACAACCCCTTTCCTGACGTCCCGCCCTGCTTCCGCACAAGCACGGTGGACGTCCTCTACGCCACCGACGGCACACCCGAGAGCGCCATCGCCCGGAATCCCCAGGACACGTATCGCCGGTCACGGTCGCTGGCCTTCGGTATGACGACCGTGCGGATCGGCAGGGACGTGCCGTGGGACACCCTCGTTGCCGCCAGCCGGTCTGGCGTGCGGCCAGCGAACCTCGCGATGGACACCGCCGAGACGCGCGAACTCGGCAGGTTCCCGCCGACGCCGCCGGGCATTGCCGAGCGCGACGGTCCGGTCGCGGAGGCCTCCGAGCCCGTGGCGCCTCCCCAGGTCGTGGCGGCTCCCCAAGTTGCGGGGTCTCCCAAGGTCGCGGGGACCCCCGAGGTCGCGGAGGCCCCCGAGGTCGCGGAGGCCCGCCGCGCGGCCGAGGACTGCCTGAAGGCCCTCGTAGCCGAGCGTCTCGCCCTCACCCCCAGGAAAGAGGTCTACGTCTTGGCCCACGGCAGCGGCGGCAACCTGGACGAACCCGCCTATGTGCTGGCCGGTCTGTGGCACTTCATGGGCCGCTGCGGTGTGCCGGTGGTCTACACGTGGCCGTCCGGCAGCGGGAGCGACCCCGCCCACGACTACGCCTACGGCCGCGAGTCGAGCGAGGTCACCGTCTACCACCTCAAACAGTTCCTGCGCCTGCTGGCCGCGTGCCCGGACGTCGAGAAGGTCCACATCCTGGCCCACAGCCGCGCGACCTACACGATCCTGGCCGCCCTCCGGGAACTGGACAGAGAAATCCGCGCATCGGGGGGCGACACCCGGAAGGCCCTGAAGATGGGATGCCTCGCCCTGGCGATGGAGGTCGGTTCGCAGGGGGTCGCGGCCGAGCACCTCACGGGGGTGTCGGAGCAGTTAGTGCTGTACGTTTCTCCCAACGACTCACGCCTGAACGTGACCGACATTCTCTTCGGTAGCAAGGATCCCCTCAGACAGATCGAGGACCGCCAGAGGCCGCCGGCGCAACTGGAAGCTTTCCGGCATCCGCCCGACATCCAGTTCATTGATGCCCGCATCGCAGGCTCCCGGGCCTGGAGCCGCGACGACGTTTATCGTCACCCGGCGGTCAGTTCCGACCTGATACTCGTGCTGCGCGACAACCGCCGCCCAGGGCCGCAGCACGGCCGGCCCCTCGCCCGCGAGGGCGGCTCGCTCTGGCGGGTCGGCAAGGACTACCCCGCGCCTACCCGGGGGACGCCCAAATGAGCAACTCGCGCTCACGGGAGAAAACGCCCATGAACCCGCGACGGTCCGCGCTGCTGGGGATTTGCATCGCGGCGCTCGTGTGCGGCGGGTGCGCCACGCAGGCGGTCGGCCCGGCGAGGGACACGCCGCGCCAAGTCGATCCGTCCCCCGGGGGCTCGACGAAGGGCGGTTCGGCCTCCGGTGGCCCGACCATCCGGTCGGCGGAACTCGACGAGTTGACCCGGGCCTTCGCCGATCGCTATGTCGGCCTGCTCGCCTCCGCCTGCGAAGCCGTGAAGAAGGACAATTCGGACCCGGTGCAGCGCCGCGAAGCGCAGGAGTTGATGCTGAACTGTGCCACTAATGTGTATGACATCGCCAGCAACGCCGACGCGTCCACGCGGGTTCTCGATCTGGTGGTGGTGACCACGCTTGTCAGCCAAGTGTGGATCGACGACGACAGGGCGTGGGACGTGTTTGGAGATCGCGCAGAGGTCCTGGTTCGGGCACTGCACCACGGCCGGGTGGAGGCATGGGCGCTGGCCGCCCAGGTGTTGCGCCCCGAGCAGTTGGACCTGATGGACTACCTGCTCTGGGACTGGCGGAGGCACAATCCCGATATGGTCCGGGTGTCGTTCGTTCGTTTCTCCAACTTTGCCATCGGCCGAGGCAAGTCCGCCAACGCCGAAGTACTGGCCGCGGGCGGTTTGCTCGCTAACGTCGGAAAAGCAGGACAGGCTGTCGAAGAAGCGCAGTTGCTTACCGAGCGCATGTTCTACCTGGCGAAACGCTACCCGACGTTGCTTCGGTGGCAACTGGAGGCAGCCAAAGATGATGTCGTAGCCACGCCGGAGGTGAAAGAGACCCTGGCCGATGTCCATCGGCTGACCGATCAGGTCGAGAAACTGCCTGAGAACGTCGCGGCCGAGCGGGAGGCGATTCTTGCAGCCTTTGATGACCGCAACCCCGAACTCCGCGAGACCCTCGGCCAGGTAAGGAGCACAATCGCCGACGCCGACGCCTTGATGACCTCCATGGAACGGACGAGTAATTCGCTTAACAAGACCTTCAAGGCCGCGGACCCCTTATTTGCCCGGTTCGACGCG
>JAWODB010000184.1:0-6599 GCA_046483505.1 Phycisphaerae bacterium
GACCTCGCGGGCGTAGACGCTGGCCATCACCCCGTACTGGAGCAGGTGGACGGGGCGGCTGTCGACGTTCGCCCCCACGTCGATGGTCACCACCGGGCCGTGCACCGTCGGGAAGACCACGCTGATGCCCGGCCGGCGGACGCCCGGCAGCCGCTTCGCGATCATGTGGGCCGCCGCCACGAACGCGCCCGTGTTGCCGGCCGAGACGACGGCGTCGGCGCGGCTATCGGCCATCAGTTCCACGGCCCGGCGGAGCGAGGAGTCGGGCTGGCGGCGGACGGCCTCGACGGGCGTCAGCGTGGTCTTCCCGACGGTGCACGGCCCGGTGGTGACCATCGACGTGGGGGCGAACGTCGACAGCCGCCCCGTCCACCTGCTCCAGTACGGGGTGATGGCCAGCGTCTACGCCCGCGAGGTCTTCGGCGTGGCCGACCCGCGGGTCGGCATCCTCTCGATCGGCGAGGAGAGCCAGAAGGGCAACGAACTGGCCCGCGAGGCCCGCGACCTCATGGCCCGCTCCGCCCTGAACTTCCAGGGCAACGCCGAAGGCCGCGACATCTTCAACGGCCGCTTCGACGTCGTCGTCTGCGACGGGTTCGTCGGCAACATCGTCCTGAAGTGCGTCGAGGCGCTGGCCGACAGCGTCTTCCAGACCGTCATGCACGAGGTCCGCGAGATGCCCGCCGACACGCGCGAGGCCCTGATGCCCGTCATGCGCGACCTCCAGCGCCGCCACGACGCCGAGGAGTACGGTGGGGCCCCCCTGCTGGGCGTCAACGGCGTGGTCATCATCTGCCACGGTAACGCGAAGGCCCGGGCCGTCACGAACGCCCTCCGCGTGGCCGCCACCTACGCCCGGCAGGAGGTGAACCGGACCATCGTCCAGGAAATCGCCAAGGCCGGAGGGACCGCCGCGTGACCCGACCCGCCAGCGCCAAGGTCATCGGCACGGGCATGTACGTGCCCGAGCGCGTGATGACGAACGAGGATTTCACGCGCATCGTCGACACGAACGACGAGTGGATCGTCCAGCGGACCGGCATGAAACAGCGCCGCCTGGCCGAGCACGACCAGGCCACCAGTGACCTGGCCTTCGAGGCCTGCCGCCGCGCCATGGACGACGCCGGCGTCACGCCGGACGAGATCGACCTGCTGGTCTGCGCGACCATTACGGCGGACAACACGCTGCCCGCGACGGCGTGCTGGCTCCAGGACCGTCTCGGCTGCCCGAAAGCGGGGGCGTTCGACCTGACGGCCGCCTGCTCCGGCCACATCTACGCCCTGGCCCAGGCGCGGGCGGCCATCCTCGCGGGCCAGGCCCGGACGGTCCTGGTGACGAGCGCCGAGATCCTCTCCTGCATCACGGACTACGCCGACCGCGGCACGTGCGTCCTGTTCGGCGACGGGGCGGGGGCGGCCGTCGTCCGGGCCTCCGACGAGCCCGATACGGGCATCCTTTACACCACGCTGTACGCCGACGGCTCGGGCGGCGACCTGATGATCCTGCCGGGCGGCGGGTCGCGGCGGCCCCCCTCCCGCGAGACCGTGGACCAGCGGCTGCACTACATGCACATCCGCGGCCGGGAGGTCTTCAAGTTCGCCGTCCTGAAGATGCAGGAACTCATCGAGGAATGTATGACCGCGTGTAAACTGACCGTCGACCAGGTCAAGATGGTCGTGCCCCACCAGGTGAACACGCGGATCATCGATGCCGCCACGAGCCGCATGGGCTTCCCGCCGGAAAAAGTCTTTCTCAACATCGCCAAGTACGGTAACACGGGTGGGGCGAGCGTGGCGATGGCCCACCACGAGGCGATCGCCCAGGGCGACATCGGCCCCGGCGACGTGGCGTTCCTGGTGGCCTTCGGCGGCGGCTTGACGTGGGCGGGTGCCGCCATCCGGCATTGATCGTGCGGCAACGCAGTGCGGGAACGCCGGTAAGGATCCACCATGCACCTGCCTTCGGCGGACGAGGCGGTGGTGACGCGCGA
Organism: Phycisphaerae bacterium; assembly: GCA_046483505.1. Classification (GTDB taxonomy): domain Bacteria; phylum Planctomycetota; class Phycisphaerae; order FEN-1346; family FEN-1346; genus BS750m-G62. The sequence continues at coordinate 1,992 of JAWODB010000184.1, forward strand.
GAAAGTCACGGGGTACCTTCTTTCGCCGTCGCACCCTGTCGGCAGGCATAAGGCTCGCTTCTTCAGGCAACATGGCTTCTCTCTGGAGCAGTGGCCCGTTCTAGCAGAGGCTTTGGTGTCGCACGGGAAGACAAATCCGGTCACAAACACGCGGGATTCCAGGTTCGGAACAAAGTATACTGTGGAAGGTCCTTTGAAGACTCCGGGCGCTGGCAACCCGAGAATCCGGACAGTATGGTTTATCCGTCGTGGCGCCTCCCGGCCGCAACTGATCACCGCCTACCCTTGTACATAAAGGGGTGGTCCCATGCAGGAAAACGACACCGTGGTGCTCAGCGATGACGTGCCCGAGCACGGCCTCCAAGCCGGGGATATCGGCACCGTCGTTCTCGTACACGAGAATGGCGCGGGGTACGAGGTCGAGTTCGTCACGCTGGACGGCCAGACGGTCGCCGTCGTCACGCTTGAGCCGACACAGATTCGTCCCATCGAGCGAGGCGAAATCGCCCACGCGCGGGCCGTCGCCGGCGGCCGGCACTGACGGCAAGGCCTGAACCGCAAAGAACGCAAAGAGCGCCAGGAAAGGCGGTCTGAAAAGCAGACCGCGGGGAGGCGGGTGCGCCGATTCGGCCCGAGGCGCACCGTCGCGAACGGAAGGTCCGACGGGCAAGCCGTTTCTATCCAGGCTTCCCCTTTGCGACCTTTGCGTCCTTTGCGGTTCAGTTACCTGTTCGCATCATCTGAAACCGATACGGCGCAGGCCAACTCGAACCGTCTTGGTCCTAACGGAGGAGCACGCCATGGAAGGACTGGGCCCGATCGACTGGGCAACCGTCGCCGCCTACTTCCTGCTCGTCTTCGGCCTCTCCTGGTACGTCATCCGCAAAAACAAGGACACGCCGGACGACTACTTCCTCGCCGGCCGCAACCTCGGCTGGTTCATCATCGGGGCGTCCATCTTCGCCTCGAACATCGGGTCCGAGCACCTCGTGGGCCTCGCCGGCTCCGGCGCCACCGACGGCGTGGCGATGGCCCACTACGAACTGCACGCCTGGTGCCTGCTCGTCCTGGGCTGGGTCTTCGTGCCGTTCTACATGCGTTCGCGCGTGTTCACCATGCCGCAGTTCCTCGAGAAACGGTTCAGCCCGATGGCCCGGTGGGTGCTGTCGGTCATCTCGCTGGTGGCGTACGTGCTGACGAAGATCGCGGTGGCCATCTTCGCGGGCGGCATCGTCTTCTCGGTCCTGCTGCCCGAGGTCCGGTTCATGGGGATGGACAGTTTCTGGATCGGCTCCATCCTCATCATCGTCCTGACCGGCGCCTACACGGTGCTCGGCGGGCTGCGGGCCGTCGCCTATACGGACACGCTCCAGACGTTCACGCTGGTGATCGGGTCGGCCCTGGTGACGATCTTCGGCCTGCACGCCCTCGGCGGATGGAGCGAACTGCGGGAGATCGCCGGCTCCGAGATGTTCAACCTGTGGAAACCGCTCGTCCCCGCCGGCGTCGAGGGCACGTGGGCCCCCGTCATGGAGACGGGCGCCGACGGCGAGGTCGTCCGCCAGGCGTGGTACTTCAACAGCAACTACCCGTGGCTGGGGATGCTCTTCTGCGCCCCGATCATCGGCCTCTGGTACTGGTGCACGGACCAATATATCGTGCAGCGCGCCCTGGGCGCGCCGAACGAACAGCAGGCCCGCCGCGGCAGCCTGTGGGCCGGGTTCCTGAAACTCCTGCCCGTCTTCATCTTCATCATCCCCGGCATGATCTGCTTCGCCCTGATCGCCAAGAGCCAAACGGGCAACACCGATGTGAGTTTCGAGAAAATGCTGGCCAACCAAGACGTCCTCCAGCATCCGGAGATCCGACAGCGGTACGAGGAGTTCGTGGTGGTCCAGGAGGACGGCTCCCGGCGGGTCAGCCTCGAACAAGTGCGCGAGCAGGCGCCGGACCGGGTCGAGGAACTGATGCGCGACATCCGGGCCAAACGCCAGGAGACCCTCCTGGCCGAGTACGAGGCGTTTGTCGTCACCGAGGACGGCCGGCGGCGCCTGGACCTCGAGCGGATGGCGGCGGAGGCCCCGGACCGGTTCAAGGCGCTGCGGGCGGACGTGAAAGACACGTTTGCCGACAGCGGTATGAGTTTTCCGATGATGGTGGCCACCGTGCTGCCGGTGGGGGTCCGCGGCCTGGTCGTGGCGGGCCTGCTGGCGGCCCTGATGAGCAGCCTGTCCAGCGTGTTCAACGCCTCGGCCACGCTGTTCACGATGGACTTCTACTCGCGGCTGCATCCGAACGTGTCGGAACACAAACTCGTGTGGATCGGCCGCCTTGCCACCATCGCCATGGTCGTCATCGGCCTGGCGTGGATCCCCGTCATCCGGGGCCAGAAGGGGCTGTACGATTACCTGCAGTCCGTCCAGTCGTATCTGGCCCCACCCATTTTCGTGGTCTTTTTCCTGGGGGTCTTTTTCAAGCGGCTCAACGCCAAGGGGTGTCTGGCAGCCCTTGTGGTGGGGTTCCTCCTGGGCCTGTTCCGCCTGGCCGTGGACACCCCCGTCACGCTCGAACTCTGGGGTCTTCAGAAGCACACCGGCTATACACACGGCTCGTTCCTTTGGATTGTCAACAACATGTTCTTCCAGTACTACAGCCTGGTGATCTTCCTGGTGTGCATCGGGGTGATGGTGGGCGTGAGTTACCTGACCAACCCGCCGCCGTACGAGAAACTGAGCGGCCTGACGTACGCCACGCTGACCGACCAGGACCGCCGCGAGAGCCGCGCCAGTTGGAACTGGCGGGACGTGCTCATCTCCGCCCTGGTGCTGCTCATCATCCTGGCGGCGTACCTGTACTTCAACGGCTGACACGGACGCCGGATAGCAGGCGGTTGCGTACCCCCCTCTCCCTTGACGGGAGAGGGATGGGGTGAGGGTGAATGCGCTTGACAAGCGCGGCGGGCAGTCCTGCCCGCCGCGCTTCCTCTGCCTCGCAGTAAGCGGGGTTCCAAAGCCCTACCCGAAGTATGGCGGCCGCAAACCCCTTGAAAACCTCCCCCCGTAAGTCTACCTTCTCGATGTGTGAGGCGTAGCAATTCGGGAGGCGCGGATGGCAAAGCGGAAGTCCGAGCAACGCCCCAAGGGCAAGAACGCCATAGCCGCCCCGGCGGCGGTCGTTGATTTGGTCGAACGCTTCCGCCACAACATCGATTCCTACCGGGACCCGGCATACAAGGAAGCGGCCTTGCGCCGCGAGTTCATCGACCCGCTCTTCAAGGCCCTCGGTTGGGACGTCGACAACTCCCGAGGCTATGCCGAGGCCTACAAGGACGTCGTCCACGAAGACACTCTGAAGATGGGCGCCGCCACCAAGGCCCCCGACTACTGTTTCCGCATCGGCGGGCAACGCAAGTTCTTCGTCGAGGCCAAGAAACCGAGCGTCGATGTGAAGGGCGACCCCGCCCCGGCCTTCCAACTCCGGCGTTACGCGTGGTCCGCTAAACTCCCGCTGTCCATCCTCACGGACTTCGAAGAACTGGCCGTCTACGATTGCCGCGTTCGACCCAACAAGAACGACAAGCCGTCCAAGGCCCGCACGCTTCTCATCCATTACGAGGAATTGCCGCAGCGGTGGGACGAACTGGCATCCGTCTTCGCCCGCGACGCCATCCTCAAGGGCTCGTTCGACAAGTACGCCGAGTCCACGAAACGCAAGCGCGGCACCGCCGAGGTCGACGAGGCGTTCCTCGCCGAAATCGAAGCCTGGCGCGACGCCCTCGCCCGCAACATCGCCTTGCGCAATCCCAACCTGTCGCAACGCGAACTCAACTTCGCCGTCCAGCGCACCATCGACCGCATCGTCTTTCTACGCATCTCGGAGGACCGCGGCATCGAGCCGTACGGCACCCTCCAGGGACTCATCAACGGCACGAACGTCTACCGGCGCCTGTTCGAGCGGTTCGAGCGGGCCGACGAACGCTACAACTCCGGCCTCTTCTATTTCCGCTCCGAGAAAGGCCGCCCCGAAGGGCCCGACGAACTCACCCCCGGCCTCGTCATCGACGACAAGGTTCTACGAGACATCCTCACCAACCTCTACTATCCCGAGAGCCCCTACGAGTTCTCCGTCCTCCCCGCCGACATCCTCGGACACGTGTACGAACGCTTTCTCGGCAAGGTCATCCGCCTCACGCCCGGCCACCAGGCCAAGGTCGAGGACAAACCCGAGGTCCGCAAGGCCGGCGGCGTCTACTACACCCCCACCTACATCGTCGAGTACATCGTCCGGCACACCGTCGGCGAACTCGTCAGGGACAAGACGCCCCAGGACGTCGGCGGCCTGACGAAGACCTACCGCCGTTCCAAGGCCAAGGGCGTCCGGCCCCTGGCGATCCTCGACCCCGCCTGCGGCTCCGGCTCCTTCCTGCTGGGCGCCTACCAGTACCTCCTGGACTGGTACCGCGACCGCTACATCGAGGACGGCGAGCGGCCGCTTGTCTTTGGCGGTCGAGGGCTGGAAGGTTTTTTCGGTCAGGGCTCCGACCTGGCGTGGGTCGGCGCCGGCGACGAGTTCGCCGACGGTGTGGCGGACGATGTAGTTGACGATGTA
>JAWODB010000006.1:0-13697 GCA_046483505.1 Phycisphaerae bacterium
CCCCTCAAAGCGAGTGAATGCGTTTATGGGTTCTCCGGGCCCGTGCCACGGCCGGCCTTGTCCGGCCGTGCGCTCTGCAAGCCAAGAGCACGGCGGGGCAAGGCCCGCCGTGGCACATTCAATACCCTGCCCCGAACCTTCGGAGGCGGCGCCGTCGGCCTACGGCTCGTCCAGTCGCTCGAGGACCTCGCGGCTGTAAACGTCATCGGCAATCCGGCCGCGGCGGTCCGCGTATTTTCGGGCGGCCAGGGTCCGGATCGCGTCGATGCGTTCGGCGTCGGCCCCGATTCGCTCGAGGCAGGCGGCCATCTGATTCGGATTATAGCCTGCGGCGGCGAGGTAATCCAGACCGAGGCGATCCGCCTCGCGCCGATCGGCGTCCGGGTACGGCGGCTCCAGGAGCGCCCCGGCGATGGGTCGGACGGCCGCGGCTTCCCCGCCGCCGGGCGCATCGTGCGCCGCCGCGGCGTGCCGCAGGTCCGCCAGGGGAAACCGGTCGGTCAACCCCCGGCGGACGTGTCCGGCGGCCAGGTGGGCCACCTGCCGGGCCAGGGCGGCGGCCAACTGGGCCTCGCTCTCCAGCCGCCGCAGCAGGCCGCGGGTGACCCCGACGACGCCGCCCGGCAGCGCCACGCCGCGAGGCTCGGCGGCATCGAGGACGGTGAAGCGGTACGGCAGGTGCGTGAGATGGGTCGCGCGGGCCACCCGCTGGCCGATCGTCCGCACGTAGGCCTGGACGGCCAGGTCGTCAAGTTCGCCGCCGAGGGCCTCCACGACGGCGGGGGCGACCACCCGGCCGAGGTTCACCTCTTCCTGGAGCGTCAGGCGGTCGGGCGGCGGTGGCTCGCGCGGCTCCGGCGCCGTACAGCCGAGGGGCAACGCGGCGAGGGCGAGAAGCGCGGCCATGTGATGACGCGTCATGCGAGGCTCCAACGGCGTGCGGCCCGCAAGCGGGCCGGCGAACACAGACTGCGTCGCGCAGGACAACCCGAGCCGACCCTTCGGCGCGGTGGGTACGGAGACCCACCGCGCTTCATTCTCGGCACAACGCTATGACGCGGCCGAAACGTAGGCCATCCGCAGTTCGTACAGGTACCGGTCGAGGAGGCGTTTTTCCTCGTCCGCCAGGTTGCCGCGCGTCTTCTCCTCCAGGACGGAAAGCAGGTCGATGTTGTGCTTGGCGAGGTCCAGGTTCCGGAGCGGCCGGCCGGTTTCGGGGTCCCTCTCGCCAGAGAGGAAGATGGCCGCCTGCGTGGCCAGCGTCTGGACGAGGGCCGCGAAGGAGGCGGGCGGGAGCCGGGCCGGCCCGGCGGCCGCGGCGGCGGCCTCGGCGCCCGGCCCGGCGGCCCGGCCGCGGTCCTCCATCTCGCGGGCCAGACGCTCCTTTTCGGCCTTCGCCTCGGCCTTCCAGTCGGCGTCCACGTGGACCTTGCCCGTTCCGCCCTGGGGCTTGCCGGCGTCCGGGGCCCGCGGCGTCTCTTCGTCGGGCGACGGCGTCGCCCCTTCCTCCGGGGACGGTTCCGGCGGCGCGTCCGGCGGAGGCGGTGTGGATTCATCGGCCATGGCGGATCACCTCCTCGTCGGTTCGGCCTCGACGGGTCCGACGGCATTGCGTCCAAGGGCGGCCGCCACCAGGCCCAGGTAGAACGGCGAGGGCCCGAGCGGCCGGCTCGTGAACTCCGGGTGCGACTGCGTGGCCACGAAGTACGGATGGTCCGGCAGTTCCAGGATCTGCATGATCGGCTGGCCCGGCGCCCTGCCGGAGAAGACCATGCCGCCGGCCTCCAGGCGGTCGATGTACTCCGGGTTCACCTCGTAGCGGTGGCGGAAGCGGAGGCGGGCCGTGGCGGCGCCCCGGAACATGCGGGCGGCGAGGGTGTCGGGCTCGATGGCGACGTCCCGCCCGCCGAGGCGCATCGTGCCGCCCAGGCCCTCCACCTCGTACTGCTCCGGCAGGAGGCAGATAACGGGGTGCGGCGGGTCCTCCACGAGTTCGGTGGAGGCCGCCCCCTCCAGGCCGCACACGTTCCGCGCGAACTCGACCACCGCCATCTGGAACCCGAAGCAGAGGCCCAGGTACGGGACGACATGCTCGCGGGCGTACCGGACGCAGGCCGTTTTGCCCTCGGCGCCGCGGACGCCGAACCCGCCCGGCACGATGACGCCGTCGACGTCGGCGAGGGCGTCGGCGGCGCCGGCGTCGGAAAGGCCCGTCGTATCGATCCAGCGGACCTGTGCCTTGCACTCGAGGTGGGCGGCGGCGTGCTCGATGGCCTTCAGCAGGCTGGCGTAAGAGTCGCGCACGGCCGTGTACTTGCCGGTGATGGCGATGGTGACCTCGTGGCGGGGCCGGCGGATGCGCGCGCAGAAGTCCTCCCACCGGCGGGAGGCCTCCTGCTCGGCACGCGGGTCGACGCGGTCCACCAGGTTCAACAGGTGAGTGACCTGGCGGTCGATCTGCTCGCGCTGCATGCGGCTGGGCAGCAGATAGATGGACGGTTCGTCATGCATCGAGAAGACCCGCGACATCGGGACGGAGGTGTAGACGGAGAGTTTCTCGCGGACCTTGTCGGTGACGGGGTTAGCGGCGCGGCAGGCGATGATGTGGGGCTGGACGCCGGCCTCCAGGAGCCGCTTGATGCCGAGTTGGGCGGCCTTGGACTTCTGCTCGCCCAGGATGCTGGGCTCCAGGATGAACGTGAGGGCGACGAAGCAGACGTTGCCCTCGCCCTCCTCGTAGGCGAGTTCGCGCATGGCCTCGATGTAGTAGGCGTTCTCGAAGTCGCCGACCGTGCCGCCGATCTCGACGAAGACCACGTCCGCCCGGGTCCTGGTGGCGAGGGTGCGGAGTTTGGCCTTCACCTCGCCCGTGACGTGTGGAATCATCTGCACGTCGCGGCCCAGGTACTCGCCGCGGCGTTCGCGCTCCAGCACCGCGCCGAAGATCTGGCCGTTCGTGGCGAAGTTGTCGCGCGCCAGGTCCATCTCGAGCATCCGCTCGTACGTGCCGAGGTCCATGTCGCACTCCATGCCGTCGTCGAGCACGAAGACCTCGCCGTGGCGGTACGGGTTCAGGGTGCCGGAATCGATGTTGAGGTAACCTTCGAGTTTGATGGGCGTGACGCGCAGCCCCTTGTTCTGGAGGAGGCGCGCGAGGCTCGAGGCGAAGATGCCCTTCCCGAGGCCGCTCATCACGGTGCCGAAGACGACGACGTACTTCGTGCGGCCGGGCTGGTAGCCCTCCGGGACGGGCGTGTGGAACTCGGTTTCCTCGGTGCGGTCGGCGATGTCGCGAAACAGGTCGGGACCCGGCATGGGGAACCTTTCAGGTATCGGCGGCTTCGCGGTCGCGCCACCGTCGGACGAAGGCGGCGTAGTCGTCCGGCGTGTCGATGCCCGCGGGCCGGGCGTCGGTGACGAGGACGAACATCCGCCGGCCGCACTCCAGCCAGCGGAGTTGTTCGAGGCGTTCGGTCCGCTCGAGCGGCGAGGGCGGCATGACGGCGTAGTCGCGCAGCGCCTCCATCCGGTACGCGTAGATGCCAAAGTGCTTCAGGCGCGGCGCCCGGCGCGACGCCTCGCCGTCGCGGGCGTGCGGAATCGGGGCCCGGCTGAAGTAGAGCGCGTCGCCGCGGGCGTCCAGGACCACCTTGACGGCCCCGGGTTCGTCCCACTCCTCGTCGGCGAGCGGGCCGGCCAGCGTGGCGGCCTCGATGGAATCGTCGCCCTCCACCGTGTTGATGAGCGCATCGAGCAGGGCCGGGTCGAGGTCCGGCTCGTCGCCCTGGAGGTTGATGACGAGGTCGGCGTCCGGAAAGGCCTCGGCGGCCTCGGCCACGCGGTTCGTGCCGCAGGGATGGTCCGCCCGGGTCATGACGCAGCGTCCGCCGAAGGCTTGAACGGCGTCGCGGATGCGCTCGTCGTCGGTGGCCACGAGGACGGTGTCGACGCGCGACGCCGCGGCGGCGGCCTCGTAGACGTGCTGGATGAGGGGCCGGCCGGTGTCGGAGGCGAGAGGTTTCCCCGGGAAGCGTTTGGACCCGTATCGGGCAGGAATCACACAGAGGACGTTCATCCGTAGCGCGCCGCCAAGTCAGCCATCCCGGAGACCGGTTTCAGGGTTCGCCCTACGGGCGCGCCAGGGTAGCGGGCGGGGGGCGGGAAGTCAAGGTAAAGGTCGACGCGGCCCGCAAGGACGTAGCACTGGGCTACGATGTGATTCCGAGCGAGTCCCGGCGCGCCGGGACGAGCCGAGGCATCTCGCTGTTGGGCCCAACAACCAGATTTCTCCACTCGGGCCCTTCGGGCCCTCGGTCGAAATGACATTTGGACGGCCTATGCGCGCGGCGGGCCGGGCGTCGCCTCGGCGAAGCCGGGAGCCCCGCCGCGCGGGAAGTAGCGTAGTCATACTAATCCTTCTTCCCGTGCAGCGCCTTGTGCTCCGGGAAGTCCTTCCAGTACCGCGCCAGCAGGGCGTCGATATCGTTCGGCACGAGGTAGAGTTTGCCGCGGATGCGCTTGACCTCGCCCGGCTTCAGGCCGCCGATGCGGAAGTCGCTGTGCAGGCACCGGATGACCCCCTGGAAGAGTTCCTGGTACGGGTGCCACGCCGTGGCGAGGAGGCGCTTCTCATCCCGGCTGAAGCAGCCGATGAGGCCGTTCGACGGCCGGTGCGGGTTCAGCGGACGCGGGTTCACGTCGGCCGCCTCGACGCCCGGCGCCGCCCACACCTGGCCGGGACGGTACCGGGCCTCGGTGGCCCAGCCGTCGGTCGGCATCCGCTGGAGCCGCCCCTGCTGGAACACAAACGAGCGGCGGAGGTAGGCGTACTTGTCGTCGGTCTCGTCGCGGCCGCAGCCCGTGAACGCGCCCACGCGGATGCACGGCTGGGCCCAGTGGACCTCGGACGGCTTGTCGGTGGGGTTGGCGGCGGCGACGCGGAAATCGACCTCGTCCTTCCCCGCCCGGATGAGGTGGTCCACAACGACGCCGTCGGCGAGCGTGTCGCGAAGCGCGAGCCGTGTGCCGTCGTCCGAGAGCGTCACGCCCTCCGTCCGGTGCGGGATGACCGTGTGCTCGACCCAGTCGGTGGCGTGGGAGTCGGCGCGGCAGTAGGCCTCGAGGTAGAGGATGTCGACCTGGCCGCCGGGGATGGCGTCGCCGCGCACCGTGAGGATGCCGTTCTTGTAGTCGAGTGTAAGGGGTGGCGGCTCCTTCGGCTTTTCCTCGCCAGCCTCGCCGGCCGCGAGGGCCGGCGCGGCCGCCAAAACGACATTTCCCGCGCGGCGGGTCTCCCGGCTTCGCCGAGGCAAAGCCCGGCTTCGCCGAGGCGACGCCCGGCCCGCCGCGCGCCGGAAAGTCGTCGCGGCTGTGCCACGGCGGGCCTTGTCCCGCCGTGCACTGGCGCCGGTCGGCGCACGGCCGGGCAAGACCGGCCGTGGCACGTCCCGGCGGAGGTGCGATGGGTCGGGAGCCCCACCGCGCGGAAGCCGCGCGGCACCGGCCGCCGCCCCCGGCACCCGGACGCGGGCCAGGTAGATGCTCGTCTTCCCCTCGTGCGAGGAGTAGTACGAGACCCACGCGACACCCTCGTGCCACACCAGCCCCGCGTAGGACGTGTCGCCGCCCGAAGGCAGGCGGAGGTACTCGGAGAGCGTCCCGTTCTGGGCGTCCAGCCACTGGAGGCTCGTCCGCACGCCGCCGTCGTAGCGGCGCGTGGCGGCAAGGAACCGGCCGTCCGGCAATCGGATAAAGTTCGGCCCGCCCACCCGGACGCCCAGGTCCTGCCACGTCCACTCGGTGTACGGCGGCGGGGCGGTGCCGAGCCTGGCCGTGTTCGGCGACCCGTCCCGCCGCAGCAGGCAGAGGCCCCGCCCGTCCGGCAGGAAGCGGAGCGTCGCCTCGTTCGGGTAGCCCTTCGCGAAGAGGCGGGGCACAAGCGTCTCGAACCGCCGGCCGTCGCCGCTCCGGTACAGGCGGGCGACGCGCTCGGCGCCCTCGCGGCCGTAGCCGACGCCGTACGCCTTCCCCTCGTGCCAGGTGACGCGCCACAGCCAGACGTTCTCGTCGGCGACGGGCGTGGCGTCGCCCCAGGCGCGGCCGTCGGCGGAGAACCAGACGAAGGTGCGGTGGCCCGTCTCGCCCTTCCGGCGGTTGGCGGCCCCGGCGATGAGTTGGAGGCGGCCGTCGGGGGTGCGCGAGATCTTCGGGTCCCGGAGGTCCGGCAGCGACGGCTCCGGCGTCTCGATGAGCGCGGCGGAGGTCCACGCCTTGCCGTCCTTCGACGCGATGACGCGGACCTTCCCGTCGTGGGAGACGTGCCCCTTGCCCTCGCGGAAGACGCACAGCCACTCGCCCTCGTGCCGCACGAGGTCCGTGAACGCGTTGTGCGGCGCGCGGTCCCAGATCTTACGGACGCCGAGGAGTTCGGGCTTGCCCGTCTGCTTCGCCGACTCGGGCGCGGAGGAGGCGCCGGCGGCCGCGGCGTTCGCGGGCGCCTTCTCCTTGACGAACCGGCGGACCATCGTGCCGGCCACGTCGTCGCAGGCCTTGGGAGCGGCGTCGGCGCCCGTGTTCGTGGCGGCGACGACGGCGAAGTCCGCCTTCGGCGCGAGCCAGGCGACGGCGTAGTTCATGCCGTTCGAGCCGGCGTGCGTCAGGGCCGTGCCGCCCGCCCACCCGCGCTCCGCCGTGGCCCAGCCGAGGGCGAACCCGTCGCCGAACGGCGGCGTGTGGAGGCGCTGCCAGTCGGTGACGGCGAGCGGCGTCGGCCGGCCGCGGGCCCCGTCCAGATGGGCCTCGACGAACGCCGCCCACTCCCTGATCGTGCAGTGGACGGTGCCGGCGGGCCCGATGGCCGGCGGGTTGTCAATCAGCGGGCCGGGCTCCAGCGGCGTCTCCTTCCCGTCGAATACCTTGTGCTGCCACGGCTCCTCGATCGTGCCGGGCGACCCCATCGCGCCGAAGCCGGCCTTGGCCATGCCGAGCGGCTCGAAGAGGTGCCGGCGCATCAGGTCCTCCCACGGGGCGTCGGCGGCCCGCTCGCATGCCGCACCGAGGACGGCGTAGCCCGCGTTCGAGTAGAGGAACGTGCTGCCCGGCGGGGCGGCGGGCTCCTCGGCGAGAATCTTCGCCACGTATGCCCGCCGCTGCGCCCGCGGCGGCCCCGGCAGACGGTGCACGCCGAGGAAGTCCATGCCCTCCGGCCAGGTCCGGTCGGCTCCCGGCATGCCGCTGCGATGGGCGGCGCACTGGAGCAGCGTCACCGCGCGGTACGCCTCGTGCATGCGCGGGGCGAGGTCCGGGAAGGCCTCGGCCAGCGTCATCTCCCACCGGAGTTTCTTCTGCTCGACCAGCACCTGGACGAGCGTGGCGGTCATCGCCTTCGTGCACGAGCCGATGTGAAAGCGGTCCCGCGCCGTGACCGCCCCGTCCGCGCCCTTCTTCCGGACGCCGACGGCTGCGGTGGCCACGAGGCGACCGTCGCGGATAACCGCGGCCGCCAAGGCCGGCACGCCGCGCTTCGCGCGGATCTCCTCCATCGCCGGCTCGATGTTCCGCCGCCGCTCGTACTCAAGATCTTTCACGTTCCCTGGGGCGTCGCCCTCGGCCGGGGCACCGCGGGCGGACGCAGCGGCGAGGGCAACGGCGGCCATGAGGATAACGAAACGGGCAACGTGCAAGGCCATCGGTGCGTCCTCCGAGGTTGAAGGCAATCCACTGCGCCGCAGCCGCGCGGCGTGTCCGGTATCCTTCCCCCCTTCGGATTCTAGCCCCTCGCCGCGCGGCATCAAGCGGAATGGCGACTGGACACGCCGGCCCGTCGCCGGTAGGCTCAGGGCTCGAAACATCTCAGCACCGCCCAGGAAGGAGCCGACCATGCGGACATCGCGAACCACCCGCCGCCGCTTCCTCGCCGGCGCCGCCTCGGCGGCGGCCGTGGGCGTCGTCGCCCGCCACGTCGTGGCCCGGGCCGACAAGTCGCCCCCCAGCGAAAAACTCAACATCGCCGGCATCGGCATCGGCGGGATGGGCGCGGCCGACCTCCGACACCTGGAGTCCCAGCACATCGTCGCCCTCTGCGACGTCGACCGCCGCTACGCCGCCGGCACCTTCAAGCGGTATCCCAAGGCGACCGTCTACACCGATTATCGCCGCATGCTGGAGAAGGAAAAGGGCATCGACGCCGTCGTCGTCGCCACGCCCGACCACACGCATGCGGTAATCTCGATGGCATGCATGACGGCCGGCAAGCACGTCTACTGCCAGAAGCCGCTGACGCACGACGTGCGGGAGGCCCGGCGGCTGGCCGAGACCGCCGAGGAGACCGGCGTCACCACGCAGATGGGCATCCAGGGCCACTCGAAGGACGGGTGCCGCCTCATCGTCGAATGGATCCGGGCGGGCGTCATCGGCGAGGTCCGCCAAGTCGACGCCTGGTGCAGCCTCTCGTACTACCCGTGGGGGCACGCGTCGTGGAGCAGCCCGTGGGCGGGCGGCGAGCGGCCGAAGGAGACCCCGCCCGTCCCCGACACGCTCGACTGGGACCTGTGGATCGGCCCGGCGGCCATGCGGCCGTACCACCCCGCGTACCATCCGCGGGTGTGGCGGTGCTGGCTGGACTTCGGCTCCGGCATGATGGGCGACCGCGGCGCCCACACCCTGGACCCCGTCTTCTGGGCCCTCGACCTCGGCGCGCCCGAGAGCGTCGAGGCCACCTCCTGCGGCCAGACGAAGGAGAAGCACGCCCTGGCGGCGATGGTGACGTACCGATTCGGCGCCCGCGGCAGCCGGCCGCCCGTCCTCCTCACGTGGTACGAGGGCACGCGGGCGCCCCGGCCGCCCGAACTCGAAGACGGCCGCGTCATGGGCGACCGCGAAGGCGGCGTCATCTTCCACGGGTCGAAGGGGAAACTGATGTGCGGGACGTACGGCAACGGGCCGCGCCTCATCCCCGAGAGCCGCATGAAGGGCTTCAAGCCGCCCCAGCCCACCCTGCCCCGCGTCCGCACGTCGCACGAGATGGAGTGGATCGAGGCCGCCAAGGCCGGCCGTCCCGCCGGCGCCCACTTCGGCTATGCCGGACCGCTGACCGAAGTGTGCGTCCTGGGCAACGTGGCCAAGCGCGCCGACGGCCGCATCGTGTGGGACGCCGAGAACCTGAAGGTCACCAACCGCAACGACGCCGCCCCCTACATCGCCGCGCCGTACCGGGAGGGGTGGAGTTTGTAGGCCGCGCAACACGTGTGTGGCGCGGTGGGTCTCCGTACCCACCGCGCAGGAAACACGGCCCGCAAGCGGGCCGGCGAACACGGGCCGCTCCGCGCGCGGCAACTTGAACCGAATCTTCTCGCGGCACTAACCGCTCGGGCGTGGCGGCGCGGGAAGGCCACCACGCGGGAGGTGTTTTACTCGTCGGCGTCGAGGTCGCGGACCGTGGCGCCGGGCGGCGGGCGGTACGCGAAGATCCGCGGGTTGGGTTCCTTCTCCGGTTTCACTTTCGTCAGGCGGAGGACCAGGATCATCTCCCGCCCGTCGCCGTAGAAACGGGCCCGGTAGGCCGTCGCGAGGGGGGCCTCGCCGGGGCCGACGGGCTTGTAGCGGAGGAGTTCGGCCATCAGGAGCGTCCGGCCGGCCTCGTCGAAGAGGTCCACGCGGGCGGGGCGGAGCGTCTCGCGCTCGAACCACACCCGCCGGCGCGGCGCGGGCGCCGCCGTCGACCGGTACCGTTCCGTCAGGACGTAGTGGTCGCGCTGCGCGACGAACTCGGCCGGCGTGGCCGGGTCGAGGTCGATGCGGAAGAGGCCGAGGGCCGTCATCAGGTCGGCCGGCGAGAGGATGAACCGCCGCTCGCCCTCGCCGCCGCGGCGGCCCGTCCAGACGGTGTTGACCTCCGGCCGAATCCAGAGCCAGAACCGCTCGGCGTTCATCCCCACCGTGAACACGTCCTTGCCGAGCACCTGGCCGTGGACGAACAGGCGGTCCGGCTTGTCGAGGAAGAGGTGGCCGGCGAGGTCGTGCTGCTCGCGTTCGGTGCCCCGCTCGTCCTTGGGGAAGTTGAGCATGAGGTTCGCCCGGGCCCACAGGTGGGGGATGCGTCCGGCCCAGGCGTTGTGACGGGCCAGGACCTCGGCGGGGGGGAGGACGGCGCGACCCGCCGCGCCCGTCTCCTTTGCGAGCCCGGCCGAGGCAAGGAGCGCGGCCACGACCGCCACGGCCATGGGCGACGCGTCACGCATCGGTGGCCTCCCCGGCTTCGTCGGGCGCCTCGGCCGTCTCGTCCCCCGCCGCGTCGATGCGGTCCCACCGCTCGGGCATGTCGAGGATGTCGCCGAGGCGGTCGGTGACGGAGCGGATCTCGTCCTCCGAGAGGGTCGGACACGTGACGACATGTTGGCGTTTCTTTCCGGACTCGCGGAGCGTGAGTTCCTCGCCCCGGCCGCCGGCGACCCGCCGCGACGATTCCAGCCGCAGCCGCTTCTTCCGCATGAGGACGAGGGCCAGGACGTAGCGGAACCGGCGGGCCTCTTCCCGATCGGCCTCGGCGAGGTGTTCGAAGAGTTGCATCAGCCGGCCCATGTCGACGAGGCGCGGCCCCGTCGGCCGATCGGGCGGCGGCTCCGGCACGCGCGTCTGCCAGTAACTGAAGTACGCCTCCGGGTCCGGCCGCCAGCAGTCCGGGCAGAAGTCGTGGCGGACGAACATCTCCTCGGCCTCCGGCTCCGCCTCGACGACGGCCGAGTAGTACGCCTCGCCGACGGCGAAGCGGCGGCCACAGGTGTGGCACGTGCGGTCGGAGGCGCCGATCTTGTACTCGCGGTCGATGGGCATGGGTGCGGATATGTTCCTTCTGGTGCGTGGCGCGGCGGGTGCGGAGACCCGCCGCGCACCTAGAGGTTCGTGTGTCCTACTTGTTGATCGTCGCCAGGACGAGGTCGCGCGTCTCGCCGGCGAGGCGGTCGGCCTCGGCCAGGGCGGCGTCGGTCTCGGCGCGGACGGCGGCGGCATCGTCGGCGTCCGTGTAGCCGGCCAGGTTGACGGCGGCGTTGATGCCGGCCGCCCGGACCGTGCCGAGGGCGAGTTCGGCCGCCACCCCCACGTCGCTCACGAGGTTCGGGTTGGCGATGTCCGCGAGGCGGCGGCTGACGGTCAGGATCTCGACGGCGGCATCGCGGACGCGGCCCACCACGTCGAGCGAGGCGCGCGTGGCCGTGCGGACGGCCTCGCGGCGGGCCGACTTCTCCTCGTCCGTCTCCTTCGGCAACCGGTACGCCGCCATGATGCCCTCGTAGGCGGCCATGTCGTCGTGGGCGAGGGCGAGGAGCGATTCGCGGATCTCGGCCAGGCGGCCGAGGTGCTCCCGGATTTCCGGCTCCACGTCCTTGAACCGCTCCTTGCCGGCGGTGAATCCGGCGGCCATGGCGGCCATGGTGGAGGCGAGGGCCCCCGCGACGGCGGCGACGCCGCCTCCGCCGGGCGTCGGACGGGCCGACGCCGCATCGTCCAGGTACCGCGCGAGCGGTTCGGTTCGGTAGTCGATGGCCATCGCGTCGTCTCCCTTCCGGGGTCACTGCGGACAGGGTACCGGCCGCCGGCAGGGAACGCAAACGTTTGCGACCGGGCCTACTGCTTCCGGATCGGCTCGGCGGCCTTCGGGTCGCCGGTGACGACGACGATGACCGGCCGGGTCAGGTACTGGCGGGCGACGCGCGTCACGTCGGCGGGCTCGACCCGGCGGATGCGGTCGAGTTCCTCGCGCGCGAAGCCGTAGCCGAGACCGAGGGCCTCGTCGATCGCCGCCTCGAACGCCCAGCCGTCGACGGTCTCGCGGCCGAGTTCCTTGGCCGTGATGACCGTGGCCCGCGCGGGCGTCAACTGCTCCGGCGCAAACGTCTCCTTGCGGGCGCGGGCCATGGCCTTCTCGATGATGCCGACCACCTCGGGCACCTTGGCGGGCCGGCAGACGGCCATCGCCGTGAAGTAGCCCGGCCTCAGGCCCGCCAGCGACCACGCGTGGACCTCGTACACGAGCCCCTTGCCGCGCAGTTCCTCGTGCAGCCACCCGCTCGGCATCCGGTAGCCGGAGACGACGGTGTCGAGGAGGTCGAGGGCGAAGCGGTCACGGACATTGTAGATATCCGTGCCCGGATACGCCACGTACACGATGGCCGAGTCCTTCTGGGTGGCCTTGACGTAGACCTCGCGCCCGTCGGTGGTGCGCGGGGGCACGTCGCGGGGAAACGAGAGGTCCGGCCGGGCGGGCACGTCGCGGACGGCCTCGGCCACGTGGCGGGCGTCGTCGGGCAGGTCGATGCCGCCGAACACCGCCACCACGAGGTTCCCCGCCGACACGTACTTCCGGTGCCACGCGATGAGGTCCTTGCGCGCGAGGCCGCGGACGACGTCCGGCTCGCCGAGCGTCGGGAACCGGTACGGCGAGTCCTTGAAGAACGTACGGTTGAAGTAGAGGCTCGCCTCGCCGTGGGGCGTGTCGGCCAGGTGGGCGAGTTGGGCGAGCGTCATCGCCCGCAGGCGCTCGATCTGGATCTTCGGCAGCGACGGCCGGAGCAGGCACGCGGCCGCCAGGTCGAACGTCTTCGTGAAGTCCTCGGCCAGGCAGCGGGCGGAAAGGTAGATGGTGTTCCGGCCGCTGGACGCCGACATATCGGCACCCATCGCATCAAGGGTGCGGGCGATCTCCTCGGCCGTGTGCGCCTTCGTCCCCTTCATGAGCATGCGGGCGAGGAAGTGGCTGGTGCCGGCGGTCTCGGCCGATTCCACCGCCAGCCCGCCGCGCATGACCATCTGGATGCTGACCGTCGGATGGTCCGGAATCGGGCACAGGAGCAGCCGCACCCCGTTCGACAGCCGCCGCGCAATGATCTCGGGCCGGCGGCCGGCGGCCTCGGCGGACTCGGCGGCCTTCGGCTGCTCGCCCTCGGCCTTCGTCCCGTCGGCGGCGCGGGCCTCGGGCACGATGCGGCCGACGCAGAGGCGCTCCGGGTCGAGGTACGTCTGCGCGACGCGGCGGACGTCCTCGGCCGTCACGTCCTGGATGTTGCGGACGTAGCGGTCGGAGAAGTCCGGGTCGCCGACGAGCAGGGCATTCAGGCCGACGTCCTCGGCGATGTCCTCGCACCGCTGGAGGCCGAAGACGTGGCCGGCGATCTTCTGCCGCTTGGCCCGGGCGAGTTCGTCCTCGGCGGGCAGCGTGGTGCGGGCTTGCGCCAGGTGTTCGAGGACGGCCCGCCGGGTACGACGGCGGCCGGTTCGCCGTCATCCTGGAGTGCGAACCCGACAAGGCCGACGCCGCCCGGCGGGCCGTCCGCCAGCACCTGGAGCGGGCACGCGACACGCGGCCCTCCGACGACGAACTGGCCCGGGCCAAGCGGCAGAAGATCGCGGAGCACGTGTTCGGTCTCCAACGGTGCGAGGCCATCGCCGAGGACGTCGGCCTCAACGCGCTGCTCATCGGCGACCCGGATTTCTCCGACCGCTACGTCCGCAACATCCAGGGCGTGACGGCCGAGGACGTCCGCCGCGTCGCCCGCACGTACCTCGACCCCGAGCGTCTCTGCGTCAGCCGCGTCGTGCCGCAGGACCGCGCCGCCGCGGGTGAAGAACGCGAGGCGGAAGGCAAGCCGGCTGCCGGGAAGGCCGAGGGCCGGCCGGAGATCGTCGCCCGGACGTTGTCGAAC
>JAWODB010000094.1:0-12730 GCA_046483505.1 Phycisphaerae bacterium
TGCCCACGCAGGCGCCGACGGCGTCGACGCGGCTGTCGACGCTGGAGACGGCCACCTTGGTCCGGTGCCCGGCCTCGCGGGCGATGGCCTCGATCTGGATGACGCGGTCGGCCACCTCGGGCACCTCGAGTTCAAACAGGCGGATGATGAGGTCCGGATGGATCCGCGAGATGACGATCTTGACGCCGGACCCCGACTCGCGGACCTCGATAATGAGGGCCCGGATGCGGTCGCCCACGTGGAGCGTCTCGCCGGGAATCTGTTCGCTTCGCGGCAGGAAGCCCTCGCCCCGGCCGAGGCTGACCACGGCGTTGCCGTGGTCCACCCGCGTCACCTGGCCGGAGATGACCGTGCCGACCTGGTCGCCGTAGTCCTCCATGAGGCTGGCTCGTTCGGCCTCGCGGATCTTCTGGATGATGACCTGCTTGGCAGTCTGGGCGGCGATGCGGCCCAGGACCGTCGGGTCGATGGGCCGGCCCTCGATGGAGGCCACGATGTCGCCCGTCTCGCGGTCGATCTGGACGACGGCCTCCTCCTGCGAGGCGAAGTGCTTCTTGGCGGCCGAGGCCAGCGCAGCCTCGATGCCCTGGAACACCACCTCGGCGTCGATATTGCGTTCGCGGCGGATCGAATCGACGATCCGCACCAGGTCCGGTCCATTCATTCGCGTCGTCACTCCACTCTCGCCGTGCTAGGCCGTCGGGCGGTCCCTGCCGCCAAACAAAAAGTGGGACCGCGACCCGACCCCACTCCGGCCGCCTCCGCTTCCGCGGAAGAACGGGCACGCACCTCGCCTCGCGTTAACCGACGGTGGCTACATGCTCAGGCTCCACCCGGAAGGCCCTGCCCGTCTGGTCGCTCGCCGGGCGGACAGGGCGCGGCCAGGGGCGGCCCGGACGGCCGCCGGCCGGCGCCACGTGCGTCCCGGCGTCTGCCTTCATCGCCTCGGCTCCCTCGGCGGCCGCCGGCGCCCGAGCGGCCGTCTTCACCGCTTCGGCCACCATCCGCCGCTTGCGCGCGCCACGCGCGGGCGCACTCATTTAGACTATACCCTCCACGCGCGCCGGCGGCATCGGCCGCCGCGCTTCCCGCATCCGCGGGATGTACACAAGAATGTACGACACCTTGGAAGCGGCGTCAACCGCTTTTTTCGCCCGTCCGGGAGCGTCTCGGGCTCAGTGTGCACGTGCCACGGCATGCCGCGCTCGGCCGTGCGCCGCCAACGGCACGCGGCCCGCAAGCGGGCCGGCGAACACGAACCGCTTCGCGCAGGTCCGGCACGACCGACCGTTCCAGCGCCCCGTGCCACGGCCGGCCGCCGATTCCGCGTCACTCGTTCTTCGTTTCGTCCTCGTCGGCGGGGGTTTCCGCCTCGGCGGGCGCGGCTTCGGCTTCAGCGGCGGGGGCCTCGGCGGTATCGGCGGCGGCCTCTTCCTCGGTTTCCGCCTCGGTTTCCGCCTCGGTTTCCGCCTCGGCGGGCGCGGCCTCTTCGTCCGCCGGGGCTTCCTCCGAGGTCCCTTCGTCCGGCGTCTCGTCGGTGGCCTCCGGCTCGTCCTCGGCCGGTTCCGCAGGCGTCTCTTCCGCGGCCGGCGCTTCGGCCTCGGGCTCGGCGGGCGTCTCGGCCTCGCCTTCGGCGGCCTCCGGGGCGACCTCTTCGGGTTCGATCCGTTCCAGGCGGACGGTGTCGGCCTCGCGGACCTGCCGGAAGACCTTCACGTCGCCCTCGCACCGGCCGATGGGGTTGACGGGGCTGGCGGCCCGGGGCTCGTCGCCCTTGGAGGCGGGCGTCTTGCCGAAGAAGACGCAGAACGCGCTGCCGGTGGGCCAGTAGGCCACCTCGCCGATCTCCATGCGGTCGCGGGCCTCGGGACCCAGGTCGCACTGGATCGGGATGCTGAAGTAGATTTCCTGCCCCCACGTGTTGACCGTGCTCTCGATGGGCAGGGCGTCCCAGATGCGTTCGGCGGTCGGGGACTCGTTCAGCGTGGCCAGCATCTCGATTTTGCCGGTCGTGATCCGGATTTCGTGCATGACGTCTCCTTCCGGGCGGCGCGGCCGCCCTGCCGTCAAGGCCGTTCACCTGCAAACACGTCATCCTACCCGGGCCGGCGGGCGATGCAAGCAAAAAGCCTGCCGCGCCACGCGCTCCCCTTCGGGTCGCGGCTAAACGGGCACGCGTACAGGTTCCGCCCGCGGCCCCGATAGAGTACGGACCGGAACAGCCCGCGCGGACGGGCCCGTCCGGTCCGCCGATGCCTCGCCCCGGCGCGCCGCCGACGGCGCGCCGATGACGGTCTACCGCTGCTGTTTCTTGCGCACGATCACGAAGATTACGATCAGGGCAATCAGGGCGAGAACCAGTAGCACGTAGTACATGGATCGTCTCCTTCCCCCGCGCACACCTGTCGTGGATGGCCGCCTGACCCCGCCAAGGGTACGCATGGCGCCGCCGGAGTCAAGGACTATTTGCCCGCCGCGCGCTGCGTCTTGGTTGAGCCGCCGACGGAACGTCGGCGGTCGTTCGGTGCGGAAGCCGGCCGGCGCCTCGCGTCGGCCTCCGGTCGACGGCTCAACGGGCGGGCGGACGTTTCACGACATGCTCGCACCCGCCCCGGGGGCGTCGGGCGGCCCGGGAAGGACCCGCAGGCGGGCCTTCACCTCGGCCCGCTCTGCCTCCGACAGGCGCCGCCCGGCCATCGGCATCAGGCGGTCGAGGCGGAGGACCTCCTCGTATTCGGCCCGGGCCGCCCGCCGCCGGCCCATGCGGTCCAGGAGCCGGGCCAGCCGCAGCCGCGTGGGGATGTGCGTCGGATACAGGGCGGCCGCCGCCTCCAGGGCCTTTCGGGCCTCGGCCAGGAGGGCCGGGTCGCGCTCGGCGGCCGGCATGGCGAGGTACGCATCCGCAATCGCCAGGTATGCCCGCCGCAGCCGCGGGTGCCGCGCCAGCGCCGCCCGGTATCCCTCGATGGCCCGCTCCAGTTGGATGGCGGCGACGGGCCCGCCGGCCCCGGTCTCGGCGGCCCGCTGGTGCCACAGGCGGCCGCGGAGGAACGCCGGCTCCCACGCCAGCGGGTTGACGCGGGCGGCCTCCCGCGTCGGCTGGGCGCCGAACGTGTCGAGGCTGAAGCGGGCCTCCTTCAGCATCCGCCCTTCCTGGGCCACCGGCACGATGAGCAGCCGCGCGTAGCCGAAGCAGAATCCCATGGCCGCCAGGACCAGGGCAAATCGGGCCGCCAGGCCGATGGGGCGCGCCGCGGCGTGAGCGCGGCGGGTCTCTGCACCCGCCGCGCGCTCGTTCGGGCGGGCCCTGCCCGGCCCGAGCGTCGCGACGAGCAAAACGAGCATCGCCCAGGCGGTGGGCGGTTCCAGGACGGCGGTGCCGATCTGCTCGGCCAGGGCGAAGGCGAGGAGGCCCGTGACGACGGCGGTGGCCAGCCCGTCCGGCGGACGGTCGGAGGCCGCGAGGCGGTTCGGCCGCTCCGACGGGAGGAGCCCCGCCAGGACGGCCGTGCCCGCCACGCCGCCCATCCCCCACGCCAGGCCGCCCGCGGACTGCACCCCGCCGAAGAAGTCGGCCAGGAACCAGAAGACGGCCGGCCCGGCCAGGGCCACCGTCGGGACGAGGAGGGCGGGGAGGGAGGTGCCGGCCGACACCGGGCGCGGGGGGGCTCCGCAACCCCCGCGCCGCGCGCCACGGGGTGGCGCGGCCGGCTTGCCCGGCCGGGAGTCGTTCGATTCATCCTCCGGGCCGGACAAGCCGGCCCGGCCACACGTTCGCGGCGGGTCTCCGTACCCGCCGCGCGATTCTGCTGTGCCGCGCGGTGGTTGCCCCTCGGCTTCGCTCGGGACAGGCTCCGACCCACCGCGCTCCGCATTGCCCCGCCGCCACGCGCGCACGGCCGTCGCCCAGACGAGGACCAGGGCCAGGAGGCCCGCAAGGCCCAGCGTGCTCCAGACCGAGAGGAGCATGTGGTGCGGGTCGGCCACCTCCTCCGGCGCCCACGCCGCCTTGTGCTCCACGTAATGCGACCCGAAGTTCTCCAGGCCCACACCCGTCGCCCAGTGCCGGGCCAGGATCTCGAGCGTGGCCGACCAGTAATCGAGGCGGTAGCGGAGCGTCGTCATCGCCTGGGCGACGGCCGGATGGTCCACCTGCGCCGCCACCGCCAGGCCCGCCGCCGCCACGGCGAGCGGCAGGAGCAGCAGGACGATGCGCAGCCTCCGCCGCCGCACGCGCCGCGCCACGATGAGCCAGTAGAGTCCGACGCAGGCGGCGGCCAGAGCCGCCCGGCTCTGCGTCAGGACGATGCCGACGCCGCACAGCCCTCCCGCGGCGGCCGTCACGCACGCCAGGGCACGGGCCCCGGCGGCGCGGACCTCGACCCATTTCTCCGTCGCCAGCCCCGCGGCTGCGAAGAGCGCCAGCAGCAGCATCGCCGCCAGGACGTTGGGGTGCCCCGTGGCGGCCTGGACGCCGCCGGTGAAGCGGGCGCGGAAGACCTCCTCCCGCCATCCGCCCGGCTCGATGCCCTGCCGGGCGAGGACCTCCTCGCGATGGGCCTCGAAGTACTCGAGGGCCTGCGGCAGTCCGATCGCCGCCTGGTGGATGGCGACGGCGGCCGAGATGCACCCCGCCGCCACCAGGACCGCCAGGAGGAACCGCCGCTCGCCGTCCGTCCGAAGCGCCTGGGCCAGGGCCCAGGCGGCGGCCCACAGGCCCGCCAGTTCCACCCCGCGCACGAGGGCGGACGACTTGTCCGACGCGGCGGCCGTCGAGACCCCCGCACCGACGAGGAAGAGGACCGCCGGAATCGAAAGGGCCGCGTGCGGCAGGCGGACCCGTCCCTCGGCCGCCCACGACGCGACGAGCAGCACCGGCATCAGCCACAGGCCGAGGCTCAGGATGAGCACCGCCAGCGGTCCCGGCAGCCCCGGCACGCCGAAGAAGGAGGCGCGGGTCACGAACTGCGGCAGGACCAGGAGGTACGCCGCCGCGACGACCACGACCGCCCGGCGAAGCCAGCCGGCGGCCGTCGGCCCGGACGGGAGGCGGAGCGTCGTCATGCGTCGCCCTCCTCCCGCTCGGGCTTGCGGCGGAGGCGAACCATCACGTGGTAGAGCACGAGAATCGCCACTCCAATCACCATGTCGGCGCGAAGCGACCAGCCATAGATTGCCGCGACCACAGCACCCGCTGCGACCGAGAGCCCCGCCGCCGCCAGGACGGGCATCCAGGGGCGCGCCCCGCGGGCCAGCATCCGGTGGGCCAAGTGGTTCGTCGCGTCGCCGACGAACGGGTTCCGGGCGCGGATGGCCCGCGCGCCGAAAACGAGCACCATGTCCAGCAGCGGCACGGCGAAGATCAGGACGGGCACCAGGACCACCCACCGGGTCGTGCCCTGCTCGGGGAAGTAATACCTCGCGACCATCGCCAGGGCGCCGAAGAGGTAGCCGACGAGGTGGCTGCCGGCGTCGCCGAGGAACAGGGAGGCGGGCGGAAAGTTGTAGATGAGAAATCCCGCCAGCGCCCCCGCCGCCGCCAGGGCCACGCCCGGCACGAACCACTCGCCCATCAGCATCTGGCCGGCGGCGAGGGACGCGAAGGCCACCATGCCCACCGCGGCCGCCATCCCGTCGGCGTGGTCGAACATGTTATAGGCGTTCACGACGGCCAGGAGCCAGAGGATGCTGAGCCCCTGCCCCGCCCACGCCTGCTCCGTCCACACGGTCGCCGAGAGGCCGAAGCCGACCACGACCAGGGCCGCCCCGACCGCCTGGAGCGCGAACTTCGGCAGGGCGGGCAGGTCGTACCGGTCGTCCAAGAGGCCGATGATGAAGAAGACGAGGCCCCCGAACGCCAGGCGCAGCAGGACGGGCGTCCGGGCGTCGAGGTGGGCCCGCACCTGGGCCGGGAGCCAGCCGGGCAGCCAGTCCGCCGGCCCGTAGAGGCCGAGCAGCCACGCCCCGCCGACGACGAGGGTCAGCGTGTCGGCGACGGCGAAGCCCCCGCCGCAGGGGACGGGCCGGGTGTGGAGTCGGTCGGGGCGGACCTCGGCCACGAGGCCGGCGGTGCGGGCGGCCCATCGGGCCACGGGCGTCAGGACGGCCGATGCGACCGCGGCGGTGCCGAACGCGACGAGGGCGAACTCAATCACGCCGGCCCTCCCGCCGCTGGGCCACCAACCGCTCGCGCACCCGCGCGAAGAACGCGTGGTAATCCGCCGTGCGGTAATCGGGATACGTCCACGGCAGGGTCCGCCACGCGCCCCGCTCGTAGAGGAGGGTGACCTCGCCGTAGATGCCCTCGGCCAGGTACAGGCGGTGCGAGTGGTTCTTCGTGCTCGCGAGCACCAGTTTGGCGGGGCTGACGTAGCCGGGGTCGAGGTTGACGGGCCGGGCCGCGGGCCACTCGCCGCCGGCGGCGAGGCGGTCCTCCAGGTCGTTCGTCAGCCGCTTGATGCCCGCCAGGTCCTCCGGCCGGATGAGCCGCTCCATCGCCACGAAGTACCGCACGAGCGGGTGGCCCATCTCGTCGCGGTAATACTCGGTGAACGCGTGGCCGAAGAGATCGGAGCGGTCCTCGACGGGGCCGAGGGGGTCGGCGAGGAGCGATTCGGCCTCGGCCATCGCCCCGGGGTAGGCCGACAGCATGCCCACGAGGAGTTTGACGGGTTCGGGTTCGCTGGGCCGGCCCATACCGGCGATGATAGGGGCCGGGCGCCGGGCGTGCCATGCAAAATCGGGGGGCGGGGCCTACTCGGTGACCGGCATCAGGCGGAAGACCCGCGCGTCCTTGCAGGCGGCGGCCAGGTCCCCGGCGCGCAGCGCCTGGCGGACGCCGTCCAGTTTGCGCACGTCCTCCAGGGAGAGGTACGGGGCCCATCCTTCGTCGGCGTCGACGAGCCGGACCTCGACCTCCGCCACGTACTCGCCCTCCTGGACCAGTTTGACCTGTTTTCGCATGGTCACGGCTTTCTCCGCATGAAGTCGGCGGACCATTGCTCGGCATCCGGACGGTAGGCCGTAACGAGCACGGCCGGGCTATCCGCGTTCCGAGGAATGCCCCATACGACGTGAATCGGCCGGCCCTCGCGGTCCTGCTGGAGAACCAGCACGCAAGGACCTTTCGCGTAGTCCGGGTAGTCCTCCACGCAAGCGCCGTCGGCGACGCCCTCGATAACCTCCACGGCCAGAAGGCCATCCGCCATCAACTCATCGTACCCGTGTGCCGAAATGCGAACCTCGCCCTCGGCCACGAGCCGTCGTACCCGGCGAAGCGTATCGCTCATCCTGTCTATTCTAACGGGTATGAACGGCTTGGCAAGGAACGAGTCCCGTCGAAATAGCATCCTGGGCGTGCGTAGGCCTAAGAAGCAGCCGCCGAGAACGCTGGACCGGTCCGCATCGGCGAGGTACAATGCGACGGCAAGGTCGCCGGGAGGCTCGTGCCATGCACAACGAATTCACGGCCGTCATCGAGAAGGACGGCGACTGGTACATCGCCTGGTGCCCGGAGATTCCGGGCGCGAACGGCCAGGGCCGCACCAAGGACGCGTGCCGGGCCAACCTCGCCGAGGCGATCCGCCTCATCCTGGACGAGCGCCGCAAGGACGCCCTCCGCGGCGTGCCGGACGACGCCATCCGGGATACGGTGACACTCGGATGAAGCGCACAGCCCTGCTCAAGCGGCTTCGCCGATACGGATGCTACTTGAAGCGGGAAGGCCGGTCCCACTCCCTGTGGGTCAATCCCGAAACCGGCCACATGGAAGCCATTCCCCGTCACACCGAGATTGCCGACCGCCTGGCCGAGAAGATCTGCCGGGCGCTCTCGGTCCCGCTGGAGAAGTAACACGACAACGCCAAGTCGGCCATTTGCGCGGTGGGTCTCCGCACCCACCGCGCTCGAAACGCCTCTTACGGGGCTGCGCGGCGGGTACGGAGACCCGCCGCGCACGAGTCAGCGTTGTAGTGGTAAGAGGGCGCGGGGTGCGATGCTTTGGCGCCTTTGCGGAAGCGTGCCACGCGCGCCGAACTCTCGCCGCCACGCGGGCGGGTCACGGCAGATGGGGATGACCGGCCGCTTCCGCGGCCGGCTCGACCGGCATCGGGCGCAACGCGCGCCGCCGTTGTCTGTTTCCGCTTTCCGCTTTCCGATTTCCGATTTCGCCTCACCCCGCCGTCACGGCGGGCGGGCGGCCGCGGACCACGGGCACCACCTCGGTCGTATCGAGGGCGCAGCAGGCGTCGAGGTCCTCGTCGAGGCCGAGGCCGGTGATGAACGCCCCGCCCCAGGTGGCGCGGAGCGTTTCGTACAGGCGGTCGCGCGTGTCGCGCCAGGCGGCCAGGGCGAGGCGGGCCCCGGCCGCCAGGGCCGCCACGATGGTCGTCGTGGCCCGGATGGCGTCGATGACGACGGCGGTCGCGGGCGCCAGGTCCGCCCCGTCGCGGGCGCACGGCTCCAGCAGGACGCCGGCGCTCGGCTGGGGCATGTAGTCGTAGGGGTTGATGGCCATGCGAACCCTTCGAGAAAGGTAAATGGCGAATGAGGAATGGCGAATGACGAAAGAATGACGAAACCCGAACCGCGACGGGCAGCGTGCCCATCGGTCATTCGGCCATCGTCATTCCTTCCTGATTCGTCATTCGGAATTCGTCATTGACGCCAGGGGCGCGGCTACGCGTCCAAGGCGTCGTATACTTCCTGAAACGTCTCGTACGCCTCGGCGCCGTAGAGGACGAAGCGGACCTCCACCAGGCTGGTCTCACCCGCCAGGTGGGCGGCCGCCTCCTCCAGCATGACCTGGGCGCAGCGGCGCATCGGGAAGCCCGCGATACCCGTCCCGACGGCGGGGAAGGCGACGGTCGCCAGGCCCTTCTCCTTCGCCCGGAGGAGGCTGTTGCGGGTGGACGCCCGCAGGTTCGCCTCCGTGGTCTTCCGCCCGAGGGCCATGCTGGCGGCGTGGATGACGTATCGGGCCTTCAGGTCGCCGCCGGTGGTGACGGCGGCCTCGCCAAGGGCGACGGGCCCGACGCGGTTGCACTCCTCCTGGATGGCCGGCCCGCCCTTGCGTGCGATGGCGCCGGCCACCCCGCCGCCCAACTCCAGGTCGTTGTTGGCGGCATTCACAACGGCGTCGACGTCCTGCTCGGTCAGGTCGCCCCGGGTGATGGTGATGCGGTCCTTGACGCTCATTCGGTTCCTCCCCTTCCTGCGATGTACCGTGAGGCGTGGCTTCGCGCGAGCCCCATTATAGCGGCCGGCGCCGCGCAGACGCCAACTTCCCTTCGCAGCGGCGGCCCGTGCGCGATACAATCCCGCCCGAGCCCTTCGCACCAGGAGGTGCGGCGCGGCGGCCTGGGAAGGCCGCCGCGCGGAAATACGGGAGTGGACTTCGCACCAGGGAGACCGCCATGCGCATCGGCATCCTGACCGGCGGGGGCGATTGCCCCGGACTCAACGCCGTCATCCGCGCCGTCGCCAAGACCCTCATGCACGAGCACGGGGCCGAACTCGTCGGCTTCCTCGACGGCTACGACGGCCTCGTCCGCGACCGCACGATGGCCATCGACTGGGAGGCCGTCTCGAACATCCTGACCCAGGGCGGGACGATCCTCGGCACCTCCAACACCGCCAACCCGTTCGAATGGGCCGAGGAGACGGAAGGGGGCGAGATGACCGTCACGGACCGCGCCGCCGACGCCCTCGCCGTCTTCGAGCAGCATCGCCTGGACGGCCTCGTGGTCATCGGCGGCGACGGGTCGATGGCCATCGCCGGACGCCTGGCCGAGTGCGGCGTGCCGGTCGTCGGCGTCCCCAAGACCATCGACAACGACGTGCCGGGGACGGAGCGGACCTTCGGGTTCCAGTCGGCGGTGAACGTGGCGACGGAGGCCCTGGACCGGCTTCACACGACGGCCAGCGCCCACCACCGGGTGATGGTGGCGGAGGTCATGGGCCGCTACGCCGGGTGGCTGGCGCTGGAGGCGGGCGTCGCCGGCGGGGCGGACGTCATCCTGATTCCCGAAATCCCGTTCCAGTGGGAGGCCGTCTTCGAGGTGTGCCGGCGGCGGTACCGTGTGGGCAAACGGTTCTCCATCATCTGCGTGGCGGAGGGGGCCCGGCCGGCGGGCGGCGAGATGGTCATCCGGCGCCGCGTCGAGGGCAGCCCGGACCCCGTGCGCCTGGGCGGCGTGGGGCGACTCGTCTCCGGCACGGTCGAGCAGCAGACCGACATCTCGGCCCGGTCCACGAACCTCGGGTACGTGCAGCGGGGCGGGAGCCCGTGCGCCTTCGACCGCGTCTTCGCGACGAAACTGGGGTACCAGGCGGCCCGGCTCGTGGCCGAGGGACGATGGAACCGCATGGCCTCCTGGCAGCGGGGCCGCCTGACGGACGTGGCCCTGGCGGAGGTGGCGGGCGGCAGCCGCAACGTCCCGCCGGACGAACCGCTCCTGGCCGTCGCCCGCAGCGTGGGGACGAGTTTCGGAGAGCCTTGAGCGCGGCTGCGGCCGTCGGCAGATCGTTTCTTAACGCAGAGATCGCCGAGAGCGCAGAGGACAACAGAGAAAAACACGAATATAGAGAAGGCAAAACAGGGCCGGCTGGGCCCAGTACGCCGGGCCCGTGCACGATACCCGCTCCTTACGTTATATGCCTATCCTTGGCTTTTCCCTTCCTTCCGCTGTTCTCCGTTGTTCTCTGCGCTCTCTGCGCTCTCTGCGTTAAGAACCGCTGCGCCGGAAACTACTCCCCCGGCACGGCGGGCGTGTCGCGGGTGCGGAAGTAGAAGTCGGCATGGTCGCCCGTGCCGGCCGCCACCGCCCGCACGCGCCACCGGTACCACGTCTCGGGCGCCAGTTGCGACATGTCGCGGACCTCGCCCGTCAGGACGCACCCGGCGGGCGGGTCCCACAGGTTCATCGCCTCCGGGCTCGATTCGTCCAGGCCCGTGACGGTCGCGATGCGGCGCTCGCGCGCCTCGTCGGTGACGGGCTCGTCGCCGGTGCCGGCCTCGGCCAGGAGGAACGAGACGAGGGTCGCCCGCTCCAGCCGCTTCGGCAGTTTCCACTTGAACGCCGGCCGCCGGCTGACCCGCTGCATCATCGGCTCGGGGCGGACGGCCACGATGCGGTTCGACGGTGCGTTCTTCGGCTCCGGCGGTGGCACCGGTTCCTCGTCGGCACAACCGGCCGCCCACACCAGCACGCCGGTCACGATGAGTGCGCGTCTCGGGGTCATACCCGCCTCCATTGACATACGTCCGCCCCCCGTTCGATTCGCCGGTACACGGTATCGCGTTCGACCGGGTCGCATCCCACGCCGCCCGCCAGGTCGCGCAGCGCCTCGGCCGAGAGTCCCTGCGGCGTGCGGGCGCCGGCCGCGTGCGTAATCTCCTCCCGCACCACCGTGCCGTTGATATCATCGGCACCGAACCGCAGCGCCACTTGAGCCAAGTCCGGGCCGAGCATGACCCAGAAGGCCTTCAGGTGCGGCACGTTGTCGAGCAGCAGGCGCGCCACGGCCATCGTCCGGAGATCGTCCACGGCCGTCGGGCCCGGCAGGTCCGGGAAGGCCGTCCCCTCCGGATGGAACGGCAGCGGGATGAACGACTGGATGCCGCCCCTCTCGTCCTGCAGGTCGCGCAGCCGCAGCAGATGGTCCACGCGGTCGGCGGCCGTCTCCACGTGGCCGTACAGCATCGTCGCGTTCGTCGCCAGGCCCTGGCCGTGGGCCGCCCGCTGGACGGCGAGCCACGCATCGGCCGAGATCTTGTTCGGGCAGATGCGGCGTCGGACGTCGGGGGCGAAGACCTCCGCCCCGCCGCCCGGCATGCCCGTCAGGCCGGCCGCCTTCAGGCGCGAAAGCGCCTCCGCCACGCTCACGCCGGACTGCTCGGCGGCCCACGCCACCTCGACGGCCGTCCACGCCTGGAGGCACACCTCCGGAAACGCCTCGCGGAGGCCCGCGGTCACCGCCAGGCAGTAGTCGAGGTCCACCTCGGGATGGCATCCGCCGACGACGTGGACCTCGGTGGCGCCGGCGTCGATGTCCGGCCGGGCCCGCTCGACCACCTCCTCCGGCGAGAGGAAGTAGGCGGCCTCGTCGTCCGGGGCGGCCCAGAAGGCGCACAGGCCGCAACGGTTCACGCACACGTTCGTCGTATTGACGTGCGTGTTGGCGATGTAGAACGCCTGCCGCCCGTGCCGCGCCTGCCGGGCCCGGTCGGCGAGCGCCCCGAGGGCCAGGAGGTCGTCGGCGGCGAACAGGGCGAGGCCGTCGTCGCGCCCGAGGCGCTCGCCGGCGTCGAGTTTGGTCCGGATGGCATCGAGGGGCATCATGTCGCCACATCGTACACCACGCCGCCCAGCCAGATGAGGCTGACCATGGCGTTCATCGGCAGAAACGCGCGGGCGATGCGGTCGGCGCCGGCGCGCCGCAGCCGCACGTGCTGGATCGCCAACGCCAGGACGATGGTCTCCAGGGCCAGGGCGCTGCCCTCGCCGAGGACGTCCTCGCCGCCCGGTCGATGATTGTACAGGATGGCGGCCGCCAGGAGCACCCCCGTCACGAGATGGCATCCGACGGCGATCCACCGCGCCGCCCGCGTCCCCAGCCGCGCGGGCACGCTGCGGAGGCCCTCCCGCCGGTAGACCGCCACGTCCTGGAAGGCGTACAGGATGTCGAAGCCGGCGGTCCAGAAGAGGACGCCCGCCCCGACGAGACCCGC
>JAWODB010000072.1:0-3507 GCA_046483505.1 Phycisphaerae bacterium
CGGCGACACGGCCGCCGAGGGCGATGCCAAGGCCGCGAAGAAGGCCAAGGTCCACGCCTGGCGAAAGGACGTTGCCGCCAAGACCCAGTCCGACCCCGAGAAGCGCCGCAAGCAGAACGAGAAGGAGCGCCGGGCCAAGGCCGCGGCGAAGCAGGGCCGGAAGGCGAAGCCAAAGTCCAAAGCGAAACGGGAGAGCCTGCTTGACCTGGCGGCCGAGGTCCTGGCCGAGGCCAAGGAACCGATGAGCGCCAAGGCCATCGTCGAGAAGGTCCTGGCGTCCGGCCGCTGGCAGACCAAGGGTAAGACGCCCGACGCCACGCTGTACTCGGCCATCATCCGAGAGATATCGAAGAAGGGCGACGACGCCCGGTTCGAGAAAGTCGAGCGCGGCACGTTCCAGTTGGCGAAGTAGCCGTCGCATCATGCATCTCCCTGCACGCCCGTCTCCGCGGGCGTGCTCTTCGGCGTCAGACCATGGTCAGCGTCGGCATCTCATCCCCCTTCTTCGGCGTCTGTTTTTTCGGCCGGCGCCTTCCATTCGTGTCCGCAACGGTCGCATCGCAAAGAGCGACAGCCCTTGCCGGCGTCTGCTCTGCTCGTACAATCGGCCACCTCCTCCCCGCCGCATTTCGGGCACGCAGGCGGGGGCGGAGGCAGTGGTTCCAGGGTCAGCCTGGCCTCGGCCCCGCAATGTTCGCATCGCACCAGGATTGTGTCGCCACTTAGCCCGAAGACGAGAAATCCGTCCCGCTGGGTCCTGGTTCGTTTTCCACATGCGAAACATCGATACATGAAGGCGTTTGCGCCGTCGGCCCGTTCCCGTATTGCCATGTCGGTCGGATCCGCCATCAGACACTCCTTTCGTAGTCAGAACCTCATAGTTCCACGCCCGCCCTCGCGGGCGTGCTCTTCGGCGTCAGTTCATCGCGGCGGGCCGAGAAGATGACCGCCGGCCGCGTCCATCGCCGCACCAGCCGGCCCCACGGGCGCGGGATACGCCGCCGCCGGTCCTCCGGCGGGCGGAAGTACATGGCGAACGGCGTGCCGCCGGTCTCGAACAGCCACTGGAGCCGCGCCTCGGCACGTTCACGCGTGTCGCCCTCTTGGCCGACGAGCACGTAGCAGCCCACCTGCCGTTGTGTCAGGCCCGCTTCCCGCAGCATCGTCACCGTCCGCTCCACATGCGGTCGCTGCGACGGCTGGTCGTAGGCCGTGTAGAGAATCTGCACCCGCATGCGGCCCAGCCGCCTGGCGAACCACGGCTCGCACAGCCGGGCGTCGATGCCGCCGGTGAAGCGGGCGGCCTTCGGCTGGGCCTCGAGCATGTCCAGGACGGCCTCCACGTGCGGCCGCGGGCACGCCAGGAGGTTGTTGTCGAGGATGTCCCAGCCCGGCCGGATGGGCAGGAGGCGCAACCGGCCCTCGCGCCGCGGCACGAAACAGAACGGGCACCGCCGGATACACCCGCGGCTGGTGATCGTCATGCCCCGCTTAACGTACAGGCCCGGCTCGAAGTCGCCGGCGGGCGAATCGAACGCGGGGCCGCCGAGGCGCACCCGGTAGCCTTGGGCCTTCCATGCCCGGGCCAGGCGACGGGCCTCGGCCCGGTCCCACGTGAACGTGCACGAGAC
This sequence comes from Phycisphaerae bacterium, assembly GCA_046483505.1. Taxonomy (GTDB): domain Bacteria; phylum Planctomycetota; class Phycisphaerae; order FEN-1346; family FEN-1346; genus BS750m-G62. The sequence goes on from JAWODB010000072.1 coordinate 1,632, forward strand.
GTGCACCTCGTCCGCCTCCGGCAAGAACAGCGGCGGGTCGCCGACGAACGCGAGGTCGTCGGTGGGCGTAGCGCTGGTGCGACGCGGAAAGACGCGGGCGATGCTCATGATGTTCCCCCTGCCACCGCGAACCATGTTGGGCGCCCGCCATCCCGGGCATCCCCGCCGGGCCCGCACCGTTTTCTGCAGGCGAGCCTGGTAAAGCACCCTTTACGAGCGCCGGGCGTTGGGCAAGGTTCCTTTACCAGCCGGTCGGCCGCCCGCGCGTTGACGGGCGTTCTCCCATGGTGTATACTTTGTGAGAACGAGGGAGGTAGCCCATGGTCAAGACACTGACGCGACACGGGAACAGTTACGCGCTGGTCATCGACAAGCCCATCCTGGAACTCCTGCAGGCCACGCCCGACACGCCCTTCGAAATCGTCACGGACGGGCAGTGCCTCGTGCTCACGCCGGTGCGGAACGAGGCCGAGGAGCAAAAGCTCCAGGAGTCCCTGGAGAAGGTCCACAAGCGTTTCGGCCGTGCCATGAAGCGGCTGGCGGAGTAGAATCGCTCCATGCCGCCCCTCTTCCTGGACATCGACCGGGTGCTGCGAACCCACCTGAGCCTCATCGAGCGCTACGGGGGCGAGGCCGAGTTCTTCCGGACCCGCGCTCACTGAGCCACCTCCGCGGGCGCCACGGCCGGCACGCGCTCGGCCTTCCCGCCCGTAAACTCTTCCCACCGCCGGACGATGACGTCGCAGTACAGCGGGTCCATCTCCATGAGGTACGCCCGGCGGTCGGTCTGCTCGCAGCCGATGAGCGTCGAGCCGGAACCGCCGAAGAGGTCCAGGACGTTCTCGCCGGGCTTCGAGGAGTACTGGATGGCGCGGACGGCGAGTTCGACGGGCTTCTCCGTCAGGTGCACCATCGCCTGCGGGTTGACCTTCTTCACGTGCCAGAGGTCGGTGGCGTTGTTCGGGCCGTAGAAGTGGTGGCCTGCACCCTCCCGCCAACCATAGAACGCGATTTCGAACGCACCCATGTAATCTTTACGTGTCAATACCGGGTGCTGCTTGTCCCAGACGATGCCCTGGCTGAAGTAGAGGCCCGTGGCCTTCAGCGCCGGCGGGTAGTTACCGAGATTGGCGTAGCCGCCCCAGATGTAGAAGGCACCGCCGGGCACGAGCACGCGGGCCATCTGGCCGAACCACGCCAGGAGCAACTTGTCGAAGTCCCCGGCCGAGAGGAAATCGTTCTCGAGCGGCCGGTCCTTGGCGCGCATCTTCTTCCTGGCCGTCGCCGGGTCCGAAACGCCGCGGGCCGTGTCGAACCCCTGGTGGTGCATCTTCCTGGCCTGCTCGGGGAAGGAACTCTTACCGGCCGCGATGGCGGTCGAGGACCGCGGTTCGACACGGACGTTATACGGCGGATCGGAATTAACTAGATGGATGGCCTCGCCATCGAGCAGACGGTCCACGTCCTCCGTGCTGCCCGCGTCACCGCACAGCAGCCGGTGGTCACCGAGAATCCACAGGTCGCCGCGTTGCGTGGTCGCCTCGTCCGGCGGTTCGGGCACGGCGTCGGGGTCCGTCTCGCCCTCCTTGACGCCGGCACCTTCGGTGATGAGCCGTGCGAGTTCCTCGTCGTCGAACGCCAGGAGGTCCATGTTGAACCCGCCCTCGCGGAGTTCGGCGAGTTCGATGGGCAGGATTTCGAAGTCCCACTCGGCCAGCGTGCCCGTCTGGTTGTCCGCGATGCGGTAGGCCCGGATCTGCTCCGGCGTCAGGTCCTCGGCCACGTGGACCGGCACCTTGGCGAGGCCGAGTTTCCGGGCGGCCTTCCACCGCGTGTGGCCGCAGACGATGACGCCCTCGGCATCGACGACGATGGG
>JAWODB010000092.1:0-6643 GCA_046483505.1 Phycisphaerae bacterium
GCGACGTGGCTGCCGACGCCGACGCGCCGCCCTGCCCCGCCGTCTGGGCGGCCGGCGCCACCGCCGCGCCGGCCAGCGACCGCTGGAGCGCTTCCAGGTGCGCCAGGACCTCCGGCAGGGGTTCCATCTCGGCCAGCGACGCCATCCGGACGATGGCCAGTTCCGCCACCGGCCGCGCGTCCACGGCGTACCGCGCCCGCGACCGCGACTCCGTCAGGTAGCCGAGGCAGGCGACGAGGGCCGGGACGGCCATCCGCTCCGCCACCTCGGCCAGGCGCTGCCGGTCCGGGCCGAAGGGGTCGAGCAGTTCGGCCTCCTCCGAGCACGTCTTGACGACCAGCAGGTCCCGCACCTGCCGCATCAACTGCTCGAGCAGCCCGCCGAGGTCGGCGCCGGAGGCCAGGAGGTCCGCCAGCCGCTGGAGGGCCGTGCCGGCGTCGCCCTCGGCGCACGCCGCGATGATCTCCAGCACCTGCTCGCCGCGCACCGCCCCGACCGTCTGGCGGACGGCGTCGAGCGTGACGGTGCCGTCGCCGACGGCGATGGCCTGGTCGAGCAGCGTGAGGGCGTCGCGGACGCTGCCGCGCCCCTCCCGGGCGATGGCCCGGATGGCCTCGGCCTGCGGCTTGACCTTCTCCTGTTTGCAGACGGCCGCCAGGTGGTCGGCGATGATGTCCGTCGGGACGGCCCGGAAATCGAACCGCTGGCACCGCGAGAGGATGGTGGCGGGCAGGCGTTCCGGCTCGGTCGTCGAGAAGATGAACTTCACGTGTTCGGGCGGTTCCTCCAGGATCTTCAGGAGGGCGTTGAAGGCGCTGCGCGAGAGCATGTGGACCTCGTCGATGTAGTAGATCTTGAAGCGCGACCGGGCCGGCCGATAGTGCGCGTTCTCGCGCAGGGTGCGGACGTCCTCGACGCTGGTGTTCGAGGCGCCGTCGATCTCCAGGACGTCGACGTCGTCGCCGCGGTGGATGGCCTCGCAGATGTCGCACGTGCCGCACGGCTCGGCCGTGGGCCCCGTCTCGCAGTTCAGGGCGCGGGCCAGGATGCGGGCCACGGTCGTCTTGCCGACGCCCCGCGTGCCGCAGAACAGGTACGCGTGGGCGACGCGGTCGTGCGCGATGGCGGACTTCAGGGTCTGGGCGATGGCGTCCTGCCCCACGACCTCATCGAAGGTCTTGCATCGGTAGCGGCGGGCCAGGACGGTGTAGGGCATGGAACGGACACCTCATTGGTGATTTCGGATTTCGGATTGCGGAATTCGGATTGACGGCAACAGCAGGTGCGCCGGGAGCGCCGGCCGGGCGCCGAGGCGCACACGCAAGCCGATGTTCGCCGGCCCGCTTGCGGCCCGTGAATCCCAAATCCGAATTCCGCACTCCGAAATAAGAACGGCCGTGCACCTCCCATCGACAGGCAGCGCCCGTCGGTGGGCGGTCGCCCAGGCTCCGGCCAGACGTCCCCACGGCGCATGAGCCCTCCGGCTTAGGGCTGCTGCCTTCCGGCCCTGACCCGGTTCACCGGCGACCCATCGCATGGGATCCGACCTTCAACGCCCGGCTGACCGCCTCCGTGCGCACGCCGCAAGCCTCCGGGAGGAATTCAGCCCTGCTGTAGCGGGTTGCAGGTACAGGGGACCGCTGACCCCCCGCCTAGCACGGCCAATCTCCGGATGTCGGTGCGACGTTGGAGCCGGCCGCGTCCGTCCGCGGCCCCGCTCCAAAGGGCCAGTATAGCAGACGGGCGCGGCAAAGCAAGCCGCGGACGCGTGCGTCCGGACGCCGCGGACGTTTCGCGACTCGAAACGCGGATGCTGGAGCCCGCACCCGTGTGCCGTTCAAGCCGGCCTGTGCCGTTCGAGCCGGCTGCGTAAGCAGCCGGGTATCTTCATCCGCAGCGTACGTCGCGCCGCCTCTCGAGCGTACCCGCGAACTCACGTTCGCGGCTCCAGCGGCGCGCCGCGATCGATACTTTGAGAAAACGCCTTTTCGCGTACCCCCCGAAAATGCCCCCTTTCGGACCCCGAATCGTCGATTCTGTTCCGTGAGGGACGATTTCGGGGTCGAATGTTAAAATGGGTAAGGCAAAACGCGCGACTTTTTGACCGCTTTTTTCCGAACCGCGCCGAAACGCGCGCCTTTTGATCGGAACGCGCGCGCTTTTTTCGGCCAATCGACGGGAGGCGATATGAATTAAAAGGCGGCTGAACGACAGTACCTGAGTGCCTGAGTACCTGAGCCACGGCAACGACAACAGCGAACGGCAAAGCGGCCCGAGCGGGCCGCAGTCCAAACGCCGCGGCCGAAGGCCGCCTTGGAGTGCGGTGCCCGGGCACCGCTTTGGCGCAAGGCCGGCAACCGGGAGCCGAAGGCGGAAAGCGGAATGAACGGCAAACCGCGACGGCAACGGCGAACGGCAAAGCGGCGGCAGGACGCCGCCGGCGCCGCTTGCGGCTCGGGTGGGAACCTGCGTTCCGGTGATACACAACTTATCTCCTCGAGCGTCGAGACGTGGGCGAGGCGGGCCCTGGCATAGTGCGCGTTCCGGTGACACACAACTTATCTCCTCGAGCGTCGCGACGTGGGCGAGGCGGGCCCTGGCATAGGCGTTACCGCCCCCGGCGGATTCGGGGCAAGTTGAATTGTGGTGCGTGTCACCGGAACTGCCGAAACCTCATCGCACGGGCGCCAGCACGCGAGAGGCGGGCGACACCAAACGTCCACGGCGAGATTCTTCGGCCTCGCAAGCGAGGTCTCAGAATGACAGCGCTCTGCTCGTGGCTCGGGGCTCGCGGCTCGCAGCCCTCTGCCGTGGCACGTGGCGTATCTTCCCGGCCGGGCCACACAACCCAAGCGCGTGGGTGCAAGCACCCACCCTACAGGCTCGTGCCCTTTCCCACAGGCCGAAGGCCTTCTTGGGCATTTGGCATTGAACATTGGGCATTTGCCGTGACCGGCCGTGGCGGTTCAACAACAGCGGCCATGAAGCGCCGGCCAAGGCCGGCGGCTAACTGTGGTTGACGGTATTCCCACCGTCCTTGCCATCGCCGCCCCGGCCCGCGAGGCGTTCGGCCACGTCGCCCTCGAAGTACACGGTTTGCGTCGGGAAGGCGATGGAGAGGCCCATCCCCCGCAGCGCCCGCATGATGGCCAGGTTCACCCGTTCCTTCGTCGCCAGGTGCTCGTCGTAGGCGACGGACCGCGTGAAGTAGTAGACGAGGATGTCGAGGCTGGAGGCCCCGAACTCCGTGAAGCGGACGACGATGTAGTCCTGGTCGACGCCGTCGTCGTTTTCGAGGATGGCGCGGATGGCCGCGACGGCCTCCTGCATCTGGTCGGCCGAGGTCTCGTACGTGACGCCGACCGTCTGGAAGACCCGCCGCTTGGGCATCTTCGACCAGTTGTCGATCTTCGTGGAGGCCACCGTCTTGTTCGGAATCGAGACGAGCGTGGCCGGCCAGGTCCGGATGCGGGTGGAGCGGAAGCCGATCTGCTCCACGGTGCCCTGGGTGCCCTCGATCTCGACCATGTCGCCCACCATGAACGGGCGGTCCATGAAGATGAAGACCGAGCCGAAGAAGTTGGCCAGCGTGTCCTGGAGGGCGAGCGCGACCGCCAGGCCGCCCACGCCGAGGCCCGCCAGCAAACTGGTGATGCTGTACCCGAGCAGTTGGACGACCCATACGCCCATCAGGAGGGCGACGGTCACCTTCAGGGCCTTCCGCACGAGCGGCACGAGTTGGTCGTCGAGGCTGGAGTCCGTCCGGCCGGCCAGGTGCGCGAGGTAGATCGCGATCACGTCGACGAAGCGGAAGAGGAACCACAACAGGTCCGCCACGAGCAGGACCTTCAGGACGCCGAAGGCGAACCGCTTGACGTTCGTCGGTTCGGTGGGGAGGCGCAGCACCCACACGGCCAGCGCCACGCCGGCCAGCAGGAGCAGCCATCCCAGGGGCTTCGAGACGGCCTGGACGACCAGGTTGTCGAACTCCACCCGGGTCCGTTCCAGCAGCGGGAGGACGTGCTTCCGGATGACGTAGTCCGAGACCTTCCGCAGCACCAGCCCCACGAGGATGAACCCGAACGCGGCGGCGAACTGCCAGACGGCGATGTCCAGGACGCGGTACCGCGACCAGTCCGGGGTATACTTCTCCAGGAAGGTGGGGTCCGGCGCCTCGTCCTCGATGGGGGGCGGTTCGGGTTCGGGGGCGGGAGGTGGCGGCGCGGGAGGGGTAAGCGTTTCCGCGCGGCGGCCCTCCTGGGCCGCTGCGCCCTCCGTCGCGGCGCGCGGTGCATCAGGAGATACACCGCGCGGGACTTCCTGCGCTTCCGCCTCGGCTGCTTCGGGAGCGGGAGCGGCCGCTTCGGCGGCCAGGAGTTCGCTCATCACGGCCCACGCCAGGAGGGCAACGGGTACCACCAGCACCAGGCGGGCCAGCCAGGTTATGCTCCGGTCACGACGCATGGACGCCCCTCGCGGCGAGTCGCCCGCCAGTCTACCCAAGCGGACGGGCCGGTGCAAGCGGCGGCCGAGCAGGTACGGAGAAAAGGTACTCGAAAGGCGGCGTTTGGCAATCCGATCTTCCCCTCGCATCTCGGGCGGCCGGCGGGTATGCTGGATGGTGGACGCCCGGCCCGGCGGGCATTCGCCAGGCGTAGCGGGCTTCGGCCGCGGAGACGGGAGACGGGCGGTCCACTCCAGTTCAATCCGGCGGAAGGAGGAGGGACCATGGCTCTTCAGGTATCGCACGCACAGGTGTGGGCGGTGGCCATCGAGGACCGCCCGGGCGCCGCGGCCGAGAAACTCCGGGCCCTGGCGGGGGCGGGCGCCAACCTCGATTTCGTCGTCTCGCGCCGGACGCATGAGAAGGACGGCGCCGTGCTCTTCGTCTCGCCCATCCGCGGCGACGCCGCCGTCAAGGCCGCACAGACGGTGGGCTTCTCGGTGGCACAGGGGCTGCGCGGCCTCCGCGTTGAGGGCTTCGACGCCCCGGGCCTCGCCGCGGGCGTGACCGGCGCCCTCGCCGACGCCGGCATCAACCTGCGTGGCGTGTCGGCGGCAGCCATCGACGGCAAGATGGTCTGCTACCTCTCGTTCGATTCCGACGCCGACGCCGGCAAGGCCGCCGAGGTCCTGACGAACCTGGAGTAGATGCATTGCCGCGCCCGCGCCGGCCGCAGGTCAGCGGGCCCGTTGAGCCGTCGACCGAAGGTCGACGCGAATGGCGGCAAGCGCTCGGCGCGCCAACGGGCGGCGACGTACCGTCGCCGGCTCAACGTGCGACAGGCGACTCCCAGGAACGCCCCATGCCCATAGCCAGGCGCCTGCTCAGGCTGATTCTCCGTGTGACGGGCACCGCCCTGCTCTTCGCCCTGCCGTTCGCGTTCATCCCCCGCGAGTGGCACGCCGTGATTCACGAGTGGATCGGCCTGGGCCCCTACCCCGACGGGCCGGTCATCGATTACCTCGTGCGGTCGGTCTCGGGCATGTACGTGCTGAGCGGCCTGTTCTGCTGGCTCGTGGCGACGGACCTCCGGCGGTACGGGCCGATGGTCCAGTTCCTGGGCTGGACGAGCATCGCGTTCGGCGTCCTGATGACGGTGGTCGACGTGATGCTGGGCCTGCCGTGGTGGTGGATCGCGGGCGAAGGCCCGGAAGCGATCGTCCTGGGCGCCATCCTCGTCATCCTGGAACGCGCGGCGAATGCGCCGGGCGAGACCACCGCCTCGGCCGACGCGGCGTAACGTCCTCACCCTCGCGGGACCGCGCCACGTTTCCTTTGACACCGCCGCGCGGGGGCCGGTAGAATCGCCGTCGGCGCCGACGTGGGCTTTGGCCGCGGCCACCCCGCACGCCGGGGCCCGCCCGGCGCCGCTTGCCGCCGTCCGGACACACAAGACGCTTCGGCGGCGGGCTTGGTGCGCGGCGGGTACGGAGACCCGCCGCGCGACACCTGCGAAACCAGGGATTGTCGCGTTCTTCATGGAGGAGCAGACATGAGTAAGCGTGTGCTGAAGGTCGGGCTCGTCGGCGGTGGGGGACCGGCGTTCATCGTCAACCCGCACTCCAAGGCCATCCACATGGACGGCACCCGCCGGGTCGTCTGCGGGGCCCTGCACCAGGACCCCGAGGTGGCCATGAGCGAGGCCCGCAAGTGGCCCTACCCCATTCAGGGGTACCCGAATTACGATGAGATGATCGAGGACCAGGCGGCCAAGCCGAAGGGCGAACGCATCGACTACGCCGTCATCGTCACGCCCAACTTCGTCCACTACGACCCGGCGATGAAACTGGTCGAGGCGGGCATCCCGGTCTTCTGCGAGAAGCCGCTCACCATCACGGCCAAGGAGGCCGAGGACCTGGCCAAGGCCGTCAAGAAGGCCAAGGTGCCGTTCGGCGTCGCCCACACGTACCTGGGGCACTGGTCCACGTGGGTGAGCCGGTGGATCGTCCAGAGCGGGAAACTGGGCAAGGTCCGCTGGGTGGACGCCTACTACCTCCAGGGCTGGCTGGCCAGCCGCCTGGAACTGGAGGGCCTCCAGCAGGCCGAGTGGCGGACCGACCCGAAGAAGGCCGGCGCCTCGTGCTGCGGCGGCGACATCGGCACCCATGCCTTTATGCAGATGCGCTATGTGACGGGGCT
>JAWODB010000136.1:0-13402 GCA_046483505.1 Phycisphaerae bacterium
CGACTCGATGGAGCAGGTCCGGGTGCCCTCGGAGGGCCTGGTCGCCTGGCTGACGGAGCGGTTGGGTGGGGCGTAAAGAGCGCTGCGGTCGAGCCCGCCGCGGGAGCGGCGGGTCATCGTCATCCGCCGTGGCACATGCCCCCGCCGATGGGGATATCCGGCTGCTTCCGCAGCCGGCTCGAACGACGAGCGCGCCGTAGCCCGCCGCGCCCCGAACCGCGAACGCTCAACGCTGTCATTTCGAGCGAGGGCCGCAGGCCCGAGTCGAGCGCTGCATCCCGAGTGCCCGCAGGAAATCTCGTCGTTGGGCCCGACAGCGAGATTCCTCCACTCGCCGTCGTTTTGCGACGGCTCGGTCGAAATGACAATCAGGGGCCACTCGCACCACCCCTCGGTCGTACCCCGCTGTTTACGCAGCGGGCTCGAAAGCCCCACCGTCCGATAAACCGCCAGTCGCCCCCTTTTGTCTGAAGACCCTTCCGGCGCGGGGCCGATGTAACTCCCGGAGACCGCAACGCGCGGGGGACCCCGGCTGCGCCCGCGGTCGGCTTCGGGCTGCGCCGGCCGTATCCACGCGGAATCGCCCATGCAGTGTGCCCTGACAAGCGGCAGGCTGATTCTCATCCGCCTGGTGGCCTTCGTCCTGGCGGCGCTGCTGCTCCTTGCGCTGGCGAGCGGCTGCGCGCAGAGCCGCCGGGCCGACCGGGCCGTCTTCGATTCCGGCTACGCGGCCTTTCAGGCCGGCCGATGGAGCCGGGCCGTCACGGACTTCAGCCGGTACCTGCGGATGGACCCGGACTCGCCGGACCGCGGCGAGGTGTACTACTACCGGGGCCAGGCGCTGGTGCACCTGGAGCGCCGGCCGGAGGCGAAGGCGGACTTTCTCCGCGCCATCGGGGCCGATGCCCGGCCGCCCATCGACCAGTTCGCCCGCGTCGCGCTCGGCAACCTGTATTACGAGGAATGCGACGACGTGGAGGCCGTCAAGCAGTACGCCGCCGTCCTCGCAAACCCGCACGAGGAGGTGCCCGTGCCGCACCTGCTCCTGCGGACGGGCGTCGCGCTGCAGCGGCTGGGGCAGTGGGAGAAGGGCCGGCGGTACCTGGAGTATCTGATGGTGCACCACTCGGACTCCGCGGCCGCACGCCAGGCCGCCCGATACGCGGCGGCCGACGCCTTCCGCGTGCAGACGGGGGCGTTCTCGGCGAAGGCGTCGGCGGCGGCGCAGGCCCGGAAGGTCCGGCAGGCGGGGTTCACCCCCCGGCTGGCCAAGGTGACGTCCAGCGGACGGCGTCTGACGGCCGTCCAGGTCGGCCGCGAACGGACGTACTCCGACGCCGCGACGCTGGCCCAACGGCTGCGCCGGGCCGGGTTCAACACCCTCATCGTGCCGTAGTGCGGCGTGACAATCGTCAGATTCCCGCGCGGCGGGTCTCCTGACCCGCCGCGCAGAGCCGATACGGGCGTTTTCGGCGCGGTGGGCCGGGGAGACCCACCGCTGGAACACGAATCGCAGGCGACCATGACGGCGCACGATTCAAAACGCCAGCACGATTACCGGGAAGAGGCCCGGCTGCGCGACCGGGTCCGGGCCGAGCCGCACCAAGCCGACGGGTACGGCCGCCTGGCGGCGTGGCTGGTCCGCGCGGGCTGGCCGCAGCAGGCGCGGGAGGCGCTCCGCGAGGGCCTGGCCTCGGCGGACCGCCCCGCCAGGCTGTACCACCTGCTGGGGCTGCTGCTGTGCGGGGCGGGCGAGTTCGAGGCGGGCCTCCGGCACCTGGAGCGGGCCGTCCGGCAGGAACCGACGTCGTTCACGTACACGCGGGACCTGGCCCTGGCGCGGGGGGCCGCGGGGCGGACCGCCTCCTCGGTCGAGGCGCTCCGCGAGGCCGTGGGCCTGGCGGGCGCGCAGGGCCAGGCCGTCGAGTGGCTCGTCCGGTTGGGCGAGCGGGCGCAGCGGAAGGCGGGCGGCCGGCTTGCCCGTCGGCCGCCGCAGCCGTCCCGCCGGTCGGTCGCGGTCGAGCAGATCGTTGCGCGGGACCCCGAGGTGGCGGAGGCGCTGATTCCGCGGAAGGGCGCGCCGGGCGCGGCACGGCGGGAGACGCTGCGGGCGTCGCGGCGGGCGCTGGCGTCCCTGGCGGCCCGGCGGCCGTCGCACGCCGACCTGTACTTCGGCCTGAGCGTGGTCGCGGAGGAACTCGGCGAGGTGAACCGGGCCATCGAGGCGGCCGAGAAGGCCCTGGCCCTGAACGGCGGATTCGTCGAGGCGTGCCTGCTCGCGGTCCGGCTGTACGAGAAGGCCGGCCGGGCCGAGCGGGCCGAGGCGCGGTGCCGGCAGGCGGCGGACCTGAGGCCGCAGTGGCCCGACGTGCACGTGCGGCTGGGCCGGCTCCTGCGGGATCAGGGCCGGCCGGACGAGGCCGCCGAGGCCTACCGCCGGGCCCTCGAACTCGGGGCGAACTCCGAGGAAGCCCGCCGTGCCGTCGCCGCCGTCGCCGCCACCGACGGCGCGGAAGGGGGCGACGCATGAGTTACCTCCTGCGACTGCTGGGGCGCGGCCTGGCGGGGGACTTCACGGGGTACCTCAGCAAGTTCATCCAGTCGCCGAGCGACACGAGCCTGGAGGCGATCCAGGCGCAGGCGGACGCCCATCCGCGCCGGCCGGCCCTGCTGCTGGCCGTCGGGCTGAAGCAGATGGAACTCGGACGCCTCGGGGCCGCACGCCGCGCGCTGGAGCAGGCCCTCCGTCTCGCCCCCGACCTGGAAGACGCCCGCGTGGCGCTGGCGGCCGTCAAGAGCGACCTGGGCGACCCGGCCGGTGCCATCGAGGTGCTGGACCGCCTCGTGGAGCGGGGCACGTGCCCGGCCACCGTCCATTACGTGATCGGCCAGTTGCACGAACGGCGGGGCGAGGCGGCGTCGGCGATGGCGGCGTACCGGTCGGCGCTGGCGGCCGAGCCGGGGCACGTGCCGGCCCGGCAGCGTCTGGCGGCCCTGGAGGTCGTCGAGGGCAACCTTGACGCCGCCGCCCATCACTACGCCGCCCTGAAGCGACAGGAGCCGGAGGACTTCGAGACGCGGATGAACCTAGCCTCGCTCCAGGCCCGGCGGGGCAACACGGCGGCGGCCATCCGGGAGTACCAGGAAGCCATCATCGTGGAGCCCGACAACTGGGAGGCCCGCTGCCACCTCGCCGACTGCCTCGAAGACGACGGGATGCCGGAGCAGGCTCTGGCCGAAATCCGCCGCGTCCTCGACGTCCATCCGGATTACCCGGACATGCACTTCCGTGCGGCGCGGCTGCTGGCGGCGGCCGGGGACCTCGACGCCGCCGACCATCACCTGGAGCAGGCGCTGACGCTGAACCCGCGGTACCTCGACGCGCTGGTCCTGCGCGGCCAGGTGATGGTGGAGCGCGGGCGGGCGGAGGACGGCGTCCGGCTGTACCAGCGGGCCATGCGCATCAACGACGCCTACCTGGAGGCGTACGCCGGCCTGGCCGTGGCGTATCGCCAGATGGGCCGCGACCGCGAGGCCGACGAGGTCACGGAGATGGCGTGCGAGATCGCCCCGGGTTCCGTCGCCCTGTACCAGGAGGTGTCGCGGGTGATGCTCCGGTCGGCGATGGCGTCGGCCCTGGGGCGGGAACTCGACGCGCCCGCGGGGACCCTGGAGCCGGTCGTCGAGGAACTCGACCCCGGCGACGTCCTGGAGGCCGAACTCCGCGACCACGCCGAGGCCGTCGAGCAGCACCCGGACTTCCCCGACTACCGGTACCGGTTCGGCCTACTCCTGAAGAGCGCCGGCCGGACGGGGGAGGCGGCGGAGCAGTTCCGGGCGGCCATCGCCATCAACCCCACGTACGTCAAGGCCCTGGTGAAACTGGGCCTGACCGCGTGGGAGATGGGCCGCCTGGACGAGGCCGCCGACGCCCTCGGCCGGGCCGTCCATATCGAGCCGGAGTACGTGGACCTCCATTACCGCCTGGGCTTGGTATATGCCGACCGGGGCCTGTGGCCGATGGCCGTCGAGCAGTACCGCCAGGCGCTCGAGCGGAAGCCGGACGAGGAGGCGGTCGAGGCCAGCCTGGCCCTGGCGCTGGAGAACATGGGCCTGCTGACCGAAGAAGGCTCCGCGCTGGCCTCGGTCGTGGCCGGCCACGAGCCCTAGGGCCTCTTGAATTCGCGTGGTAGCGCGGCAGGTCTCCGCACATGCCGCGCATCCAGCGGGGCGCGTTCCGGCGCGGTGGTTACGGAGAACCACCGCGCTACCACGCGGGGTTAAAGTGCCCTGGCCGGTCGGCCGCGTTGCTTGACAGGGGCCCGCGGTCGGTCTCTAATGGGCCCCGCAGCCGCACCGACCCGGAGAGACCGCGAACCGATGCCCCGGCCCGGCCCGTCTTCCGACCTTTCCCAGAGCCTGCTGGAGCGGGCGCGCCCGTACCTCGTGACGGCCCTGTTGCCGTTCATCATCCTGGCGGCGGGCAGCCTCGTGCTGGAGTACGGCTTCAACGTCCGCCCGGAGGGGCTCGACGTTCTCCACTGGATCGAGTGGGTGGCCCTGGGGGGGATGCTGGCCGACCCGCTCGTCCGCCTGGCGCTGGCGCGGCACCGGCTGGCGCTCGTGCGGTTCCGATGGTTCGAGTTTGCCCTGGCCGGCGCCTTCCTCGTCTACGTCGGCGTCGTGCACTGGTTGGACGTGCCGGGACAAAACGCGTGGCTTCTTCGCGGCGTGCACGGGGCGATCATCCTGGGCATCGTGTCGCGCCTCGTGGAACTGCATCAGCACCTGGCCATGAAGCGGGTGCGGCCGGCCGTGCTGATCGTCGGCTCGTTCCTGACGCTCATCGCCATCGGCACGGGCCTGTTGCTGCTGCCGGCGGCGACGGCCGAGGGGCAGCCGCCCACGACCCTCACGGACGCGATCTTCACGGCCACGAGCGCGGTGTGCGTGACGGGCCTCATCGTAGCCGACACGGGCACGCACTGGTCGCGGTTCGGGCAGTACGTGATCCTGATGCTGATCCAACTGGGCGGCCTGGGCCTGATGACGTATGCCTCGGTCTTCGCCCTGTTCATGTGGCGGGGCATGCGGATTCGCGAGGTCCTCGTGCTCCGCGAGGCGTTCACGCACGACCTGCGGGCGGAGATCGGGCGCCTGACGACGTTCATCCTGCTGACCACCCTCGCCGTCGAGGCCGCCGGGGCGCTGCTCCTCTTCGGCCTGTGGGACCACACCGCCGCCGAAGCCGTCGTGCCGCTGGGCGAGCGGATCTTCTACAGTGTGTTCCACAGCATCTCGGCGTTCTGCAACGCGGGGTTCTGCATGTACGCGGACAGCCTAATCCCCTATCGCGATACATGGCAGGTGACTCTCGTCTTCCCGCTGCTGATCATCTCGGGCGGCATCGGGTTCGCGGTCCTGTACAACCTGGCCCGGCTGGTGCGGTACCGGCTGCTGTCGCGGAAGCAGGTGCCGCTGGCGAAGCGTCGGCTGACGCTCCAGGCGAAACTGGCCATCGCCGCCACGGTCGTCCTGCTGGTGGGCGGGACGGGCCTGGCGCTGGTGCTCGAGACCGCCCCCGGGCGGGAGGACGCCTGGCGCCGCACGGCCGCCGGGCCGGACGATCCCACCGGGCCGGACGTGGCGGACGCCTCGCCGCTGGGCCGTTCGTGGCTGCGGCGCGCGAGCGGCGCGTGGTTCCTCGCTACCACCGCCCGCACCGCCGGCTTCAACACGAGCGATACGACGCACCTGGCGGGACCGACGAAGTTCCTGACCGTGGCGCTGATGTTCATCGGGGCCTCGCCCGGCTCCACGGGCGGCGGGATCAAGACCGTCACCGTCGTGGTGGTGCTGTGCGGCGTGTGGGCGACGCTGCGCGGCCGGGGGAGCGTCCAGGCGTTCCAGCGGCAGATTCCGCCCGAGACAGTCCGGCGGGCCCTGGCGATTCTGGCCGTCGGCGTGGGGTGGGTGGCCCTGACGAGTATGGCGCTGGCGGCCTGGGGCATCCGCGACGGGGCCGAGTACACCTTCCTCGACGCCCTCTTCGAGACGCAGTCCGCCTTCGCTACGGTCGGCCTCTCGACGGGCATGACGCCGCTCTTGAATACGTTCGGGCGGCTGCTGCTCGCCGGCACGATGTTCGTCGGCCGGATCGGGCTGCTGACGCTGTTCGTGGCGATGCAGTTCAAAACCCAGCCGCAGCGGTACGAGTACGCGAAGGAGTACGTGGCGATTTCGTAAGAAACAAGACATCCCGCGCGGTGGCCCTCCCGGGCCACCGCGCCGAGCCGGGAGCCCGCCGCGCGGGAAGGTGGAGAGGCACACGACGCATCGGCAGGAGGCATCGCGATGAAACGATTCCTGATCATCGGGCTCGGACGGTTCGGCAGCCGGCTGGCCAAGGCCCTGACGGAGGCCGGCCAGGAGGTCATCGCCGCCGACAAGACCGAGGACCTCGTCGAACGCATGCGCGACGAGGTGGCGCTGGCCGTCCGCCTCGACGCCACGGACGAGGATCCCCTTAAGGCCCAGGAGGTGGGCGACGTCGATGCCGCCATCGTCAGCATCGGCGAGGACTTCGAGGCCAACGTCCTGGCCACCACCACCCTGAAGGCCATGGGCATTCCGAAGGTCATCAGCCGGGCCTCGACCGTGACGCAGCGGCGGATTCTGAAACGCGTCGGTGCCGACGAGGTCATCCTGCCGGAGGAGGAAGTGGCCGACCGCCTGGCCCGGCAACTCGTCAATCCGAACATCGTGGAACATCTCTCACTCTCGGAGGGCCACAGTCTGGTCCAGATTCGCGCCCCGAAGGCGTGGCACGACAAGACGCTGGGCGAGATCGATCTTCGCCGCAAGTACGAGGTGAACCTGGTGGCGATTCGCCGGCCCGTGGAGCCGTCGCCGGAGGAAGTCAAGAAGGCGGAGAAGGAAGCCCGGAAGGCTGCCCCCTCGAAAGAACCGGAAGAGGAGGCCGAGACCCCGGAACAGGTGCTCGACCTGCCGATGGCCCACACCGTCATCCGCGAGGGCGACATCCTCGTCCTCGTCGGTGCGACGGAGAGCCTGCAGAACCTGCCGTCGTAAAAGGCGCGGGCAATGATGGCGCGGCGGTTCTCCGTAACCGCCGCGCAGGGGCCAGGACCGGGCACCACGCAGGAAGGCGCTGGCGTGCGGGCCTTCCCGCGCGGCGGGGCGACCTGCGTGCCGCGCGCACCTGCGACGATAACGGCCGTACGGGCCGGCCGCTGGGAGGCGGCGTTTCTGGGCAGGTTGAAGATACGACTCGGCCGTCCGCTTCGGCCGAAGAAGCCGGGCCCGAAGCCCGCTCGGGAGGTGAGGGGCGTATACTGTTCCCGGAACTCCTTCAGTGCGCTTTCGCACGTGGTTCTAACGTCCGCAGGCTCACTGCGGGAGGACATAGGGTGAATAGTCCACTCCAGGCAGGCGTGAATAGCCGAACAGCAGCCTGCCCCGGACAGTTTCGCCAATCAGTTTCGCGGCAAAGTTGTCGTCGGTAAGGCCATTACCCGCACCATCGAATGTCACGATAAGATCCTTGCCGGATTTTTGCGACTTGATCGGCTTGCAGGCGCGGCCAAAGTCGACTTCCTCCGGTGCGCCGAACCGCAAGGAATCGACGTCGATATCCGCAAGAGGATCGAAGCCTTCTTCCGCAAGTACTTTCAGACGGATCGTCCTGGTGTCCGCGGTGATCTTGTCCGTGTTGAGGATTCTCAGTCGCCGCCCAACAACCAGCGGCAGGACGATGTTCTTTGAGCTGTGATTGTCTTTGCTCAAGTCCTTCTTCTTCGGCACGTCAATGACGGCCAGGTATAAATGCGTCGCCCGGCCATACTGATCCTGCAAGACCTTGGGCCGCTCATACTTGCACCAACGGACCTTCGTGCCGTCCTCGTAGCCGTCGATGTCGATGGTGTACGCCTCGCCGGGATCCTCTTTCCAATGAACGCCGTCCTTGGATCGCATGTGATATGCGGTGCGGCCGACAAAGTCATTGACGATCAGGTGATACTGGACTTCCGTCCGCCAGACCATGGGATCTTCATACGTGCCGCGAATCTTCGGGCGAATGGGTTTGCCGCTTGTTTTGCGGAAATCGTCTTTGCCGTTTTCCTTGATCAAGACCCGCAAGCGGCGGTTAAGCATCAGCAGGCTTCCGTCGTCGCGGACGGCCAGCGAGCCGAACGTGCCATGAAAACCGCACTCCTGTTTTTTCAAGTGCTTCCAAGGTCCTTCCAGGCTCCTGGCCGTGTAGCACCCGTAAAAGTAGTACACCCGGTACTCGCCGTTCGGCATTCGATGGATTTCCGGGAAATGGCCCGGCCCGAGCACCTGCGTCACGACAAAGGGCCCGGTAGGACTATCGGAGACGGCCTGAACGATCTCCGAGTTCGGCCACCCGAAATGTCCACGCGGATTGTCTTCTCTCCAACGAGCGACAAACAGATGATACGTGCCATCCGCTCCCAGAATGGGCCTGCCGCCCCAGTAAGACCAGTTGGGGTCTTCAATTCCATTATGAATGTCACGCGGTCGCACCGCATCGGCGCCCCACGTATCGCTCGTCAACTTGTCGTAAATGGGCGCAGGCAGGATCCTGTCCATGAAGCGCCCGCCATGAACGAGATTCTTCCAGGCTTCCGGCCGCCGTTTGTCGGCATGCTGCGCAGTGGCGTCGTCGGCGATGCAAAACAGCAGCACGGCGATTCCGGCCAACAAAGCATCGATTCTTAGTTGCGACGCCATTGTTGAATATCCCATTTACCCTTTCTTCATTCTTCCTCTTCCGTGAGGATCCTGTGGAGCATCCAGGCAAGTTCCGGTGACACGCATCACGACTCGGCTTAATACTACAACGCTAGTGCGCCGTGAAAGGCGCCGGTTCTCAGCGGGGAGGTTATACCCGCCGGGCAACTATCGCTCCAGCCCGTAGCAATCGGAGCGGCGGCGGAGGCAACGAAGCCGTCGAAGCCTCTGGTGGAGAGGGTCCCTTGGGGACTCGGCGAGCCGGCAGGCCGCAACGCGAGTGAACGCCGAGCAAGCCTCGAAAGGTACAACGCACGGGCCGACCCGCTTAGCGTTCGGGGAAGGCTGCCACCATCGCGGGGGGCGAACGAGCGACCTAGCCCGCGAGGCCGTGCCGGGGCAGTGGCGGCGGCATGTCGGCGGAGGGAACCGGACGCAACACGGGAAGTCCCGCGCGGTGGAGGCGTGTGACCTCTAACCGGAGGCCCGCGAGGGCCGGACCGGGCTGCGCGGGATGGCGGAGAGGCCCGTAGTACCGACGACGCCGGTAACGACGGCCGAGGGAAAGGGCCTTGGTTGAAGGCGAGCGCAGGAAGCGGCGAAGGACGGGGGATTGGCGATGAGCCTGGCAACTCCTGAAAGGGTCCAGAGGCTGCAGGCGGCGCTCCACGCCAAAGCGAAGGGAGAACCCGACTACCGGTTCTACATGCTGTACGACAAGGTGTACCGGCGGGACGTGCTGGCCCACGCCTACGCCTGCTGCCGTGCCAATCGCGGGGCGGCGGGGGTGGACGGCCAGACGTTCGAGGCCATCGAGGCGTACGGGGTGGAGCGGTGGTTGGGGGAACTGGCGGAGGAACTCAGGAAGAAGACGTATCGGCCGTCGGCCGTGCGGCGGGTGTGGATACCCAAGCCGGACGGCCGGAAGCGTCCGCTCGGCATCCCGACGGTTCGGGACCGGGCGGTCCAGATGGCGGCGGTGCTGGTGCTGGCCCCGATTTTTGAGGCCGACCTGCCGCCGGGGCAGTACGCCTACCGGCCCGGCCGGGGGGCGTTGGATGCGGTGCGGCACGTTCACCGGCTTCTGAATACGGGACACACGGAGGTGGTGGACGCGGACCTGAGCGGGTACTTCGACTCGATTCCGCACGCGGAACTCCTGAAATCGGTGGCCCGTCGCGTCGTGGACGGGGCGATGTTGCACCTCGTGAAGATGTGGCTGGTCGCACCGGTGGAAGAAGAGGATGACCGCGGACGGCGACAGCGAACCACCCGCGCCAAGGACACGGGTCGCGGGACGCCGCAAGGCGCGCCCGTCTCGCCGCTCTTGGCCAACATCTACATCCGACGCTTCGTGGCAGGCTGGCGGGTGCTGGGGCACGAGGCGCGTCTCGGGGCGCGAATCGTCAACTACGCCGATGACTTCGTCATCTGTTGTCGCGGCACAGGCGCGAAGGCGCTGGCCGCGATGCGGGCGATGATGGCGCGGCTGAAGTTGACGGTCAACGAGGCCAAGACGCACCTGGTGCACGCGCCGGACGAGCCGTTCGACTTCCTGGGGTACACCTTCGGCCGTTGTTGGTCGCCGAAGACGGGACGGCCGTATCTTGGGACGCGCCCGTCGAAGAAGCGGATTGCGCGGCTGCGTGAGTCGATACGCGAGGCGACCGGCCGGAGGAAGACGTACCAGGAGGTCCCGGACAAGGTGGCGGAACTGAACCGGATGCTGGTCGGTTGGTCCAACTACTTCTGTCTGGGGCCGGTCAGCCGGGCGTACAAGGCCGTGGATGCGTATGCGCGGCACCGGCTGCGTCAGTGGTTGCGTGCCAAGCACCTGGGGCGGGGATCGGGCGGTCCGAGACTCACGATCGACCACCTGCACGAGGGGCTGGGCCTGGTCCGTCTGGTGGACCGGACGCGCGACTTCCCGTGGGCGAAAGCGTGAAGCCTTCTCCGAGAGCCGGATGCGGGAAATCCGCACGTCCGGTTCGATGAGCGGCGTCTGGAAACGGAGCACGGTCGGGCCAGTGAGGCACCGCCAACCGAAAGGGGCGGCCAACAGATATGCCCGACCTACTCCACCGCGCCAGACTTCGACTCTACCGTCGCCGTTTTGCGCGGTGGGTCTGGAGTACCCACCGCGCTCAGAACGTCCTTTTCAGGGCTGCGCGGCGGGTGCGGAGACCCGCCGCGCACGAGTTAGCGTTGTAGGCTTAACGTACCTTCCTGTGCGGTGGGAGCGGAGGCCCACGGTGCAAACGGCCGAGGTAGCGTTCTCGTGTCAGGACGCCTTTTCGCGGGACGCCTTTCGGGCGGCGCGGCGGCGGCGGGCCTCGGCGGTGGCGGCCTCGTCCGGGCCGTCGTCGCACAGGTGCCGCTCGGCCGCCATGATCTTCTTGACGCGGCGTTCGTGCCGGCCGCCGTCGAACGGCGTGTTGAGCCAGACTTGGATCATCCGCCGCATCAGTTCGTCACCCAGGAGGTCGGCCGGCAGGCAGAGGACGTTGGCGTCGTTGTGGCGGCGGCTCATCTCTGCGGTGAGTTCATCGTGGCACAGGGCGGCCCGAATGCCCGCCACTTTGTTGGCGACCATCGTCATCCCGATGCCGGACCCGCACAGCAGGATCGCCCGCTCCGCCTGGCCGCGCGTCACCTTCAGGCACGGCGTGATGGAGTAGTCCGGGTAGTCACACGACTTCTCGGACGGGCACCCGCAGTCGGCCACGTCGTGGCCGAGGTCGCCCAGGAAGTTCTTCAGCCGTTCCTTGACGTGGTAGCCGCGATGGTCCGCCCCCAGCGCGATCTTCATTAAACGATCTCCTGCAGTCGTCGGGCGAGTGCCTCGTCCAGGCGCCGGGCGCAGGCGCGGTATTGGTCCAGGTCGCCGCCGATCGGATCTTCGATGTCCCGGCCCGCGGGGTCCAGCAGGTCGGTGCGCGACGCCGCCTCCGGTGCCGTCCGGACGACGGCGTCCAGGTGCCCCCGGGTCATGACCCAAATATAGTCGGCCGCCCGGAGCACGTCAACGGTCATCGGGCGGGTGCGGTGCGCCCGGATGTCGACGCCGAGGTCGCGGGCGGCCAGGACGGCGTTCTCGCTCGGGCCGGACCCCGCCATGGACGCCGTCCCCACGCTGCCCACGTCGATACCGTGGTCGGGCAGATCGTCCGGGCGGCAGCCGAGCCGCTCGGCCAGGCGCCGGCGGGCCAGGCCCTCCGCCATCGGGCTCCGGCACATGTTGCCCGTGCAGACGAACAGGATCGACGTCCGGACGAGGCGCGCCACCCGGTGGGCCGCAACGGCGCCTTCGCGGAGCACCTCGTACGTGTCGTCCTCCGTCACCCGGACCACGGTGGACGGGGCATCCAGCGGGGTCGGGCCGGCGTCGACGACCAGGTCAACCCGCCCTCGCAGATGCTCCAGGGCGTCGGCGGCATCGTGCGGCGGGGGATCGCCCCGAAGGTTCGCGCTGGTGGCCACCACCGGCCCGCCGGCGGCCTCCAGGATCGCCGACGCCACCGGATGGCTCGGGCACCGCAGGCCGACCGTCCCCTGGTAGTAGATCGCCGTTTCGACGAGGTCCGCCCTGGGGGCGTCGTCGGGGCGGCGGTCGGGCACCACCAGCGTCAGCGGGCCGGGCCACGTCTTGCGCGCCAGTCGGCGGGCGACCCGCGGCAAGGGGCCGGCATACGCCTCCACCTCCGACGGCGACGCCAGGTGCAGCGTGAACGGTTTGGCCTCGTCGCGTTCCTTCAGGCGGCTGAGGGCGTCGACGGCCTCGGCGCTGCCGGCGCCGGCGCCCAGGCCGTAGACCGTCTCGGTCGGAAAGACGACCAGCCGGCCGTCGGCCAGCGCGGCGCCGGCTTCCCGAATCGCCTCCTCGTCCGAGGCGGGGTCCGTGATGATGACCGTCCGGGTGTCCATCGGATGGGCTGGCCCTTGTGCGAAGTGTTCGGAGAGGCCCGGCACGTCCGTACCGGCGCATTAGACCCGGCGGGGCCGCGGAAGTCAAGGACGGGGCAAAACGTCGCGCGGTGGCCGCGGACGACCACCCCGCGGGAAGCGGCCTCGAACGCGCCTCACCGGTGGCTGGCGCGAATCTCCGTCAGGATCGGCAGGGGGATGGTGAGAAACGCCTCGGCCACCGTGGGGTCGAACTGCTGCCCCGCCAGACGCCGCACCTGATCGCGGGCCTGTTCGGTGTCCATGGCGTCGCGGTGCGGGCGGGGGCTGGTCATGGCGTCGAAGGCGTCGGCGACCGCGATGAGGCGGGCCACGGGCGGGATCTCCTCGCCGGCCTTCATCTGCGGGTACCCCGTGCCGTCGTACGACTCGTGGTGTGCCCGGATGATCGCCCCGACCTCCCCGAAGAAGTCGAGCGGCTTCAGGAAGTCCGCCCCGGCGTCCGGGTGCCGGCGGACCATCTCCCACTGGGCCTCGTTCAGCGGCCCGGGATGGTTGACGGCCGAGTCCGGCACGGTGATGCGGCCGATGTCGTGGAGGCGGGCGGCGATCTGGAGCGCCCCGACCTGGGACTGCGACAGTTCCAGCACCTGGCCCACCGGCATGGCGTACGCCATGCCGGTGGGCCAGGTGCTGGAACTGTCGCAGTCCCAGGTCGGGGCGC
>JAWODB010000307.1:0-10370 GCA_046483505.1 Phycisphaerae bacterium
GAGATGGTCAACTGCAGGCCCGGGGCGTTCATCATGCCGTAGCCCTGGCATCGGCCGTCCGGGCCGGCGAACTTGTGGCCCCAGGAGCCGACGTCGCTCTGCCCCATGGCCGCCTCGAGCGCCAGACGCCGCAGACCCGGCATGACCGACGCATCGCCGGTCTGCAACACGTACTCCGACAGCAGCATCACGACGTAGCCGTAATACCAGGTCTGGAAGCCACCGGCCGAGAACCCGGCCGCCCATTGGGCCTCCTTCTTCACCAGCGGGAGGTAACCGGGACGGCCGCTCGCGAGCAGAGCCAGGGCGTTGAGCGAACGCACGATCGGGTTTGGCCGGTAGGAGGGGTCCGCGATCCGTTTCGCCAGGGCCCGGCAGCCCTGCTCGAGAATCCGCTTCGACTTCGGGCAGTCGTAGGGCGCGGTGGCGCTGTAGGCGCTGAGGACGGGCAGTTTCAGGACGACCGTCTCCGTCTTGCCGTCCCGCCAACGCATCAGGGACAGGGTTCCGCCGCCCGCCTCCGATTCCGCCGCGGTCAGCGCCTTGCCGAACTCCGTGCGCGGGTCGTACGAGAACCGCTTGCCGCCGACGCCCAGGATCACGTCGCCGACCTTGAGGACCCCGTCGGCCGGGGAGTCCTCGTGCACCTTCGTGATGTAGAGCTGTCGCGCGTCGGCGGTCGACATCTGGTTGGTGTAGATCCACCCGCGAAGCCCCGTGGCGCCAAGGTTCCAGTCGTGGTCCGCGCCGTCGGGGATGGCGTCGCCCCTGGTGAAGTCGGGCACCGCCACCTTCTTCGGCGCGCCGAGGAGGGCGCCGGGCGTGACCAGCAAGACGGCGAGCGCGAGGGCGAGGATTGCGGGGACGGTACGGGTCTTCATGGGGAACACTTTCATTCGCGGGGAGAACGCGGAGGGTAAATACGTTCGTCTCACGACGAGTAGCCTACCAGATTCCCGAAGGGCGTCAGACGGACGCCGCCATCGGTCCGCTCCAGCGTGAACCGATCGAGATTGTGCCGACCGGCCAAGAACCCCGCAGCCAGGTGTGGGCTCTGCCGCGCCAGCGTGTAATAACTCGTCACCGGCTTGTCGGCGACCAGCCGGCCCACGTCTTGACCGCGCCAGGAATTGTGTCCGTTGGTCAGCACGCGGTTGTTCTCTGAATCGACCTTGCCGGTCAACTTGCCGGTGAGGACATCCAGGCGTTCCAATTGCACTGGCTTGGTGCCACGATTGATGATCGTCCAGTCGACTCGGATTGACGTGTCGTCAAGTTCGCGGAGCGTGATTTCCCAATCGAGGACCTTCTCTCGATCGACGCCGGCAATCACCATGCGGCCGTGGTGCTCGCTGACCGTGACTTCGAATCGCGGATCTTTGGTGCTGATGATCGCACCGTCGACGCAGACGACACGGGCGGCGCCGCCGGTCAGCCAGGGCTTCTTCCCCTGTTCGAGCAGTTCCAGCGTCCGCTGCTCGGAGTTCCAGCGAACGCCTGCTGCCTGCGCGAAGGACGTCAGCAGGACGAACCCCGCGAGAGCCAGCGCCAAGGGAACTCGCAGGGTCTGGTTCAGCAGGGTTCTACGCATCGGAGTCTCCTCGAACTCGCGGGCGCCGCACGGCCACCATCGCAATCCTCACGCAAACGTGGATTCAGGCCAAGTACATGCCCGACAAACAGGTCACTCCCACACAACGGGTCACGTCCCGTCGTGAACGATCACGTACTCCCGGCCACGACGGGTCGGGAACGTGATGACATTCTCATCCACGTGGCGGACCGTGACCTTCTCTCCGCGGCTGGTGACCGTGACGGGAGCGGTCGTGCGGAGCGTGCAAGCACGGCCCTTTGTGGAGCGAATGGCAGCGCCGGCCAGTTTCCCGCCCTTCCACTCGATGTCAAGTTCGAACCCGCCGCGGGCACGAATGCCCGTGACGGAGCCGTCCGGCCATGCGTCGGGCAGGGCGGGCAGCAGGTGGATCTGGCCCATGTGCGACTGCACGAGCATCTCGCAAATGCCGGACGCATAGCCGAAGTTGCCGTCGATCTGGAACGGCGGGTGGGCGTCGAACAGGTTGCTGAAGATGTTACCCCGGATCATCTCGGACAGCAGTTTGTATGACCGGTTCCCGTCATGAAGGCGGGCCCAGATGTTAATCTTCCACGCCTTGCTCCAGCCGGTGGCGCCGTCGCCCCGGGCGTTCATGGAGACTCGCGCAGCCTGGGCGAACCTCGGTGTGGTCAGTGGGGAGATCTGCCGACCGGGGTGGACCGCGATCATGTGAGACAGGTGCCGATGGCGATCCTTGGGGTCGTCCCGGTCCACCATCCACTCCTGCAGTTGCCCCCACTTGCCGATTTGCGGCCCGAGCAGGCGGTTCGTCATGGCGCCCACCTTCTTGCGGAACGCGTCATCGGCACCAAGCGCTTCGGACGCCTCAATGAAGTTCGTAAACAGGTCCCAGACCAGTTGCTGGTCAAAGGAAACGCCGTCTTCGTGGGGTCCATGTTCGGGAGAGAAACCGTCGGGAGAGACGAGCGTCCCGTCGGGAAGTTCCTTCAGATGGTCTTCCCAGAACTCGCACAGTTCTTTCATCACCGGGTACGCCCGCGTGCGGAGGTAGTCCTCGTCCAGGGTGAAGGCGTAGTGGTCCCAGAGGTTCTGGGCAACCCAAGCCGCATCCCCTTTCGACCATTTCCAGGTCGAACCGCCGAAGATGCCGTTCTCGGCGTGCGTGAGCCAACCCCGCGCGTTGAACGCCGCCCGGGTCTCTTCCTTCCTCACGTCGCGTATGGAGTTCACCCATTCGGCCAGGGGCCCGAAGCATTCCGACAGGTTGGCGGCGTCGACGAACCAGTAGTTCATCTGAATGTTGACGTCCGTGTGATAGTCGCTTCGCCACGGGGGGTTGTTGCTGTGGTTCCACAGGCCCTGGAGATTGGCCGGCATCGCGCCTGGGCGCGAGGAACTGATCATCAGATACCGCGCGTACTGGAAGAGGAGTTCTTCGAGGTCGGGGTCCGCCGCCCCCTCCTTGTAGGCCGTGAGGCGATCGTCCGTGGGCAGCCTCAAAGTCGTGTCGGGCGTCTGCCCGATATTCAGGACAAAGCGGTTGAACAGACCCTGGTAATCCTGTACGTGCTCTTGGCGAAGCGCCTCGAACGGCTTCTTCGACGCAGCCGCCAGTTGTGCGGAGATCCGGTCGTGAGGATGCAGCCTCTTCCAGCCTTTGTCCCGCCGGTTCAGGTAGTTCGTGCCCGCGGCCACCAGGAGCGTGATACCGTCCGCCTTGTCGATCTTGACGGTCCGGCCCTCCGCCGTCACGGCCCCGCCCTCGTTCAGGACGAGGACCTGGGTCTCGTAGTCCAAAGCGATGTCGTATTCTCGCTTGCTCTTGCGGTAGGTGTAGCCCTTCAGGGATCCGGTGCAGGTGATGGTCCGTCCGTCGGCCTCGACCTTGCCCTCGTGCATGTCCGTCAGCGATACCGTGCAGGTGTATGCGCCCTTCCGATCGGCCGTGAAGTGGAAGACCATCACGCCAGCCGGGGCGCTCGCGAAGTACTCCCGCCGGTAGCGCGTGCCGTCGCTGGTGTAGGTGATCGTGTGAATCGCCTCGCGGATGTCCAACTCGCGGCGGTACGCCTCGGGATTCGGGTGGTCCATTTCGACATAGATGTCGCCGAAGGCCTGGTAGGCGCCGGTGTCCTTCTCGTCACCGATCCACAAGGTATCTTCGTTGAACTGGATGCGCTCCTTGCCGACGTTGCCGAAGACCATGCATCCCAGTCGGCCGTTGCCGAGCGGCAGTGCTTGCCTTTGCCAGTCCCGGGCGGGTCGCTTATACCAGAGGATGCGGTCCGCTGCCCCGCCGGCGGCGACCACCTGGCTCGCAAGCAACAGTGAAAGCATCGCGGCGAGCGCCGCGATGCCGACGCGGGCCTGATTCGACAGGCTGGTAGGCGTCATGTACGGGATTCCTTTCCCTCGCGTTCAAGAAACGTTGAAAAACGCCGGGTCGGGGCCCTGAGACGATCTCGGTAAGAGAATCACTGACGGCCGACGGTGAACGTGACCGCCTCGGTCGCCTGTAACTCCGCCCAGACGATCAGATTATACGAGCCGTCCGGATCGATGACCACGCCCTGGCGGACGTCCTTGGATGATGCACCGGACAGGTTGATCTTCGCCTTGACATCTTTGCCCGGCCATTTCCGGACGACGAATACGGGGTTGTACAAGGGCGACTCCGGCGAAGCCTCGGCCGTGAACTTCATGGTGTCGCCGGTGCGGGTGAACTGGAACGCCCCTTCGCGGCGTTCGTAGCCTTCGTATTCAGCACCGGCGACGCACGGTCCGCCCGCATGCCGCGGAGGCACGGCGTGCCGCGCGGCAGGAACATTCGACCCAGTCCGACGGGTCGCGCGCAAAGCCCCGGCCCAGTTCCACCGCGTCGACACCGAAGCGGTCGAGCACGTCGCGCACACCAGGAGCACCGGGGCAAGTAACCACACGTGGAACAAGCGCCGGGATGGCATCGTCGTTCCTTTCCGCCTGCGTCGCACGCGGCAGCCAATCGGCAACCGTCGGCTACCCTTGCCATGGCATCTGAGGTTGAGGACCCGGCCACGACAATGCGCCGTGCGACATGCCCGTCGGAAACCGGCTTTCAGTCATCGTTCTCACGCCGGCACT
This sequence comes from Phycisphaerae bacterium, assembly GCA_046483505.1. Lineage (GTDB taxonomy): Bacteria > Planctomycetota > Phycisphaerae > FEN-1346 > FEN-1346 > BS750m-G62. Next base: position 4,697 of record JAWODB010000307.1, read on the forward strand.
ATAGGTGAGCCCCTGCGGACCTGCAAAGGCATTATGAGGTCGCGTGAGGACATGGGGTGGCAAAGGTGCGGCAGGTCTCAAACCTGCTGCAAACAGACCGGCCCGAGTCAAGCCGGCCGCGGACCACAGCCGGTCGCGAAGGAAAGGTCCTGTCCTGCCGCGGACCCGGCCGGTATCCTACGGTCGGCGGTTCCGGCGGCCGGTTTGCGGCTGTCCGGCGTTCAAGGCATAGTGAGAACGCGTCAACCCAAGGAAGGGAGACACGATGGTCCGCCGAACGACGTTGGCGTGGGTGCTGGTGGTCGTACTTGGCGCAGGATCGGCCGTTGCGGCCGAGAAGACGATGCCGCGCGAGGACGTGATCGAGGTCCTGGCCATCGGCAAGGGGCTGTGCGTCAGCAACGTGTTCCAGACGAACATGGTCCTGCAGCGGGGCAAGCCCGTGGCCGTGTGGGGCTGGGCGGCGCCGGGGGAGAAGGTCACCGTCTCGTTCGCCGGTCAGGAGGCCGCGGCGACGGCCGGACCGGACCGCGCGTGGCAGGTCACGCTCGAGCCCATGCCCGCCAGCGCCACCCCGCAACCCATGACGGTCAAGGGCACGTCCGCCACGCTGACGCTGGAGAACATCCTGGTGGGCGACGTCTGGCTGCTCGGCGGGCAGAGCAACATGGAGTTCCCCATCACGAAGGTCGTGGGCGGCGAGTTGGAGCGCGTCTCGGCCAACTTTCCGCAGATCCGTCTGCTGACCATGCCGCAGGGTACCGGCTTCGACTCCGTCCGCAGTTTCCACCGTCTGCACGAGTGGAGCAGTTGGTCCAGTCGCCACTTCCGCAAGGGCGACTGGGAGGTCTGCACGCCGGAGACCGTCCGCGACTTCTCGGCCATCGGCACCGTGTTCGGCCGGCGGATTCACATGGCCACCGGCGTGCCGATCGGACTGATCGACGCGTCCATCGGCGGGACGACCGTCGAGACGTGGACGCCCGAGGACGTGCTGCGGAAGATCGACGGCAAGGAGACCCGCGACCTGCTCCGGGAATGGGACGAGAAGATCGCCGCCTGGGACGCCGAGAAGGACCTCGAGAAGCGCGTCGCCCGGTGGGAGCAGCGCAAGAAGAAACTCGAGGCCGAGGGCAAGACGCTCCCGCCGCACGAAACGCGCCCCACGGATCTCCGCCCGGGCCCGGTGGCCAACAGAAACCGACCCGGCTACTGCTACGCCGGTGTGATCCGCCCGCTGCGCGGCCTGGCCATTGCGGGGGCCCTGTGGCACCAGGGCTATAACAACTGCTTCAGCGGCTCGGCCGGGGCGCGGATGTACGACCAGGTGTTCGGCAAGATGATCGCCGCGTGGCGGCAGAACTTCGGCGACGAGGGGATGCCATTCGGCATCATCTCGCTCTGCACGGCCGGGGAGCCGCAGACCCGGGAGAACTTCCTGCAGCGGATGTACGACGTCGGCCCGTACATCCGCGAGGCGCAGTATCGGACGTTCCGCGACCTCCGGGACGCCGGCGACAAGACCGTCGGCTTCGTCAGCAGTTTCGACCAGCGCAAGAGTTGGTACCACCCGCAGATCAAGGTCCCCGTCGGCGAGCGGGCGGCCAAGTGGGCCCTCGTGACACACTACGAACTGCTGACCGGACGGGGCGCCGAGGAGCACTGGCTCCCGCCGGCAATCGAGGAGGCCGAGGCCGTCAACGGCACGATCCGGCTGACGCTGAGCACGAACGTCACGACGGCCGACGACAGTGACGGGGAGATGCTCGGCTTCGCCGTCGCCGGGGAGGACCGCCACTTCCAGCCGGCCGAGATCTCCTACTACACCGACGGCAAGCGCGACAACCGCAACCGGCTGCGGTACAAGAAGCACATGCTGGTCCTCCGCAGTCCGCTGGTGCCCGAGCCGGTGCACTACCGCTACGCCTGGGCGCGGAACCCGATGGCGAACATCACCAACGGCCGGGGCATCCCCCTGGCCACCCAGCGCAGCGACGCGTGGATCCTCGAAGAGACGCCCGTCAAGTTCCCCACCCAGCCGGGGATGACCGTGGAGGAGTTCCGCCGCTGGCGGCCGCTGCGCCGCAAGCAGATGAAGGAACTGGAACTCGACGACACGCTCCGCCGCATCAAGGAAGCCGAGGCCACGCTGTCCGACCTGAAGGAACCCTACGAGAAGGCCCGCGCCGACTGGGAAAAGCAGAAGGCCGCCGAAGCCGAGAAGATCCGGGAGAGGATCGAAGCCGAAAAGGCCGCGGCGGCCGAGGCCGCGCAGGAAACGGAGAAACAGAAATGAGCCGTCTGACTGGCGATATCTTCCTCGCATCCTTCGCGTATTGCATCCTCTGCCTGGCCGGCCTGCAGCCCTCATTGCACGCGGCCGGGGAGCAGCCGCTGCTCTGGTGGAGTTTCGACGGGGACGCGCGAGCGACCGTCAAGGACCGGGCCGGCGGCATCGAGGACCGTCTCGAGGGCAGCGCCAGGCGCTTCCCGGGCGTGTCGGGATCGGCACTGAAGCCGGACGGCTACACGGCCCGCATCGTCCGCGACCCCGTGAAAGAGCCGCTCGTGCGGGGGCCGGCCTTCACCGTCGAGGCATGGATTGCCCATGCGGCCTATCCCTGGAACTGGTGCCCGGTCATCAGCCAACGCGGCGATGAGACCCAGGGGTTCCGTTTCCTGGTCGGCCCCAACGGGGACCTCGCCCTGGAGTTGGCCGTCGGTGGCCGGTGGCAAAGATGTGTGTCGGAGAAGAACGTGCTGCCCCTGCGAACGTGGAAACACATCGCGGCCACATACGACCGCAAGAACGGCATTCGGCTCTACGTGGACGGCCAGCCTGCCGGCAGCCTTGAGGTCGAAGGGGACGTCCACTGGGCCCCGCAGGCCCGCGTGCGAGCCCTGATGAACGCCGAGCCGGTCAAGCCGTCCCACATTCACCGTCCGCACGGCACCCTGCCGGGGTGGTTCAGCATCGACGGGCTGGTCGACGAGGTGAAACTGTACGCCGCCGCGCTGCCGCCCGAGGCGATTGCCCGGTCGGTCAAGGCGACCGCGCCGGCCGGCGACCCGGAACTCCCGAAGCGGGTCATGCCCTCCGGCCCCGAGGGCCCCGGACGGTTCGGGGCCTACTACTGCAAACTCAAATATTACGATGAGTGGGATAACCTCTGGCCGGTGGCCTCCGACCCGGACGTCGTGGTGCGCTTCGACACCTCGGGCACCCGGATGGTCTTCTGGCGCGGCACCCGGTACTCGCCGGCCTGGGTGTCCGAGAACGGACTGTGGATGGCCGACCAGAGCGTCGAGGCGTTTTACGGACGGCCATCGAAGGACAAGGAAGGCTGCTTCGAGCACATGCAGGACCGGCGCTGCCGCTATTCCCACGTCCGGGTGATCGAGAACACGGATGCCCGCGTGGTCGTGCATTGGCGCTATGCGCCGGTCAGCGCCCACGATCACCTCTGGCTCGAAAACCCGAAGACCGGCCGCGCCTGCTGGGTGGACGAGTACTATTACATCTACCCCGACCAGATGGCCGTCCGAAACGTGTCGTGGAAGACCGGAACCCTGCGGGACGGCGGCATGCAATTCCAGGAATCGCTGCCCCTGACGCACCCGGGACAGTTGCAGAGCGACGTGGTCCACCTGGACTTCGTCCACGTGGCCAACCTCAAGGGAGAGAGCGCAACCCTCACCTTCTGCAGGAATCCCGACAAGACGAAAGCGTACCCGGAAGACCTGCTCGTGCAGCAACACAATTTCAAGTCCGTCAACAAGCCTTCGATCATCTTCGAGACCGGCAACCGGATGCGTTACGTCTTCGACCGCCGCATGGGAGAGCGCGGCATCGACGTGCCGGGCGCCTGCAATCACTGGCCCGTCGGCCAGGCCGCCTGTGACGGCCGGACCGTCCAGGCCGCCGACCGCCCGACCCATTTCCTCGGCTTCCCGATCTCCAGCCCCCCGTTGCACGACAAGGACGGGCGATCCTGGTGGAACGGGCTTTACGGCATGACCGACCTGTCCGTGCAGGACCTGGTCTTCGTCGCCCGCAGTTGGAATAATGCCACGGAGTTGGAAGTGAAGTGCAGAGGATTCGAGTCCGGCGGCTACGACCTCGGACGGCGCTGTTACGTCGTCCATCGCAAGGAGGACGGCAACGGCGAGGTCCTTGCGGCCCGCATCATGGCGAGCGAGAAGTCTCCGGTGTACAATCCTTGCCTTGTCGTGGCGAATTGGGACCGGGAATCGCCGACCCTGAGGCTCGACGGGAAGACGATCCCGCGCGGCAAGGACTTTCGGACGGGCGTGCACCACACGCTCGAGGGCAGCAACGTCATCGTGTGGCTGAAGGCCAGGTCGACCGAACCGGTTTCCGTCACCCTGGAGTAGCGTCAGACGATCTTCAATGAGAGAGCATGGAATGACCGAAAACCGCCGAATGGCAGCCGTACTGGTCGCCGTGTCCATCGTGACGACGTGGGTCGCCCTCCCTGCCCCTGCGGACGAGGCTCACGCCAAACCGGACGCCAAGGAACAGGCACCGAAGAAGGACCATTTCGATCCCGTCATCAAGCACATCGAGGGGTGGACCGTTCACGTGGACCCGAAAATGCTCGAGGGCGAGCACGCCGAGGAAGGGGCACGCGCCCTCGGGATGCTCGCCAACCATCTGCAGCGCATCGCCATCCTGATGCCGGACGACCGCCTCGAGAGAATGCGGACGCTGGAGGTCTGGATCGAGCATCATCATCCGGAACTCGGCCACATGCAATATCACCCCGACGTCAAGTGGCTCACCGATCGAGGGTACGACCCCCGGCTGGCGAAGAAGGTGCACATCACCCGGGCGGCGGCGCTTCTGTCGCGGCACCAGATGGTCAAACACCCCGCCGTCATCCTGCACGAGTTGTCCCACGCGTACCACGACCAGATCCTCGGCTTCGATGAGCCGCGCATCAAAGCCGCTTACGACAAGGCGATGAAGGCCGGCATCTACGAGCGCGTGCTGTTGTACAACGGCCGCAAGGTCCGCCATTACGCGGCGACCGATCACAAGGAGTACTTCGCCGAAGGGACCGAGGCGTACTTCTACCGCAACGATTTCTACCCGTTCGTGCGGGCGGAACTCAAGGAACACGACCCCGTGCTGCATGATCTGCTGGAAGAGATCTGGGGTCCGATGAAGTGACCTCACTCGCCGTAACGCGACGGATATCCCCCGCCGACGGAGTCCTTGCTGCGCCGGCCGTCCACGGTAGAATCGTGGGACAGGCCCACGGCGGTCGCGGGCCACAGATGCTTCGTCACGTCCCGCAACACAGGAGACAAAGCGTGGCACGGAGTACCCAAATCGCCATCGTATCGGTTCTCGTTGCGGCGGCCATGGCAGCCCAGGCCGCCCCTCTCGCTGCGGGGGGCGTTCCGGATCCGTTGCCCGATCCGGACCAGAAGCCGCCCACGGCGGACAAGCCGGTGAAGGTATATATCCTCTCCGGCCAGTCGAACATGGTGGGGATGGGCGATATCGCCGGTAGAAGTTCGCGATGGGGCGAGGAGTTTCTGGACCCCGTCGCCAGCGTCTATCCGGGCAAGTACTCCCCCGAGGCCGACTACGACGACATGACGCCGATCAAGACGATGGCCCTGGAGAAGTTCGGCGGAGTCCGGC
>JAWODB010000027.1:0-3174 GCA_046483505.1 Phycisphaerae bacterium
GGACGGTCTTGGAGTGGGCCTTGGCCATTACTCCTCCCCCGCGACCATGGCCGCCGTCCGGGCGTACCCGGCGATGTCGACGAGGTTGTCCCGCTTGTGCCGGTGCACCTGGCGGGCGAGTTTGAGGGCGATCATGCAGAGCGGCACGTCCATGGCCGTGACGGCCTCGCCGTCGCGAAGGCGACGCTCGAGGATGGCCGTCCAGAGCGCGGCCGTGCGGGCGAAGTCCTCGCTCGGCGGACCATAGTCGCTGTGCCGGGCGCCGGCGGTGATGCGCTGGGCGACGTCGAGGACCGAGTCGCCGCCCTCCTCGACGGTCCAGGCGACGCGCGGCGGCGCAGGCATCTCCGCACCGGTCTCGGCGTCGAAGAAGCGGAGACCGAGTTCGGCGGCGAGGACCGCCTCCAGCGTCGCTCCGCGCGACCGTTGCCATCCGGGCAGCAGCGCGATGGCGTCGCATTTGGCGAGCATGCTGACGTCGGCCCGCAGGTAGACCTCGCGCGGCAGGTCCGTCCGGCCGCCGAAGTTCAGGGCCGGATTGGACACGCGCCACCCGGCCTCGGCGAACCGTTCGGCGGCGGCGTGGAAGGCGGGGAAGTTCAGAGCCTCGCGGCCGGTCATCGGCCCCGAGACGTAGATTCGCTTCGTCTCGCTCATCGTCAGTTGGTCTCCTCACTTGTGGCGGCGCCGCAGAGGGGGCAGCGCGTGAGCGGCAGGCGGTCCAGGCGGACTTCGACCCGGCCGTGGGGTCGGTCCACCTCGCCCCGGCGGACCAGCAGCAGGTCGACCTGGCTGTCGTCGGCGTAGACGCCGGCGTGTTCGAGGGCGTCGAGGACGCTTTTCAGGAGGTTGTCGAGGTCCCGGCGCCGGCGGTCGGGCGGATAAGCGTCCATCGTCAGGGCGACGCGGCCGCCGGCCGGGGGTTTTCGTGGGCCGCCCCCGCCGAGGAGGGCGCAGACGTTCCGGCGGAACGTCCGGCCCTCCCGGCTGATGAGCGTCCGCGGCCCGACGCGGCGCCAGTAATGGTTCACGCTGGGCGGCCAGGGGAGCACCGTGCGCACCCCGGGCCTCCTCATCGCTTCCACGGCGGCGTCGAGTCGGTGGGGTCGGCCTGCTGGGGCTGGCCCGCGACCGATTCCTTTTTCGCGTAGCCGCGGACCTCGTTCGTGATCTCGCCGTTGTCGTCGCGCTTCTTGCACTTGACGGTCACGACGAGCGGCAGGTTGTGAAGCTCGACCGAGTCCTTCGGCTGCATGACGCCGACGGCCCGACAGATGGCCGACAGCGTGCCGCGGGCGATCTTGACGGCCGTCGCGTTCGGGTGGTTCAGGCACAGCCGGTCCCAGACCTTGCGGTCCTTGCAGGCGCCCTCCAGGACCGTCAGTTCCAGTTCCAGGTAACTGCCGTCGCCGGCCTTCGTCGGTTTCATCTCCGACCCGGTAATGCACGCCAGGTATTTGCCCGCCGGCAGCGGCTCGAACGGCGTGTTCGGGTCCACCTCGTGGGCGTTGAAGTCGTGCAGGTTCGCCATGGATCAGGCCTCCTCGGATTCGGGGTTCGTGTCGGACGGGGACTCGCCGGCGAGCGCCTGCATCAGCGCCGGCCAGGAGAGGGGGAGTTCGGCCGGCAGGCCGAACCGGTTCTTCGCGATGCAGGAGGGGCCGCCGACGCACCGCAGGATGCGTTCGCCGCCGTCGGTGCCGAGGGGCACGGCGATGCTGCGGGTGCGGTTGAAACCGGCGTCCTCGCTCTCGGTGCGGAACTTGCGGGTGGCGAAGAGGACCGCGTCGCACCACTCGGTCACGAGCGCCGCCGCATGCTTGTGGAGGCGCGGGGAGTACCGGTCGTAGGCGACCGATTCGGGGTCCTCGAACTTCTCGACCTTCGTGTGGGCGAGCAGGATGACGGCCATGCCGCGGTCGCTTCTGAGGGCGTCGAGGCCGCCGAGCACCTCCCGCCACTGCGTCAGGGCGTGGGTGTAGCCCTTCGCGTAGCCGCCGTCGGCCTTCTCGATGGACTTGACGCCGTACTCGCGGCAGACCTCGTCCCAGATGAGCCGCTCCAGCCAGTCGAGCGAGTCGACGACCACCGACTGGTAATCGTGCTCCTCGCTGTAGAGGGCCGAGAGGGCCTTCACAACCTCGTCGTACCGCCGGGCCAGCGGAAACGAGTCGCAGTCGATCTGGTCGAGGCCGTCCTCGGTGGGGATGAAGATGGGTTTCGGGGCGCCGGCGGCCAGGGTGGATTTGCCGATGCCTTCCGTCCCGTAAACAAGCAGTCGCGGGGGCGAATGGCGCCGGCCGGAGTGGACGCTCTTAAGCAGGCTCATGCGGGGGTTCCTTTCCGATGGTTCGGGGTTCGGGCCAAAGACGCGCCCGGGCGGGTGGCCGTCGCGGTGGGTGGACCGGCCACGCTGGCGCCCGGGCGCACGGGCACTATGCGACATCCAGGAGACGGACCATCTCGTAGCCGGTCGGCCAGCGGTCCGTCTCCCGGCAGGAGGCCAGGCGCCGGATGGCCGCCTCGTTCTCCTTCCGCGCGATGGCGAGGGCGTCGTCGCTCACGCGCCACACGCCGCAGCGGAACGGCTCACGTTTCTCGACGGCCACGACGTGGACCGGCACGGCCTCACCGACCGCCTCGGCCAGCACCGCCTGGTAGAACGCCATCTGGTAGACGTACCGGTAACGGCGGGCGTCGGCCTCGAACCAGTCGAGGGCGTCGCACGTTTTCAGATCCACGATGCCACGGTGGGGATGTGTCCAGTCGATGCGGATCTGGCACGGCGTACCGCAATACTCGGCCCGCACGACGCCCTCGGCCCGTCCGTAGAGGAGGAGGTCGACCGCCTCGTCGTTCATGGCGACGCCGGTCGCCATCTGCTCGATGAGGTCGACCTGCTCAGGGGAAAGGACGGGTTTGCCCTGGGCCTCGGCCCACTGGCGTGCCGCCTTGGTGTTCGGGCCGTAGGGTTTGCCCGTCCCTGGGTTGACGGGACCGCCGAGGGCGAACCGCGACTCGTACACGTCGCGGCCCTCCAGGATGCGCGAATGGGCCGCCCGGCCGAGGAGGAAGGCCGGCGAGTCCTTGTCTTCAATCAGCCCCAGCGCCTTTTTGCGGTGCAGCCACGGGCACTTCATGAAATCCAGCAACTGGTGGCTCGACAGGTACTCG
>JAWODB010000080.1:0-5101 GCA_046483505.1 Phycisphaerae bacterium
CCGCCCGCCGAAACGCACGGCCGGACAAGCCCGGCCGTGGCACGTTGCGGGTCGGAAACCCGCCCTACACGCCCTCGGCCGGTTGGCCCCACGTCTCGCCGACGACCCAGTCGGCGAGCGGCCGGCGCTCGCGCGGGGCGCGTTCCTTTTCCGCCAGGTCGTCGGGCAGAGAATCCGCCTCGCCGGGGTAGCCGAGGGCGATGGCCGCCATCGGCTCGTGGTCCTCGGGGATGCCGAAGGCCGCGTGGGCCTTCTTGCGGCTGAAGCCGGCCATCGCGTGGGCCGCCAGGCCGAGGGCCCGGGCCTGGAGCATCACGTTCATCGTGGCCAGGCCCACGTCGTGCTGGGCGTGGCGGTTGGGCCGGCCGCCTGAGTCGAACGTCGGCTTGGCGACGCTGATCGCGAGGACCGGGGCCGCCCCCGCCCACCGCTGGTTCTGCTCGACGAGGCAGTCGAAGACGCGGCCGTGCGCCTCGCCCTCGCCGCGCCGCCCCACGATGACGTACCACGGCTGCTCGTTGTAGCAGGAGGGCGCCCAGCGTGCGGCCTCCAGGCAGGTCCGGACCTTCTCGGGCTCGACGTCGCGGTCGGCGAAGGCGCGCGGGCTCCACCGCTCGGCAATCAGGGAATGGATGGTCGGGCCGGCGTCGAGGCGCTCCTGGCTCATCGTTCGTCTCCTCTCGATTGAGTGCGGGCGTCTGTGCGCCCATTATGGCACCTCGCCGCCTGTGAGAAAAGGTTCCGGAACTGCTTCTGGCTCGTGGCTCGTGGCTCATGGCTTTCTGCCCCGCACCCGTTTTTCGTGGACAGCCTTCGGGGCGGCTTTCTATAATCACACGCGAGGCGAGCCAGTCCTGTAGACGATACATTCGAGGACGCCCGTGAACACGAGGCCCGGCACCCAAGGCCGCACGGTTCGCTGTCGAGGTGGTCGCAATGTCCGCGCTGTTCGCCATGCTGGCGACGAAACCCGTGCCCGGCAAGGTCAAGCCCGGCCTGGCCGAGGTGCTCGGTGCGCCCTCGGCGGCGAAACTGTACCGTAGTTTCATCATGGACCTGTGCGAGCGGTTCGCGCGGTTGTCCGTGCCGGAACGCGTGCTCGCCTACGCCCCGCGGGGCGCCCGGAAGGCCGTCAGCCTCCTGGCTTCGTCGCACTGGCGCCTCATGCTGCAGGAGGGGACGAGCACGGGTCGCACGCTGGCGGCTGTGTTCGAGCACGCCTGGCAGCGGGGCTGTCACCGGGCGGTCGTCCTCCTTTCGGACTGCCCCACCGTGCCGGGCGGGTTCGTCATCGACGCCTTCGACCGGCTGCTCATCGACGACGTTGTCCTCGGCCCGACGACCGACGGCGGCGTGTACCTGGTGGGCATGAGCCTGGAGCGGCCGGAACTGCTCGTCGGCCTCGACTGGGACGGGCCGGACGTCTTCGACGCCCTCGTCGAGCGGGTCGACGCCTTCGGCCTCGTGCTGGGCCTCGCGCCGTACTGGTACGAGGTCCAGGACCGGGCCGGCCTGGACCGGCTGGCGAGCCATCTGCGGGCCCTCGCGCTGGTGGGCGACGACGAACTGCCCCGGCGCACCCAGACGCTGCTCCAGCGGCTGCGCCTGGCCAAGGGGGAGTAGGACGAGAACTCGGGCGCGGCGGGTCTCCGCGCCCGCCGCGCGGCCGTCGTGTTGTCATTCTGAGCGCAGCGAAGAATCTCGCCGTGCGAGCGTTGGGTGTGTTTCGCGCGGGGGGGGCCGCGCCCGCCGCGCGGCCGACATTCGGTGCGCCGGGATTGCCGCGCGGTGGCCTTCCCAGGCCACCGCGCCTGAAGAATGCTGCGTTCGCGTCGGCTTGGCAAGGCCGCCGCGCGAAGGTTGAACGAGGCATCCGGAGACCTGCCATGACGTCCGACTTTGACGAGGAAGTCCGGCACGCCACCATCCTCGTCGCCGACGACACGGAGCAGAACGTCGAACTCCTCCAGGCGTACCTCGACGACCTCGGGTGCCGGACCCTCGCCGCCTACGACGGCCAGGAGACCCTGGACAAGGTCGCCGAGGCGAAGCCCGACCTCATTCTCCTGGACATCATGATGCCCAAGGTCTCGGGATATGAGGTGTGCAAGCAGTTGAAGGAGAACCCGGACACGGCGTCGATCCCCATCTGCATGGTGACCGCCCTGAAGGAGGGGGGCGACATCGAGCGGGCCGTCGAGGCCGGCACCGACGACTTCATCTCGAAGCCCGTCAACCGGTGGGAACTCTTGACCCGCGTCCGCAGCCTCCTGCGGGTCCGCCACCTCCAGAACGAACTGGAACGCCTCCTCGCGTACCAGCAGGAGGTGGACGAGGCCGAGGAAAGCCGCGACGAGGACGCCGAGGCCCAAGCCTGATCCGCTGCACATGGCGGGTGGCACGCTTTCGCGATGTTGCGAAAGCGTGTGCTCCGCGGCAGGGGAAGCATGCTTTCGCAAAAGCGCGAACGCATGCCACCGGGCTGCGGGGATTGTCCGGACGTGGCGCGGCGGGTGCCGAGACCCGCCGCGCACGAGATTATCCGCTGGAACACGACCCTCCCAGGTGACATCCCCCATGCCAACCCCCACGCCGTCCGATGCCGTCCACGACTTCGTCCAGTCCCACCGCGACGACCTGACGCGGTATTTGTGCGACCTCATCCGCGCCCGCACCGTCAACCCGCCCGGCGACGAACATCGGGCGGCCGCGGTCCTGACGGACTTCTGCGACGCCCGCGGCATCCCGCACGAAACCTTCGAGAAGGAACCCGGCCGGACGAACGTCGTGGCGCGCCTCGGCGCCGGCCGGCCGCGGGTCCTCGTCGCCTGCCACTTCGACGTGGTCCCCGCCGGCGACGGCTGGCAGACGGACCCGTTCGAGCCCGTCGAGCGCGACGGCCGCATCGTCGGCCGCGGGGCCAAGGACAACAAGGGGCCGCTCGCCGCCATGATGGTCGCGGCCGATTACCTGAAGGCCCACGAGGCGGACCTGGCGGGCGAGTTCCTCCTCGTGGGCTGCGCCGACGAGGAGGCCGGCTCGCCCCTCGGCATGATCTACCTCCTGGAAGCGTGCGGCCTGGAGGCCGACCTGGCCGTCGTCCCGGACGCCGGGCACGAGATGCGGCAGATCGACGTCGGCGAGAAGGGGGCCCTGTTCGTCAAGGTCCGGGCCGACGGGCGGCAGGCGCACGGCTCCGTGCCGGAGCAGGGGGCCAGCGCCCTCTGGCCGATGCTCGACTTCCTCGGGCGCATTCGCGAGTGGCGGCCGCCCGGGCCCGAGGACGGCCCGGGGGCCGACCTCTTCACCCCGCCCACGCTCAACGTCGGGTCCATCCACGCCGGGACGGTCGCGAACATCGTGCCGGGCCGGTGCGAGGCCCAGGTCGACGTGCGGTACCTGCCGGGCACGGACGGGGCGGACCTCGTGGCCCACCTGCGGTCGGAACTGGCCGCCGTCGCCGACGCCGCCCCCGGCGTGACGATGGCCCTGGAGGTCCTGGCCGACCAGCCGCCCACGCTCGTCCAGAACGAGGGCGGCCTGGTCGAGGCCGTCGAGCGGCACACCGAGGCGGTGACCGGCGCGCGGCCGCAGCGGATCGGCCAGTCCGGGGCGACCGTCGCGAAGTTCCTCATCCTGCACGGCATCCCGGCGGTCGGGTTCTCGTGCGGGCCGGAGGGCGTCGAGCACGTGGCCGACGAGTGGATCGAGATCGACGACGCCGCCCGCTTCGCCGAGGTGATGACGCGGGTGGTCCTCGACCTGGCGGGGTCCGGCGCGTAGAATCTTTCCCAAGCGCGAGCGCGCCTGGCTCGAACACGAGTCGTTGGAGCCGGCTGCGGAAGCAGCCGGTCATCACCATCGACGGTGGCATGTGCCACGGCAGATGCTGATAACCCGCCGCTTCCGCGGCGGGCTCGAACGGCACCAGGCGCACGAATCGACGAACGAAAGGCCATCGATGACGCATCGCATGTACCGCTTTGCCCTGTTGGGCGTCGCGCTGCTTCTTGTCGCCGCCGGCTGCGAGACGACGCAGTCCTGGGACTGGTTCGGCCTGGCCGGGCCGAAGGACGAGGCGGCGGAGGGCATCGGCGAGTCGCCCGCCCCGTCCGGCGAGGGCGCGCCGCCCGCCGCACAGGGCGAGGCCGCCACGGCCGCCGCGCCCGCCCAGGAGGGCATCGTCACCCGCCTCGACAACGGCCTTCGGGTGATCGTGCGGGAGCGGCACCTGGGCGGCATGGCGGCCTTCCGCGTCTACGTCGGCGCCGGGAGTTTGAACGAGGGCCGGTACATGGGGGCCGGCGCGTCGCACTTCCTGGAGCACCTCGTCTCGGGCGGGACGACCGCCGACCGGACGGAGGCCGAGATCCGCGAGGCCCTCCAGGCCGTCGGGGCACAGACCAATGCCCATACCTCCAAGCAGTTCCAGTGCTTTCACGGGCAGGTGGCGGGCGAGCACGTCGACACGCTCATCGAGGTGCTCGGCGACTACGTGATCCATGCCGAGATTCCGCAGGCGGAGTTCGACCGCGAACGCGAGGTCATCCAGCGCGAAATCGAGCGGGCCCTGGCCGACCCGCGCCGCCGCCTCTGGTACCTGGCCGACGAAACTCTCTTCTCGCATCACCCCGCCCGGCACCCCGTCCTGGGGCACCTGGACGCCTTCCGCGGCCTCACGCGCGACGACCTCCTGGCGTTCTACCGCGAGACGTTCGTGCCGGACAACGCCGTCGTCGTGGCGGTGGGGGACTTCGACGGCCGGGCGGTCCTCGAGACGATCCGCCGGACGTTCGGCGGGTGGGAGCGCCGCCCGTTTCGGCCCACCGTTTTGCCCGACCGCCGCGACCTGACCGGCCCGCGCCGCGGCGAGGTCGGCATGGACGTCGAGAGCGTCCGCAGCATCATCGAGTTTCCGTCGATCCCGCTGACGCACCCGGACCTGTACCCGCTGGACATCCTGGCGTTCATCCTGGGCGAGGGGCGGGCGTCGCGCCTCGTCTCGGACCTGCGCGAGCGGCGCGGCCTCGTCCAGTCGATCTCGGTCGCCAGTTACACCCCCGCCGGGTACGACGGCGGCCGGTTCGCCGTCATCCTGGAG
>JAWODB010000159.1:0-2552 GCA_046483505.1 Phycisphaerae bacterium
CTGCGGCCACATGTGCGCCGCGGATGCCCAAGTCTGCCCTTCATGCGGCGGAGAGCCTTCTCCTGCCCCGCCGTTCCGCCCCGAGCCCTCAGGCCCGCCTGCCGAGACGACAGCAACGCAGCCGCCACAGACCATGCCCGCGGCCCAGCAGACGGGTCCGGCCGTGACGTACCTCGGCAACGTCGGGCCACCTCCTCAGGCCAACGAGCCGAAGACCAGCGGCATGGCCATCGCGTCCTTCGTTCTGAGCCTCTGCGGTTTCTTCTGTGCAGGGATGATCCTCGGCACTTTGGCCGTCATCTTCGGAGGCGTCGCCCTCAGCAAGATCAACGGGGACCCGCAACTCGGTGGAAAGGGCCTGGCGATCGCCGGCTTGGTCATCGGCATCGTCGACCTGGCAGGATGGATCGCCCTGCTGGCCCTCGGCCTGCTTCCGTTCGGGCTCTGAGATGCCGAAGGCGCCGGCGGCAAGCCGTCGCTCAAGGGAGGTGTGACACCGTATTGTCACACCCCGCAGCAGAACCCGGAAGCCGCCCCACCTCTCAGCAAATCCGTCTTGATGTTTGCCCGATTCTGAGTCATAATCCGCGTGAAGAATAGCCCGAAGCATCTCAGGGGGGCGCATGGCACAACCCAACGCCGATCACGTCATCTGGGGCAAACGCCTCATCGCCAAGGTCACGTGCCCGAACTGCTGGCACCAGTTCCCGCCCGAAGAGGTCCTGTTCGTCGGCAAGCACACGGACCTGGAGAGCGACCCCGTCCTCGGCGACCCGATGGAACCCCTGCGCTTCGCGCCCTCCCGGTTCACCGTCAAGGGCGAGGCCTTGGACCCCCGCGGCGTGCCCACGTCGGACCTCGCGTGCCCGCACTGCCATATCCAGATTCCCGAGTCGCTCCTGGAAGTCAGCCCGCTCTTCATCTCCATCATCGGGTCGCCCGCGAGCGGCAAGTCGTATTTCCTGACCACGATGTCCTGGCAACTCCGCAGCCTGCTGCCAAAGGCCGGCCTCTCGTTCAGCGATGCCGAGCCCGTCGGCAGCAGCCCGATCCACGAGTACGAACGCACCCTGTTCATGAACCTGCGGCCGGAGGAACCCACCGAAATCCGCAAGACCCAGCAGGACGACGCCCAACTCCACAAGACCGCCACCATCGACGGTGTGCCGATCCGTTTTCCCCTGCCCCTTCAGTTCCTGGTGTGGCCCACGGCCGACCATCCGAGTTTTGAGCAGGGCCACCGCATCGGCCGGGTCATCGTCTTGTACGACAACGCGGGCGAGGATTTCCAACCCGGCCGGGAGGACGCCCGCTCGGCCGCCATCCAGCACCTGTCGCGCTCGGCCATCCTCTTCATGCTGATGGACCCCACCCAGGAACCCCGCCTGCGGGACCTCTGTCGGCCCGGCGACCCGCAGATCACACAGGGCCTGCGGCCGGACAAGTCTGCCCCCCGCGCCGTCCTGCGGCAGGAGACGATCCTCCGCGAGGCGGCCGTCCGCATGCGACGGTACCTGGGCAAGTCGCAGACCGAACGCCTCGACAAACCCCTCATCATCATCGTGCCCAAATTCGACATCATGGAAGGCGTGACCGGCATCTCCATCGGCGCGGCGCCCTACGCCGAGACGGACGGCGGTGGCATCCGGCTGAAGGTCGCAGAGGTCGAGCAAACCAGCGACACGCTGCGCGCGATCCTCAAGCAGCACTGCCCCGAGTTCGTCGCCACGGCCGACAGCGTCAGCGAGTTCGTCCGCTACATTCCCGTCAGCAGCCTGGGAGGCAGCCCGGAGGTCGTCACGCGCGGGGAGCACACCTTCTACGGCATCCGCCCGAGCGACGTTCGCCCCAAGTGGGTCACCGTGCCGCTGGTTTACTGCCTCACCAAATGGAGCCGCAGCATCCTCGCCGGCACGGACCATCACCGGTAGGTTGTCCGCCATGAGTCTGGAATTGATCTACACCTCGGCCCCCCGGGGTCTTGCTTCCTCGGCCAGCGGGTTCTGCACCGTGGCCGCCACGGGAGGGATGTCCCGCCAGGTCCTGGCCACGCTCGAAGGCCTTAGCGGATACCAGTTCCACTTCAACCTGTCCGACGCCAAGGCGGACCTGAACCCGGTCAACTTCGCTCACACGCGGGTCACGATCGGCAGCGAGACGCGCAGCGTCCTGTCGCGCATCGCCTTTGCCGGGGCCGATTACTCCGGCCGCACCAACAAGATCGCCCACCACGTCCTGCTGGAGCGCGGCGAGCAGGTGCCCAGCGGCCCTGCCTGGATGATGATGGCCATGGCCCGCGGCGTCTTCGTGGCCGGATGGGACGCCGAGCCCCGCCACCTCGACAAGCGGTCCGTCGCGTCCATGCTCTCCGGCGAGCCGCGCGCGGCCGAGCCCGCCACGACGTGGGAAGCGGCCACGGGCGACGCCGGATGGGCCGGGGCCCTCGTCCAGGCGTTTCGCACCCGTCCCAAGGTGCCGGCCTACGTCGTCTACGAGCCGGGGCGGGACCTCTTGCCGCTCTTCGAGGAATCCCTCGCCGTCCTGCCGCCGGA
>JAWODB010000192.1:0-14742 GCA_046483505.1 Phycisphaerae bacterium
CGGCCTCGCGCGACGCCGTCGGATCGGTCATGGTCGTTAACCTCATCCCACTCTCTCAGACGCGTAGGGGAGGAACCGATTCAGTCTGGGGCGCGCGGTTCTGAAGAGTGTATCGGCCGTCATCCCGCCGGAAATGAAGGATTCCGCCCCTTCTCGGTGGCCCCAAGTCTCCGGAAACACAATCTTCACGAAGCGGGCAGGTTACCGCTTTCGTGCCTCAGGGGCCTTTGCCTCGGCCCGCCGCGGCCGTCGCGCCGCTCGTATCTCGTATGGCTGTGTGTCAAGACATACGTCGTCTGACATTCGGTTTGACTCGGCCCCGCCCCGGGCGGTACGATGCACCTCGGTGTCGGTCGGGCCGCCGGCACGCACGGTTCCCCGGAAATCGGAGGTGAGCGGTGAGTGTTTACGACGTGGCAGTCCTCGGCGGCGGGCCGGGCGGATACGTGGCCGCCCTCCGCGCCGCTCAGCGCGGCGCGGCCACCTGCCTGGTCGAGATGGGCAACCTCGGCGGCGTGTGCCTGAACGTCGGCTGCATTCCGACCAAGGCCATGCTCCACGCCTCGGACGTTTATCACAGCCTGGGCAGCGTCGACGTCTTCGGCCTCTCGGCCGGGACCGCGGAGGTCGACGGCCCCGCGTTCATGAAGCGCGTCACCGGCGTGGTCGACGGCCTGCGCAAGGGGGTTGGCGCGTTGCTGAAGAAGCGGGGCGTGGACGTGATCCGTGGCCGCGGGCGCCTCACCGGCCGTGACCGCCTTGCCGTCGAGACCGACGACGGCACGGAGGAGGTCCAGGCGCGGGCGATCATCCTCGCGACCGGCTCCTCGCCGGTGCGGCCCGGGTTCGCCCCGTGGGAGAGCGACCGCCTCTGGACCACCGACGAGGCCACCACCGCCGAGGCCTTGCCGGAGAGCGTCCTGATCGTGGGCGGCGGTGTCATCGGCTGCGAGTTCGCCACCATCTACGCCGAACTCGGCATTCCGACGACCGTCGTCGAGATGCTCGACCGCCTCCTGCCGACCCTCGATGAGGACGCGTCCAAGGCCGTCCGCAAGAGTCTGAAGCGGCGCCGTGTCACGATCCTGACCGGCGCGAAGATTACCACCATGGAGGCCACCGACGAGCAGGTGACCGCCCAACTGGAGGGCGGCCGGAGCCTGGAGGTGGACCGCGCCCTCGTGGCCGTCGGCCGCGCCGCCAACCTCGACGATCTCGGCCTGGAGGACGTGGGCATCGAGCGCCACGGCGGCATCATCCGAGTCGACGACGCCTGCCGCACCAGTGTGGACGGCGTTTATGCCGTGGGCGACTGTGCGGCCGAACTCCAGTACGCCCACCTGGCCAGCCGCATGGGGACGGTGGCGGCCGACAACGCCACCGGCCACCCGTCCCGCGACGCGTTCACCGTCGTGCCGCAGGTCGTCTACACGCATCCGGAAATCGCGACGGTCGGCCTGACGGAGGCGGAGGCGCGCCACTCCGGCCGGGACGTGCGCGTGGCCCGGTTTCCGTTCCAGGCGAGCGGCATGGCCCGCGCCTACGATGCCACCGAGGGCGAGGTGGAACTCATCGCCGAGACGGAGCACGGCGAAATCCTCGGCGCCGCCGTCATCGCCGCCCGCGCCGCCGACATCATCCAGGAGATCACGCTCGCCATGAAGAATGAACTCACGGTCGAGGAGGTGGCCGGGACCATCCACCCGCACCCCACCTTCGGCGAGGCCGTCCACGAGGCCGCCGAACTCTGGCTCGGTTTCCCCGTCCATACCGCCGGGTGACTCATGGCCGACCTGGTGACCCTCGATCTCGGCCGGGCGCCGTACGGCGCGACGGTGCGGCTCCAGGAGCGGCTGCACGACGAGGTGCGCGACGCCGACGAGGAACGCGCCTACCTCCTCCTCGTCGAGCACGAGCCGCCCGTCATCACCCTGGGCCGCGGTGCCGACGAGGCGCACGTGACGGCCTCCCGCGAGCGGCTCCAGGCCAAGGGCGTGGAGGTCCACGAATCGGCCCGCGGCGGCGACGTGACCTGCCACGGGCCCGGCCAACTGGTTGCGTACCCGATTCTGCGGCTGGACCTGCACGGCCGCGACGTGCGAGGCTACCTGCGGAACCTGGAGGGGGTGCTGATCCGCGTGCTGGCCCGATTCGGCCTGGAGGGCGGACGGGCCGAGGGGATGACCGGCGTGTGGCTCGGCCGCGAGAAGGTCGCCGCCATCGGCGTCGCCATCCGGCGGTGGGTCACCTGGCACGGCATTGCCCTGAACGTGGCCGACTGCCTCGACGCGTTCGACCTGATCGTGCCGTGCGGCATCCGGGACTACGGCGTGACGAGCCTCTCGCGGGCGCTCGCGCGCGAGGTCTCGGTTGCCGAGGTCAAGCCGCATCTTGTAGAATGCATGGCCGAGGTCTTCGGGTTCGACGGCGCCCGCGCGGGCGAGGTGCCCGAGGGGGTGTCGTAAGGCCGTAGAGCGGAATACTGTCATTTCGAGCGAGGCCCGAAGGGCCGAGTCGAGAAATCTCGTTGTTGGGTTTTGCGGCGCGGGCCTAACGACGAGATTTCTCGGCTCGCTTCGCTCGGTCGGAATGGCAGCGCGAGGGTTTCGCTCCAGAGGAATCGTATGCCCCAGTGCGGCGACACACCGCGAGCCGGCCGATCCCCCTTCCCGCCCTGGCTGCGCAAGCGCGTGCCCAGCCGGGGGGAAGCGGCGGCCGTCCGCGCCTTGCTCGACGAACTCGATCTCGAAACGGTCTGCTCGAGCGCGCACTGCCCGAACCTGCCGGAGTGCTTTGCCCGCGGGACGGCCACCTTCATGATTTTGGGCGGCTCGTGCACGCGTTCCTGCCGGTTCTGCGCCGTACCGGCGGGGCCCTCCGGTCCGCCGCGCGACGACGAGCCGGAGGCTGTGGCCGAGGCCGCCGCCCGCATGCGGCTCCGGCACGTGGTCGTGACGAGCGTGACGCGCGACGATCTGCCCGACGGCGGGGCCGGGCACTTCGCCCGTACGATTGCCGCCGTCCGCCGGCGACTGCCTAAGGCTGTCGTGGAGGTCCTCGTGCCCGATTTCCGCGGTTCGCTCGAGGCCGTCCGGACGGTGTGCGACGCCGGTCCGGACGTCTTCAACCACAACGTGGAGACGGTGCCGCGGCTGTACCCGACCGTCCGGCCGGAGGCAGACTATCGACAGAGCCTCCAGGTTCTGGCCGCCGCCCGCCGGATGTTGGACAATACGTCCCGCGTGGTGGCCCTCCCGGGCCGCCGCGCCGAGGCCCGAGACGCGAAGCGTGCCGGGAGCCCCGCCGCGCGGCAATCCGTTTCTCCGTGCGACCGGTCCCGCCGGACGAAGAGCGGTCTCATGGTCGGCCTCGGCGAGACCCGCGAGGAGATCCCCGCCGTGCTCGCCGACCTCCGCGAGGCCGGCTGCGATATCCTGACCATCGGCCAGTACCTGGCGCCGTCGAAGCAACACGTGCCCGTCGACCGCTTCGTCGAGCCGGAGGAGTTCGAGGCCCTGGAGTTGGCGGCGCGCGGCCTGGGCTTCGCCGCCGTGGCGGCGGGGCCCTTCGTCCGGAGCAGTTACCGCGCCGAGGAGGTCTTTGCCGAAGGGGCGACACATGCCGCGCGGTGGCCCTCCCGGGCCACCGCGCCGAGCGACACGGAGCGCGGCGGGCCGGGAGAGTAAGCGGCTGTCATCCTGAGGAGCCCGCAGGGCGACGAAGGATCTCGCCGTGGTCGTTGTCATTCAGCCCGTCGCACGGCGAGATCCTTCGGCCTGGCCAGCGAGGCCTCAGGATGACAGGCGAAGGTTTCGCAGGGAGACGTATAGCACTATGGGAGATTCCGCATGGCTCTGGAAGACGTGAAACTGCCCGACCTGGGCGAGGATGCCGGCGACGTCGCCACCGTCGCCTTCTGGTACGTGGACCCGGGGGAGACCGTCGAGGAAGGCGACGAACTCCTCCAGATGCTGACCGATAAGGCCTCCTTCGACGTGCCGAGTCCGGTCTCCGGCGAGGTCAAGGAAGTCCTCGCCGAGGAGGACCAGGAGGTCGAGGTCGGCCAGGTCCTCTGCCGCATCCAGACCGGGGACTGACGTGACCCACGCCGGGCCGGGCCGCTTCATCGTGCTTGACGGACCGGAAGGCGCCGGCAAGACCATGCAGGTCGACCGGCTGGTCCAGCGTCTGCGCGCGGGCGGCCGGCAGGCGACCGCCGTCCGC
The DNA here is from genome assembly GCA_046483505.1 of Phycisphaerae bacterium. Taxonomy (GTDB): domain Bacteria; phylum Planctomycetota; class Phycisphaerae; order FEN-1346; family FEN-1346; genus BS750m-G62. The sequence continues at coordinate 4,225 of JAWODB010000192.1, forward strand.
GACCCCGGCTCCACGCCCGTCTCCGAGCGTATCCGCGAGGTCCTGCTCGATCCCGGTCTGCCCGAGATGAACGCCCGGACCGAGGTGTTCCTCTACATGGCCAGCCGGGCGGAGATGGTGGCCCGGATCGTCCGGCCGGCTCTGGAGGTCGGCCTCGTCGTGGTCAGCGACCGGTTCGTCTCCTCCACCGCCGCCTACCAGGGGTACGCCGGCGGTATCGAGACGGACGTCATCTGGGACCTGGGGCGGATGGCCTGCGACCAACTCGAACCGGACCTGACCGTCATCCTCGACCTGCCCGTCGCCGACGGCTTCGGCCGCCTCACCGGCGAGCGGGACCGCATCGAGGCCAAGGAGCCCGCGTATCACGAGCGGGTGCGGCAGGGATTTCTGGCGATGGCCCGCGAGCGGCCGGAGGCGTTTGCCGTCGTCGACGCCTCGCGCCCGCCTGACGCTGTCGCCGACGCCGTCTGGGAGGCCGTGGCCCGTGTCCTTTGACGCCGTCCGTTACCAGCCCTCGGCCGTGCGGATGCTCCGGGCCGCCGTGGCCGGCGACCACATGGCCCACGCCTACCTGTTTGTGGGTCCGCGCGGCGTGGGGAAGGGCCTGGCGGCCAGGGAACTGGCCAAGGTCCTCTTCTGCGGCTCGCCGCGGGGCACCGACGCCGATACCCTGGACCCGTGCGACGCCTGCGACGCCTGCGGGCGCGTGGATCGCGGTACGCACCCGGACCTGTACTGGTTCCGCAAGGAGGAGGATTCCAACGACTTCCGGATCCACTTGGTGACCCGGCGCGACGACAGCCCGTCGGTGGTGGTGACGGAGTCGGCCGCCCTCACGCCGATGGAGGCGAATTGGACGGTCACCATCCTGGACGATGCGGAACTACTGAACAGGCCGGCGGCCAACGCGCTGCTGAAGACCCTGGAAGAGCCCTCGCCGCACGCCGTCCTCGTGTTGCTGTGCGCCGACGAGTCGCGCCTGCCGGGCACGATCCTGTCGCGGTGCCAGTGGGTGCGGTTCCGGCCGCTGCCGGAGGCGTTTGTGGCGGAGAAGGTCCGCCAGGTCCTGGCCCGCCGGGCCGACCAGGCGAAGGAGCCGCCCCCGCCCGGACCGTCCGACGAGGAAGTGGCATTCGTCTGCCGCTTCGCCGGCGGCAGCATCGAGCGGGCGGCCGACCTCGTCGGCACCGGTCTGTGGGACCTGAAACGGACTCTCCTCGGCCGCCTGCCGGACGCCGGTCCGGACGTCGCCCTCGACATGGCCGAGGCCGTCGTCGACTGGGGCAAGGCCCTGGCCAAGCAGGAAGGGGCCAAGTCCGGCACCGCCGAGGCCAACGCCGTCCGACGCCGCACGGCACGCCTGGCGCTGGCGGCGGTCGCGTCGGCGTTCGGGGATGCGGCCATCCTCTCGGCCGGCGGTGAGGGAGCCGAGAGGCTCGTCAACGCCGACCAGGAGCCCGTCATCCAGGCGCTGGCCCAGTGGCCGCCCGATGCCTGGGCCCGCGCGGTCGGGCTGCTGGCCGACGGCCAGACGCACGTCCGGCGGTACGTCCACCCGGAACTGGCGACCGAGAACGCGCTGGTCCAGGTCAGCCGCCTCAGGCCGCGCACGGGGTGACGCGGGTTGGCGCACTTTGCTCGGCGCGGTTCGAGCCCGCTGCGTAAGCCGCGGGGTACGCCCGAAGGCCGGCGCATGATTGGCGCGCCATCTTGCGCCGCGCCGGTCGATACCCGCGAACTCACCAGCCTTTGCCAAGGCTACGGCGGGCGGACGTTTGCGGCTCGGGCTGCAACACGCGCTGGCCGTTTAGGGTTGCAAACGGGCGGCGGCCTCCCTAGGCTATGGCCCTTCAAAGCCGGTTCTGGCGGCTGCAACGGACGTCACTTACCCGATGGGGGAGTGCGATGCCGTCGCCACAATGACAGGTGAAAGGTAACGCGGATGGCACTGCGGTTTTTCCGGAAGCACCGGAAGTGGTTCATGATCCTGGTCTTTGCGGCCGTCATCGGCATCGTGGGCTGGGGCGTGTTCTCCAGCGACCGCTTCCAGAGTCTGCTGGCCCGCATCATGGGCGGCGGGGCGGGAGGCGAGGTCGTCGGCCACATCGACGGCCGCGAGGTCACGGCCGGCGAACTCAGCCGCTTCGCCACGGGCCTTCGCCTGGCCGGCGGCGTGAGCGAATTGTGGTACCAGGTGCTGGCCCGCCAGGCGGAGGGGCAGGACGCCGCCGCCCGCATCTTCGGAGCCACCCTGGAAGAGTCCGCCTGGCCGATCCTGGCCCAGCAACTGAAGGATCGCGAGCAGATCGACCGCGCCACCGCCCTGGCGTGGCTGGCCTTGTACAAGGAGGCCCGCCGCTTCGGCTTCGAGGTCCCGGAGGTCGAGGTCGAGGCCCGGCTCGATGGGCTCCGGTCGCTCGGCCTGACGGGGCAGGACATCGCGAACACGGTGGCCCGGGAGGCCCGCGGCCGCCGCGACCTGCTGGTCGACGGCCTCGCCTACGACATGACGCTGGCGGCGTACATCCGGTACCTGTTCGAGACGTGCGGCGTGCCGGTCGAGCCGGAGTTGCGCCGCGCCTACGCCCGTCAGGACGGCCGTATCAAGCTCCGCATGGCGGTCTTCAAGGCCGAGGAGGCCCTCGACGACGTCGGCACGCCGCCCGAGGACAAGATCCGCGAGTTCTTTACGAAGTACAAGCAGTACCTGCCCGGCAGGGGGCCCGACGGCATCGGGTACCGCATTCCGCCCAAGGTGGCCGTCGAGTACCTGGTGGCCGAGCCCGCCGCCTTCGAGGACGAGGCCGCCGAGACCGTCACCGACGAGTCCGTCAAGGCCTACTACGAGGAGCACAAGGATACCGAGTTCCTCGTCGAGAATGCGGACGCCGAGGCGGACGAGGCCGACGACGAGGACCAGGACGCCGCCGAGGAGGACGAGTCCGCGGCCGAAGAAGGGGACGACGAAAAGCAGTATCGTCCGCTGTCGGAGGTCCGCGACGATATCCGCCGCCGCCTCATTCGCCGCGAGGCCGAGGCCCTGGCCCACAATCACCTGGCCAGCCTCGTCGGCGAAATCAGCACGAAGCAGAAGGGTATCGACCTGCGGATCTTCGCCGACGGCAAGCGCGTCCGGTACGTCTGTGTGCCGGACCTGCTGACCGCCGAGCAACTGGCCGAGGTCGAGGGCCTCGGCGGGGCGACACGCGGACGGGTCGCCGTCCCCCAGGCCGCGCTGAGCGTCGTCGAACTCGTCGGCGCCGAGAAGGCCCGACTCGCCGTCGACGAAATCAGCGAGGTCTACACGGGCACCGGCGGCAAGGCGTATGCCTTCCGGGTGACCGACGCCGTCCCCAGCCGCGAGCCGAGCGGCCTGGACGAGGTGCGGGAGGCCGTCGTCGAGGACGTCCGCCAGGCCGAGGCGTTCCGGCTCCTCCGCGAACGGGCCGGGCGCCTGCTCGAGGCGGCCGCCGAGAAGGGCCTCGAGGCCGCCGCCGAGAAAGCCGGCGTCGAGACCGTCACGAGCGACTGGTTCCCGCGGCAGCAGTACGTGCCATACGGCGGCCGGTGGCTCTCGTTCCCGCCGGCGCTGCCGGAGGTCGGGTCGAGCCCGGCGGTCGTGGAGGAGTGCTTCGAGATGCTCAAAGACGGGCGCGAGCGGACGCTCGTGACGCTGGGTCAGCGGCAGATGGTGGTGGTGGCGGAACTCGTCGGCCGCAAGGCCCCGCGCGAGGACGGGTACGCCCTGTTCCGGCCCGTGGTGGCCCAGCGGGTGTCGCGCGAGATGGCCGGCCAGGCCGTCGTGGACCTGCTGGAGGTGGGGTCCATCCAGCGCCGCATGGCCGTCGTCGTCGAGATGCCCGAAGAAGGGGAAAAGGAGGGTGCCGAGGCCCCGCCCGACGAGGACGCCGAGCCCGTGCCGGACGAGCCGCAGATTCCGATGCCCGATATCGGCCGGTAGCAGACGGACAGGCAATCGGCATTCGGGATTCGGCATCAGGCGAACGGCAACAGCAAACGGCAAACAGCAGGCGCGGGCCCTGCCGTTCGACGCCCGGCCGCGCATTCACGTTCGCCCCGCTCGGCAACTTGACAAGCCCCCCGAAGACGGGTACAGTAAGGGCGTCGTCTGGGTGGGTAGGTAGCTCAGGTGGTAGAGCACCGCATTGAAAATGCGGGTGTCGCCGGTTCGACTCCGGCCCTGCCCACCATGTTGTTATGAAGATGTGTGCAACCGCGTTCAGGGCTGTGCAGTACTGGTTTTTCGCTTTTCTCCCTGTCGTTATTGTCCACCGTTGTCGGCACTTCACGTTCTTGCTGCGCCGCTTTCTGCGCCGCGCCTTGCGCGCGGGCGAAGTGACCTTCGGTCACCCGCAGGTAGTGTTTCAAGGCAACCTTCGGGGAGTGCCCCAGCCACGCCGCTGCCACGTGCGCCGGGAACGCCTCGACCAGTTCCGTTGATCGGGTCGCCCTGAGGTTCACAAACAGTTTCTCCCAGGGTTCCACGCCCGCTTGTGCGAGGGCTTGCAGCACCACCTTGCGATACATCTGGCCGGCGATGCGTTCCGGGTACTGAGGGCAGCAGAACACCGCCCCGTCCTCGGCCACCTCAAACGCCTCATGAAACGGCCCGGCCAGTTCCTCGAAGATCGGCACCACGCGCGTGGCCTTGCCGGCGTGCCGGGCGGTCTTGCGGGAATGCACAGTGAAGCGCCCGCGGTCCCACGCCAAGTCTGCCCACTTCAGGGCGGTTACCTCGGACGGCACACGCAGGCCGCCCCATCGGGCCAGTGCGAACGCCAAGCGCCATGCCGGGGAGGGCAGGGCGTCCATGACGGCGGCAGCCGTATCGGGCCCCACGAAATGGAACCGTGGTTCGGAGTACTCGCCGCATTTCACGTCGGCGAAGGGGCTGTCCTGAATCAGCCCCCGCTTGACGGCCGCCGTGAAGAACTGCTTGACGATACCCACGCGACGCCGAGCCGTCCCTTCGGAAAGCGAGGGCTCCCGTTCGGTCCTAAGCCATGCGTTGAAGTCCTCTGCGTCGCTGGGGCCGATAGTGTCGAGGGGCCGGTCCGCCTCGAAGTGGCCGAGAAGGTCCTTTTGGGCGGCCTCGTACTTCAGCCGCGTGTTGCGTGCCACGTCCTTCCGGCTTTCAATGTAGCGGTCAAGCCACGCGCCGAGGGACGGCGCGCCAGGGGCAGCCTCGGCCAGACCGCAGACCGCCAAGCGCTCGCGAAGCCGGCCCGTCACGCCGCTCAGCCATTCGGCCGTTGACGCTGGGAGGGGCAGACCGCGCGTGCGGGCGCTCACGAGGTGCTCCACGTGCCGCTTGACCTCTTCGGCCACGGCCTTCGTCGCCCGGCCGAGCCGTATCCGCCGCCGCTTGCCGTCCGGGCATATCACCAGAACCGCCCGCCTGCCGTTCTTGGCCGTGCTCACGCTCGCCATTGCTTCACCGTCCTTTCCGTTTCTGGCCCTTTGGCGCTGAGGTCCACGGGTTCCTCAAGAGAACCGCCGCCCCGCACGTTCGCGACCTGGACGGCCTGTAGGGCGGTGATGCGCGTCACGTCGGCCCCGGCCGCATCGAGGCGCGGGCGGATGGTGTCGGCCAGCCCGTCCTCTGCCGAGAGGATGACGCCGCCGCCGGGCTCGCCGCCGGGTGCGCCGTCCGGCCACGCCGCGCCCGTGGTCACGCGGGCCGCCAGGTCCAGGGTGATGAACGACTTGCCGAGGCCGGGGTCGCCCACAAGGATCGTCGGCTTGCCGAGGGCGATGCGCTCCGGCCAGAGCCACCGCACCTCTTCGGGCTCTACGTCGGCCATGCAAACGCAGACCGCCCCGCCGTGCCCGTTGCTGTGCGCGAGGCGCGCGACGCGCGCCTCGATGGCGGGGAGCACGTCGGCGGGCCGGAAGTCCGCCCGGCCGGTGTCCCGCAAGGTGTTCAAGCAGAAGTCGCGCAGTCGCCGGGTCATGGCGGCCTCGTGCACGGCTTTGACGTGCAGGACTGCGGTTTCCTTTGTCGCGGCCGTATCCGAGAGCCTGACGAGTTCGTCCCGCCCGCCGACGGCCTCAAGCGCGCCGTCCTGCTCCAACGTGCGGGCGAGAGAAGCCAGGTCGAAGGCGTCGCGGGTGTCTTCGCCCAGGCCGAGCAGGAAGGCAAAGAGCCGCTGGTAGCGCAAATCGAAGAAGTCGTCCGGGCCGACGTGACGGGCGGCTACGTCGAGGGACGGCCGAGGCCAGTTCAGGCAGCAGCCCAGCAGAGTTTCTTCCGCCTCGTCGGCTCGCGCCGCGGGCGGAACGTGATCGACCAGATTTGCAGTGAGGTTCGCCGAGGTCATACGCCGGCCCCTTCCCGGCCGGCGGGGTCCACAGGCTGCGCCGCGACCCACTCTTGTAGGTCGGTCAGCCGCACAAGCCGCCGGCCGCGCAACTTGATTGTTGGCAGGCCGCACTCGGCCGCGAGGTTGTAGACCTGGCGGCGCGATACGCCGAGCGTCTGTTCTTGGCGCTTGAAGACATTACAGGTCCTCCATCGGCGTGGTTGCGTCAGGCATCCGGTCAGGGTCCATCACGTCGGCCCGTACCGCTTCCGGGCCGTCTCGGGCCGCAGGCCCAACCGGTAGGGCCAGAGGACACGGCCGGTCTTCGGACACCATCGCACGGCCTTGCGTGAACCGCAGCAGCAGTCGCGGCACTTTGCCCGGATGGCTTTGATGGGGGTCGGTGAATTCATCGTGCGGTCCTTCCTGCGCTGTGCGACGCCTCAACACACCGCGGTTGACGAGGTGGCTGACGGCCCCCGCGAGGAGTCTCCTTATCGCCCGGCCGCATGGCCGCGGCCGGGCACCTTTTTCAGCGAATGGCCTCCGTTTTCTTGAGGAGGCACCTGATACGCCTGAACTGAGACTCCGTGAAGACACGCGCGTTGCCGGCCCAGTGAGACGGAGACATCTCCCGGGAGCGTATGAGATACTCGACCCGGTGCACCGGGCAGCCCAACCTGCGGCTCATCTCGCCGACCGTCAGAGCCCTCATTTCCGATCTCGGCATGACTTTTTCTGCTATTCATGAAACGATGCGTTGTACGATTCACTCGATACAGGATATGCTGCGCTCCCCCTCCGCCTCAGCCAAGAATGAAATCTCAAAACTCTCTCTCTTGGCCGGATGGCAAGCGTAAGCCTTTATGAATAAGGCACTTGCGTGCCCCAAAAAGCGGCCCATTGTTTCCCCGAGATCTGGCTTGTGTCTGTGGTTGACCATGGCAATCCCGTAAGGCACCAGGGGTGCCCCGTGCGTATTCTGGGGTATTGTGGTTGCGCGCATTTGGAGCCCACTCGTTGGTGTATCGTGAGCCCCGAGACAGGTCGAAGTCGATGGTGGTGATGCTGAAGAGAGCCCGTTGCCCAAGAGGCGGGCGGCCTAGTACCGTGGCGGGTGAGGATGATGTGGCCGGCATGATCTATCGAGATGCCCGACCGTGATCTGCTGCCGAACTGCGTTCGTCTTATAGGAAGATCAGATGTCTGAACCCGCGTTTTTCATTGCCGCGAGAGACCAACCGTGATAGCGTCGCCTTTCGGTTTCGGTTGAAATGCCTTCCGAGAAGGAGTCGCATAATGGACCTGCTCGCGTTCTGGGGGAAGAGCGCGAAGGAAGGCGGGTGGCACCCCGCCATCTGCCACATGCTTGACGTTGGCCAAGTGGCCAAGGTCCTTGTGGAGACAGTCCTGCCCTCGACCACGGCCAACCTTCTGGTTGCACCATTCGGCAGACCAGCCTGCGAACCGTCTTACGCGTTGGCCTTCCTGTGCGCCCTCCACGACCTGGGCAAGGTTTCTCCGGGTTTCCAGAAGAAGCAGCGGGGGCTGTTCCATCCCCCTGGCAACGGATTCGGTTTCTCGGTCGCGGATGAAGGTAACCACGGGGCGGTGACGGCGGAAGCGACCGTCGCCTTGCTCAGCGAATGGGGGCTCGGTTCCGAGGCTGCCGAGAATCTAGCGCGGACCTTGGGGGGCCACCACGGCTCGTTCCCGTCCTTCATGGCCAAGTCGTGCGGGAAGGGACAATGGGAGGCGGCGCGGCAGGAGGCTGCCGCTCAATTGGCTCACATCTTCGACATCGACCTGAACCCCTTCCGCCTGGATGCCACTGCCGTCACACCTGCGTGGCTCATGGCCTTTGCGGGCTTGGTGAGTGTCAGCGACTGGATCGGCTCGGACGAACGCTTCTTCCCTTATGCGGGCGGGACCGGAATCGAAATCTCCACCTACGTAGAGGAGACGCGCGGTAGAGCCGAGCGAGCGGTCAGGGAGACAGGTTGCTCGCGTGTTCCCGCGGACGAAAACCCGCCGGCGTTCGGCGATCTGTTCTTCGACACTCTGGAAGGCGAGGTTCGCCGCTCATGGTCGCCCAACGCCATGCAGTCCGCCTGCTGCGAGTTGGTCCAGGTGGCAGAGGGGCCGTTTCTTCTCCTTGTTGAGGCCCCGACGGGCAGCGGTAAGACCGAAGCCGCCCTGTGGTCGGCAGAAATCGAAGCCCGCCGCCGCGGTGCACACGGGCTTTACTACGCCCTTCCCACGCAGGCGACGAGCAACCAGATGCTTGAACGCCTTCTCGCTTTCCTTCGAGGCCGGTTCGCGGACAACGTGCCGCTGCACCTGCTTCACGGCATGGCGTCGATGAACGAGACCTTCAGAGAACTCCGAGCCGCCGGCCTGTCACCAAGCGAGCCGTCGGCCGCCCCCACCAACGTGGAGCAAAAAGAAGGCGCCGTCATCGCGCAGGAGTGGTTCTGTGGACGCAAGCGGGGACTGCTCTCGCCTTTCGCCGTGGGTACCGTGGACCAGGCCCTGCTGGCCGCCCTGACCACGAGGCACTTCTTCGTCCGGCTGTTCGGCCTGGCCCAGAAGACTGTCGTCATCGACGAGGTCCACGCCTACGACACGTACATGAGCACGCTGCTGGACCGCCTCCTGGAGTGGCTCTCGGTCACGGCCACCAGCGTCATCCTGTTGTCCGCCACGCTGCCGGCACGGCGCCGGAAAGAACTCGTTCGGGCCTACACGGGCCGCGGCCCGGAGGGGCCGGAGCCCTCGTACCCCAGGGCGATCATCGGATCAACGCAAGGCATCGACGGCAAACACGTCCCCTTCGAGCAAGCGCACGAGCAGACCCTGAGCGTGACTTCGTGTTCCGATGATCCGCGGGCCGTCGCCGACTTGCTGGCCGAGCACTTGGACGGAGGCGGCTGCGCCGCCTGGATCTGCAACACCGTCGGCGGGGCGCAGGAGGCATACTGCGCGTTGCGGGAGGACAACCGCTTTGCCGATGCCGACCTGACGCTCTTCCATGCCCGCTACCCCGTCGAGGACCGTCTCCATCGCGAGCGAGAAGTCCTTTGCAAGTTCGGTAAGGCGGTGGCCAAGTGCCGTAACGGTACCGTCACCCAGATCTGGACCAGCCGGACCCCCCAGGGGTACTCCTGGCGCACGCACGGACAGGCCCAGCGAAGGCTGGTGGACGTGGACGGACTGGCCCTGGTTCGCCACCCCTTGAAACCCTCCCGCCGCGAACGCAAGAAGGAATGAGGCTACGGCGCCTTGACATGTGAATCACGCATGGGGACGATTTCCCTAACAAGGCCCGACTGCCCAATGGGTTGCGTCTCCGACGGTTCTCCGGTACAGTTTCCTGGTGTTGTCCCCACGCACGTGGGGGCCAGAAAGTCGAACGCTCACAGATCCAGCAATGTCCGCAGGGACTTCATGGTCCTCAGCCGGTCCTGGATGTTCGCGGCGGGCGGCAGAGATTCCAGTTCCTTCCGGCTCGGGAGGCTCGCGTAGATTTCGGCCGCGGCCTCCTCTCGGCTTGGAAGGTACTCGTCGCCGGGAGGGTCCCGGTTGATCTCGTCGAAGCGGATGATCCGAGGCTCGTCGCCGGATTGACTCATGGCTCACCTCCTTAACGTGGCGCGACGCGGTCCCGCCGATACCAAAACGCTCACGGCAACAGCGTTGGGCGCTGGCCGCGAAGTTCACCGAAGCCCTTGATTTCCGGGAGGTAGTACGGGGGGAACGGCGGCTCGGGCTCGAAACCTCCAAACGGCGGCTCGCCGCTCATCCGCCGGCAGGCCTCACAATCCATTTCCCCGGCCAGCGCGTTGAGCCTCCAGACGAAGGGGAGGACCTCTGCAACCCCCTCGATGGAGTCCACGACCTCTCGGAGCTTCGAAGCGGCGAAATGCAACTCGAACGCTCCCTCGGTCGGCTCCCGCGGCCCCTTGTACTTGATCACCGTCATGGCGTCCTCCGGTTCATTTCTGCCTATAGGTTACCACTACAACGCTAACTCGTGCGCGGCGGATCTCCGTACCCGCCGCGCAGCCCTGGAAAGGGCGTTTCGAGCGCGGTGGGTGCGGGGACCCACCGCGCAAATGGCCAACTTAGCGTTGTAGTGTTAGCGGCTTCTGGGCATTTCGTGGGACCGTGCGGGGAACACGACCCATGGGCA
>JAWODB010000200.1:0-2761 GCA_046483505.1 Phycisphaerae bacterium
CAACACCGCGACCAATCCGGACGAAGACGGCACCGGCTTCGCCATCTTCCTCCTGGACGGCAGCACGGTCGTCGCCAACGACAACGCGGACTTGTGGGACGGCGAAATTCAGCACATCATCAACGTGACCGAAAAGGGAGAAACGCGTTCGCACTGGCCGTATACCGGCACGTACCTGGACGGCACGAGCGTAGAGGGTAAAGCCACTTCGTTCTCCGTTCTTGGTGGGGGCGGCCAAGTCCATCAGGGCAATGGAGGCTCTACGACAGAGTGGATTTGGCGGACGTGGACCGGCGATGACGTCGACCTGCCGTATTACGCCATGTCGGATCCCCTGATGGTCGTGCCCGAGCCTGCGACGCTGGCCCTCCTGGGACTCGGTGGTCTCGGCACGCTCCTCGCCCGCCGCCGCCGGCGGCAGTAAGGCAGCGCAGGAGAAGTAGAGGCGGCACGGCGCATCCCGCTTCAACGCCAACGCGTGCGCGGCGGGTTTCCCTGCCCGCCGCGTTACGGGGGCGTGGCTGACGCACGAAGGCCTCCGGCCGACGGGCGTCCAATCGCTGCCGCCCGAACTCGCGTTGCCGCCGAACGGCCCGCCCCCCATCCGATTTCCGGGCAGGCGGCGCGCCGAGAATGCGCCGAACCTCCCCGGGGCGCGTGCCCCCGTGCGGGGTGCAGCCTTGGAGCGTTTCGCCACGTCAGAGGGGGTCGGGCTGAACCGAGACAGGGCGCGGCCACGCGCCATCAAGCGGAAGCGTCAGATGGTCCCGGCTGCGAATGCCACTGAAGTCCGAAAGTGAACCGGCCGATAGAGATGCTTGGGACTCATCTCGGCGCTGGGATGGTTCCCACCCGCAGGCTCCACGAGACCACGCTGCGCGCCGAAGGCCGGCCGCCTCTCCTCCGGGGGCGGGGCAGGGCCCCGGGGGCAGGCCTTATCGCGGCACCGGCCGGCAGCGGCAAGACCCTCGTCGCCGCCGAGTTCGTCAAGGGCGGCGCCGAGGCGGGCGAGCAGTGCCTGCTCTGCGGTTTCGAGGAGAGTCGGGGCCAATTGCTGCGGAACGCCGCCGGATGGGGTATCGATTTCGAGGCGATGGAACGCGCGGGCACGCTGCGGGTGGAATGCATGTATCCTCACGCTTGCGGTCTGGAAGAGCACCTCGGACGGATCGAGGCCCTCGTCGACGATTTCCTGCCGGGCCGCGTGGTCGTGGACAGTCTCTCGGCCCTGGAACGCATCGGGACGGACCGCGAAACCGCACGGGTCGAGGGTTTCCACGACCAGGCGGCCTCGCCTGCGGGGCTGGGGCAGGCTTGTGCATCCCCCGGCTTGTCGGTGGCTGGCGGGAGGCAGATGTGATTCCGGGCGGGGACCGTTATGGGTCGCATCCGAAATCCGGAAGACGCTTCGGCGCGGACCTGGCCCGTGCTTCCCGTCCTCGCGGGACTGGGGGGCTTCTTCTGATGTGCGTGGCTGTCCACCCTCGATGGCTTCAGCACGCTGCCAGGGCGGTGTCGGGCGGACTCGGGTTGACGTTGCGTCCGCTCGTGTACGGGTTGGCCGCGTCGGGGGCGGTGGTTTTTAGCGTGGGCGGCGTCGGCTGGAAGCGATTCCTCGAGGGGCGGCACGCGAAACGGACCGGCCGGGTGTCGGAAGCGGACTCTTACGAGGCCCTGCTCGCGACGATCCCGGACGTCGTCTACGAATTGGACCCGGAGGGCCGGTTCACGTTCGTCAGCCCCGCGGTCCGCCACTTCGGATATACGCCGGACGAACTGATCGGCGAGCGGTTCTCGTATCTCGTACACCCCGAGGACTTTCAGGTGGTCAGCCGCCTCCACGTGCTCCCTCGCTACGAGGGCGTACACACCGGCGAGGAGGCGGCGCCGAAACTCTTTGACGAACGGCGAAGCGGGGACCGGGGCACGCAGAATCTGGAAGTGCGCCTCCTGGCGAAAGACGGCGGCCCTGTACGGCATTGCGAGGTGCACGCGTCAGGCATGTGGGAGGCGGGCAACTCCGGCGGCAAGCGCAGGTTCACGGGCACCGTCGGCATCATCCGCGACGTCACCCGCCGCAAGGAACTGGCCCGCCGCCTGGAACGCAGCCGCGCCAGTTTCCAGGCGATTGTGACCAAGAGCCACGACGGCCTCCTGGTCGTCGACGAGTCCGGGACGGTCTGTTACGTGAATCCGACGGCCGAGACACTGCTCGGCCGCAAGGCGCACGACCTCCTGGGCGAACCGTTCGGTATGCCCCTCGTGGATGAGGAGACGACCGATATCGACGTCTGCCTCGGGGCCGGTCGCACGGGCCGGGCCGAGATGCGAGTCACCGACAGCGTGTGGCTGGGCGAGTCGGCCTGCCTCGTCACCCTGCACGACGTGACCGAGCGGGACCGCATGGAACGCCAACTCGAAGCCGCCCGTCAAGCCGCCGAGGCCGCCAACCAGGCCAAGTCGGAGTTCCTCGCCAACGTCAGCCATGAACTCCGGACTCCCCTGAACGCCATCATCGGGTTCTCCGAAGGCCTGCTCCAGCGCGTCGACCGGCATCCGCTGAGCGACCACCAGCGGGACCGGGTGGAGAAGATCCTGCTCGGCGGCCGACACCTGCTGGCCCTGATCGACCAGGTCCTCGACATCGCCGAGATCGAGGCCGGACGCGTCACCCTGGAGCCCACCACCTTCGATGTGTACCGGCTGGCCGCCACCATCCAGAGCATGGCCGACGCCATGCTGCGCGACACGCCGGGCGTCC
>JAWODB010000280.1:0-2981 GCA_046483505.1 Phycisphaerae bacterium
TCGCCCGTCGGCCCGCCGCGTGATGGAATTCCTCTGGGACGACATCGTGCGGGCCGTCGACGTGTGCCCCGAATCCTGCCCGGTCCGCACCCCGGTGGACGTCTGCCGCGAGCGCATCGAAGCCGCGCTGGCCGCCGCCCGTGAACGCGAATCGGCGGATGAACAGCGTGGCCCCAAGGCGGAGAGCCAAGCGGCACCGGATCGGGCGAACCGACGACGCAGTCCACCGCCCGACCCACAAGGGCGTCTGGCGTTCGTCGCCTTCTGGTGGCACGAGGGGCACGTGCAGCGCTGCTTACAGGAGAACGCGACGAACATCTCGTGCCCGCACTCGCCGCAGCGGACCCGGGCGAAGCCCTCGTGCAGGTCGCCGCAGCGCAGATAGGCCGTCACCGACCGCTCGACAATGGGTCGCCAGTAGCCGTACTTCGCCTGGAACCGCTCGTCGTAGACCTGCTGAAAGGTGTCGAAGTGGCGATCCATCAGCCGCCACAGGTCGGAGGCCTGGGGATCGCGGGGCCGATACAGCGGCGGCGGGTGGAGGCAGGCGGCGGACATCACGGCAAGCGACGGCGATCAGGATGATGCACGCCACTACCCGTCAAGTAAGCCGCCCTCAAGATGCCCGTAAAGAGTTACGAGCGAGGAGATTCGGTCGCCAGACGGCTCACTTGGCAGGCTGCCAGCGCGGTGGAAAACGTGTCGAGAAACGGTTCCCGTTACCGATCCGGCGTAGGGCCGGTTCCCGCCGCCCATCATGTCGCGACGGTTCCCGGCCGGTAGGAACCGGCCCTACGGACTACCGTAGCGACGACTGGCGGTTTGCCGCCTGGGCGTAGAGGGGCATGAAGCGGTAGTAGACTTCGAGGCAGAGCGTGGCCAGGGCGGTCGAGTAGACCCGTCCGCCGTAGCCGCCCCAGACCGAGTTGGCAGCATGAAAAGCAGGGCAAGAGAGAAGAGGGCCAATAAGCGCTTCACTCAGAACCGTGCGCCAACTCGCCGGACGCAGGGACAGCGTGGCCGCCGTGGCAAGGCTGATGCCCAAAGTGGGCAAGGTGCTGGTGAGCGGCTCTCCTGCTTGATTACCATGGCGGGCATCACGATCAGCGGGATCAACCAGCCACAGATGCGGGGTCGTCGTCATGGCGAAGAAGAGACCAAAGTCAGGAAAATACGCGAGCATCCATGACTGGCTTAAGAAGCAGCCCGCCGAGGACCGCCCGGCGTTGCAGCGCTGCGTGACCCGACTGAAGAAGCTGTACGGCCGCCAGCAGCACGACGATTTCGTGTGGTGGCATGATGTTACAGCGTAACCAATTCTGTATCCGGAACTGCATACAGTCACAGTCCTTCCGGTCAGCTTCCCCAGTGGCATCGACTCACAACGCCGCCATTGCCGGTGAATCCCCGGCCCTAACTCGATTCAAGCTCAAAATCGAAGGTATTACTGCCCTCTTCCACCTCGACGGTGGTCGTGCTCTCGCTGTGGTAACGCTTGGGAGTGATAGGAAATTTGATTTCCAGTGTTCCCAGATGATGATGAGTGAGGATAGATGAGTCAAGGAGAGGAAGGAGAAGGCGGCTCGGAGTGTGACTTGCCGGTCGATCCGCGTGTTGAAGGGCGTTACGATGCTCGTGGGGCACGCAAATCCTGCTGCGTGCGCGTACCGGCTCCGTTTGCCGCTTGGCGTCGTCGCGGACGTTGGGGCGATCAGAACTCGGACCAGAACGTGTCTTCGTCCACGTAGGTCAACTCCCGAGCGTCGTCGTCAAGCGGACGGCGATACCAGTCGTCGACCGACCAGTCATCGGCCGGGCTGTGATCGAACGGAGCGGCGTCGACGAAACCTTCCGCCTCGCCCCAGACCGCGTCCTCGGCGACCAGCGTCAACTCGCCCGGTTCGTCGGGCGACGCTTGGCTATGCCCGTCGTGGACAGAATCACCGCCGCCCGGCGGGGCTCGCGAGGCATGCCACAGCCCGCAGTGGCGGAGGATCTTCTCGATCACGCTGGCTTGGGGCGGCTCAAGAAACGCGACCACCTTCATCTCGCCCTGGCATTTGGGGCAGCACAGCGGGTCGACCTCGTACACGCGCTTGATGAGCATCGCCCACGCCTGACTCGGGCGGCCGCGCGTTGAAGCCTCGGCGGTGTCGCCACTGGGAGCCGCACCCTCCTCTGCCGCCGCTTCGGCTTCGGCCGCCTTGCGACGCATCCCCCGGGCCTTGTTCGAGTACCAGCCGTAGTAGCGGATCAAGTGCGAGCCCTTCGGCGGGATATGCTGCGTGAACTCGGCCAGGAACTCCAACGCGTCGAGCACCTGATAGTTCCGCTTGGCGCCCCGCTCCAGCCCATCGCCTTGCGGTTCGGGAAAGGCCCGGCAGGCCTGCTTCTCGGCCTTGTAGACGACTTGCCCGGCCTCGGTCACCTTGACCAGCCGCAAAGAAAACGAAGACACACAGGTTTTTAGGCCAGGGGGCACGACACCCCCTCCACCGTCCTCGCCTCTCGGAATTTGTGTGTCTTCGTTTGACTCCGGGCAATGCCGATTCCCGCACGTAATGGGGAGCTCCCCATTAGTTGTATTATGGGGAGTACTTGGTTATGGGGAGTTAGGCGAGTGAGGCACTGAAATAATGCCAATAACCCGGGGAATCCTTGCCGTGAACATCCGTTATTGCTCCACATAAGAAACGGGGCTTTAGAGTCTTCCCATGTACCATGTCGGGTCCGCAGTACCCAATTATCTCGACAAAGAGGAATCGCCACGCTTGATTGCGTAGCCGTAAGACTCGTTCAGGTCTCACTTTTTATGGGGAGTTATTTCCAGTCCTATATCGCTCAGCAGGATTGACCCGTGTTCGCTCAGCCAAAATGACCCACTACTTGGAAAGAAAAAGGGCAGGGAGTCGTTGTGTTTCTTTTCCAAGTAGTCGTTTTCAAGTAGTGGGGCTCGGGCAAGGTGGGATGAGGGGGAGGGC
>JAWODB010000055.1:0-9224 GCA_046483505.1 Phycisphaerae bacterium
GCCGGGCGAGATGACCAAGGTCGAGGATCCCGGCGCCCGGTGGCTGGTCTCCGGCACGCTTGAGATCAACTGCGGCTCGTGCCACAGCGGCGACCCGGCGTACGACCAGGTGGAGAATTTTCTTCAGATCGCGCGGCAGAACTTCCGCTGGGCCGCCACCGCCGCCACCCCCCTGGCCGTCGTCACGGGGGGCGCCGCCGCCATGCCCGCCTTCTACGGCCCCCTCATGCCGCCCGAGGACGAGAAGACCGCCGCCAAGGCCCCCGCCGTTGAGTACGACGCCGGCCGCTTCGACCCCCTCGGCCGCGTGACCTTCGACATCCCCAACCAGCCGCCCGACACCCGGTGCTACTTCTGCCATTCCATCACCCAGACGAGCACCGAGCACTACGAGGCGCCGGACGTGTGGAAGACCGACGTCGACGTCCACATGGACGCGGGCCTCACGTGCACCGACTGCCACCGCCACGGCCTGGACCACCAGGTCACCCGCAACTACCCCGGCGAGGTCCTGGCCGAGGCCGAGCCGCGCCTCCAAACCCTCACCTGCCGCGGATGCCACATGGGCGCCGAATCCGCCGCCGCCGGCCCCCACACGCACGGCAGCCGGCTGGGCGCCCCCGTGCCGACGCACGTCGGCCTGCCGACCATCCACCTGGAAAAACTCGCCTGCACCACGTGCCACTCGGGGCCGTACCCGGGCGAGCGGACGAGGCGCGTCCAGACCTCGCGGGCCCACTCGCTGGAGTTCCAGGGCAAGCACCGCGGCCGCCACGCCCTGCCGTACATCGTGGAGCCCGTCTTCGCCCACCGCGCGTACGACGGGACGATCGGTCCGCAGCGGATGGTCTGGCCGGCGTTCTGGACCCGCCTCGATGCCGGCGAGGACGCCGCCGAAGGCGAGCGCCTCAAACCGATGGCCCCGGCCGAGGTCTACGGCATGGCCGAGGACGCCTTCAAGGCAGAGTACGAGACCGAGACGGCCGAACCGGAAGCGACCGACGAGGAAGCACCTGCCGAAGCCGCCGAGGCGTCCGCCGAGGAGGCCGAGGCCGAGCCGGAAGGCGACGCCGACGAGAAGGCCGACGACGCCGATCCGGCCGAGACGCCTGCGGCCGAGGCCGCCGAAGCCGAGGACGAGCCCGCCGAGGACGAACTCGAGGGCCTGACCGCCCCGCCGCCGGACCTCCCGCCCGCCAAGGTCAAGGCGGTGCTGGCGGCCCTGGCGAAGAAGGAAGAGGGGACCGCGTTCGGCTACGTCTCGGCGGGCAAACTCCACACCCTCGGCCCCGACGGCGCCCTGACCGCCGCCGACCACTATCAGGCCGAACCGGTAGCCTGGCCCATCGCGCACAACGTCCGGCCGGCCGAGTACGCTCTCGGCGCCGGCTCCGGCAACGCCGCCTGCACCGTGTGCCACGGCTTCGACGCGGCCATCGTCTGGGGCGACGTGGAGAAGGCCTCGCCCGCGGACCTCGGCGACGAGGAGACCGCCCCGATGTACGCCTTCCAGGGGCGCGACCCGCTCGTCCAGAAGGCGTGGGCGATGTCGTACGTGTTCCGGCCGATCTTCAAGCCCGTCGGCTTCGCGACGGCCGCCGTGATCGCGGCCGTGCTGCTCGCGTACCTGGTGCGGGGGATGGCGGCCCTGGCCCGATGGGCCGACGAGACCTCTCCCGCCGGACCTGCCACCAAGTAACGGGACCCGACGCATGAGCCTGTATCAGACTCTCTCGATTCTCGCCATCGCCGGCACCGCGGGCGTCTGCGCGCTGCACTACCTGGCCGTCGGCCGACGCCAGCCCCGCCCGGGCCTCGGCCGGCCCGGCGTCCTGCGGTACAACCTGTGGGAACGGTTCCTGCACCTCGTGCTCCTCGCCACCTTCGTCATCCTGGCGGTGACGGCGTACTGGGCGTCCATCGGATGGGGCGGCCCGATGGCCGGCTACAGCCTGATGATCCATACCACCTGCGGCGCGGTCTTCGCCGTCGCCGTGGCCGCCATGCTCATCACCTGGGCCGCCGGCAACGCCTTCGGCAAACACGACTGCCGGTGGGTGGAGAAGGGCGGTCCCTGGTCGACGCGCGAGGACCTGCCCGCCGGCCGCTTCAACGCCGGCGACAAGATCTATTTCTGGGCGGCCGGCGTCCTGACCCTCGTCCTCCTCCTCTCGATGCTTCTCTCGATGGTCCCGATCTTCGGCACCGCCGGGCAGCACCTGATGTACGACGTCCACCGCTGGGCCGCCCTCGTCCTGATGGTCCTGACCCTCTGGCACGCCTACGTCACGACGCTGGCGAAGCCGGGGGGCCTGACGGCCATCCTGCGGGGGCGGGTCACCTCCGGCTGGGCCGGACTGTACCATCCCCTCTGGGGCGGACGGTCGCAGGAGACGGCCGAGGCGGCCGACGAATCCGAGGAGGCGCCGGCCGACTGACGCCCTCCCCCTCCATGGACCTTTCCATCGTCATCCCGGCCTACAACGAGGCGGAGAAAATCGCGCACGATATCGAGGCCGCCGCCGCCTTCCTCGTCCGCGAAGGGATAACCGGCGAACTCCTCGTCGTCGACGACGGCTCCGACGACGACACCGCCGAGGTGGCCGGCGGCGCGCCCGTCCCCGAGGGCGTGACCCGCCGCCTCATCCGGTACACGCCCAACCGCGGCAAGGGGTACGCCGTCCGCACGGGCATGCTCCAGAGCACGGGCGACTGCGCCATGTTCGCCGACGTGGGCCTGTGCGTGCCGTTCGACAACGCCCTGCGGGGCCTGGAGCCGATCCGCCACGGCCAGTGCGACATCGCGCACGGGTCCCGCAAACTGCCCGAGAGCGTCCTGGTGCGCAAACAGCACCCCGTCCGCCGCTTCTGCTCGTGGGCGTTCCGAAAGGCCGCCGGCATCATGATGGGCATCCCGGGGAAACTCTCGGATACCCAATGCGGCTTCAAGATCTACCGCGGCGACGTGGCGCGCGAACTGTACGGCAAGTGCCTGGCCGACGGGTTCATGTTCGACATCGAGGTCCTCCTGCGGGCCCTGCGGGCGGGGTACCGCGTCATCGAGTTCCCCGTCGAATGGCGGTGCGACTACGACACCCGCCTCCACACCGCCCAGGACGGCGCCGGCGCCTTCACGGAACTCCGCCAGATCAAACGCCGGTTGAAACAGGAAGACCAGGCCGGCGGGCAGGAGTAAGCGCCCCGCCTCATGCAAAGAAACAACGACCAAACGGCAACGGCAATCCTCACGCAAAGTTTACCCGCCGGAGGCGGGGCGCAAAGCCGCAAAGACGGCAAAGACGTGAAATTAGAATAACGACAAAAGACAAAGGCAAGAAACCGCGATTGCCTTGGTTGCGGTTCTTGCCTTTGCCTTTTCTCTGGTTTTCGCTGTTGTCGTTCTTTGCGGCTTTGCGCCTTTGCGTGAGGAACCGCCTTTGCCGTTGTCTTTCGTCTTGGCGTGAGGCGCCTGTGAGGGGCTCAGTCCTCCAGCGGCACGAGCCACACGTTCCGGAACCGCACCGGGCACCCGTGGTCCTGGAGCCGCAGCGGCGCCTCCGGCACCTCCTTCTTCCCGGACGCGCGGCCCGTCGGTTTCGGCACCTCCACGTCGTCGTGAATCGTGACGCCGTTGTGCACCACCGTGATGTGGACGGGCCGGACCTTGTTGCCGGCGGCGTCGAACCGCGGGGCGTCCAGCGTGATGTCGTACGACTGCCACTCGCCCGCCGGCAGGGCGGCGTTCACCTTCGGGGCGATCCGCCGGTAAATGCCACCGCATCCGCCGGCCTGCGGCTTCCGGCCGTGCGAGTCCAGGATCTGCACCTCGTACCGGTCCATGATGTAGACGCCGCTGTTGCCCCCGTGCGAGGCCCGTTTGCCGTCCGGGCCGGGCGGAATGCAGAACTCCAGGTGCAGCCGCATGCTGCCGAACGCGCGGCGGGTGACCATGTCGCCCCCGCCGGCCACGACGTATCCCTCCGGACTGGCCTTCCACGGCTTGTTCCACGCCTCCAGCGACGGCTTCGTACCGGGCTCGTAAGGGATTAGCACGACGGCCCCCTTCGGCGGCTTCGCGCCGAGGACCGCCTTCGGCGTCACGTCCGGCGCCTCAGCGGCTCGTCCGGCAGCGTGCGCAGCGAACATCATCGCCGCCGCGACGACCGCGGCCAGGGCGTGCATGATGAGGTTGCGTCGAGCCTGCATGCCTTCTCCTTCCGTTGAGCCGGCGACGGCACGTCGCCGGTCGTTTGGCGCGCCGGCCAAGGCCGGCGGCTAAATGTGTCGCGCCCGGGCGTCGGTCGGGTCCCAAGCGGCGCCCAGCGGCTCGTGTTCGCCGGCCCGCTTGCGGGCCGCGCGCCGTTGAGCCGGCGACGGCACGTCGCCGGTCGTTTGGCGCGCCGGGCGGCGCCGGCGCCTCGCGTCGACCTGCGGTCGACGGCTCAACGATCGCGCGACAGCGCGTCCCGGCGCCGTTGCCGCCTCACTTCCCCAGCGGCACGTACCAGATGTTCCGGAACCGCACGGCGTTGCCGTGCCTTCCCAGGTTACCACACCGCCACCGCGTAGCGCGCGTACCAGATGTTCCGGAACCGCACGGCGTTGCCGTGGTCCTGGAGCATAAGGGGCCCCACTTCGCGGATCTTGCCCTTCATACCGGCGGTCGTCGTCTTGCGGACCTCGGCGTTCTCCTGGATCAGGACGCCGTTGAACTCCACCTTCTCGAAGACGGGCGGTTTCGTCACCGTGCCGTCCTCGGCCACCTCCGGGGCGTGGAAGACGATGTCGTACGTCTGCCACCGGGTGGGCGGCAGGGCGGGATTGACCTTCGGCGCCGAGACGCCGTAGATGCCGCCCGCCTCGTTGCCCTTGCCCTCCAGGCCGAAGGAATCGAGCACCTGGATCTCGTACTTCCCGTGCAGGTAGACGCCGCTGTTGCCCCGCCCCTGGCCGCGGGCCTTCGGCTGATACGGGCACCGGAACTCCACGTGCATCCGGACGCTGCCGAACTCCTTCTTCGACACGTTGTTGCCGCCGCCCACGAGGGCCGACCCGTCCTCGAGCGGCTGCCACTTCTGGTTCTGCCAGTGTTCGAGGCCGGGTTTCTTGCCCTCCTCGTACGGCAGGAGGACGACGGCGCCGGCGGGCGGCTCGGCACCGAGGGTCGGCGATTTGCGGACGTGGAACCGGCCCTCGAACTCGCCCTTCTCGCCCTCGACGACCAGGACCTCGCCGCCCTCGATCGTGCCCTTGGCGTCGGCGCCGGCGAGTGTGCCCTTCAGGGCCACCGTCTTGCCGTCGGCGGTGCCGGTGAGTTCGCCGAACTTGCTCTCCCAGGCGTGGGTGGTGAAGAGGCGGACGCGGTATTGGCCGTCGCCCTCCCCGATGACGCGGGCCATGGCCTGGGCGGCCTGGCCGCCCGCGGGGCGCCACTGGCCGACGTACTCGCCCATGATGCCGTCGTGCGGCTGGTCGGCCCGGCGGTCGGGCTTGGCCGCGAGCGCCGACGTCGCCACGCCCGCCAGGACGATGCATACAGCGATGCAGGTGATCGGTTTCATGGTCGGCCTCCCTTATGATTTGTGAACCTTGGACTTGCACGAAGATGTCATTCTGAGGCCCTGCTTGCAGGGCCGAAGAATCTCGCCGTGCCAGCGGCGTCAAGGCGAGATTCTTCGTCGCGGCCCGCCTGCGGCGGGTAAACTTCGCCGCTCCTCAGAATGACAGCATGTGCCACGGCCGGCCTTGTCCGGCCGTGCGTCGGGCGACGCAGAAGCACGGCCGGGCAAGACCGGCCGTGGCATCATTCACGATCCGGGCTTCCGCCACGCCCCGAACCGGTGCACCGTGCCGCCCGTCTCCTCCAACAGCATACCCGATGTGCCGGGGTGCTGTCTGCAATATTGCTCCACCTCGTTCGGCTCCATGACGAGGAAGGCCGTGGAGAGGGCGTCGGCGCGGACCGCCGTCTCCGCGACGGCCCAGGCGCCCAGGTTCCCCTCGACGGGCCGGCCCGTCCGCGGGTCCAGCACGTGCCGCGCCCCCGGCGGCGAGCCGGACCCGGAAAACGCCCGGTCCGTCAGCCGGGCCGAGGCCAGCGTGCCGGGCTCCCGCCCGGGACCGTACGCCGCCACCGGCCACCCGCCCTTCCCCGGCGGCGTGCCGAGCCCGTACACCGTACTCCGGCCGCCGTGCACCAGGGCCGACGCGATGCTCCAATCCTTCAGCAGGGCGACCATCCGGTCGACGGCGTACCCCTTGCCGACGGCCCCGAGGTCCACCCGCACCGGCCCCGCCCGGACGCCGACGGCGTGCTCCGACTCGTCCAGGACCAGGAGGTGCATGCCGGTCCGCCGGCGGGCGTCGGCAATGGCCTTCTCCGCGGGCGGTCCCCGGCGGCCTTCCTTCGGCCACCAGAGGTCCTGGAGCGGGGCGAGCGTCACGTCCAGCGCCCCGCCCGTCTCGCGGTGGATGCGGGCGGCGGCCTGGAGGCACTCGAACGTCTCCAGGCCCACCTTGATCGCCTGCCCGCCCTTCAGCCGCGAGAGGCGCGACACATCGCTCGCCGGGTCGAACCGGCTGAGTTCGGTCTCCAGGCGATGGAGTTCCTCGAAGGCGGCCTGGGCGGCCGTGCGGGCGTACTCGGCCTCCTGGCCCGCGATGACGATGCCCCATGTGGTCGCCATCGCCTCGTCGGCGAAGCGGTGCAGCCCGTCGCCCGCCTCGACGGGAACGGCGGCCGCGGGGCCGCCCGCGTCGGGCACAGCCTCCGGTGAAGGCGCGGCGGGTCTCCGTACCCGCCGCGCACTCTGCTCGGGCCGCGGTGGGTTCGGAGACCCACCGCGCTCACCCGTCGAGTCGTGCTGCTCGGGCGCGCTCACGGGGAGGCCTCCTGCGTCCGTGCGTGCGCCGCCGGCGCGCCGAACAGCACGCGCCGCGCAAGCGCGGCGGCGAACACGGAATGGTCCGGCGCGGGAGGACCGGTCGACCGCCCTGCACCGGCCTGCTGTTTCGCGGACCACTTCTCGACCAGCGCGTCCCACAGCGGCTCGTGAATCCAGACCGAAAGCAGCACCTGCGGACGGAGGCCGTAAAGGCTCGCCTGGTTGTACGACCGCTCCGTCCGGGCCGCGACCCGTTCCGTCCACTCGGGCGAGGTCACGATGACGGCGGCGTCGGCGTTCGCGGGCACGTCATGGTAATACCCCACGTGCGGGAACGCCCGCAGGTACCACGGCAGGGGCCAGTAGTTGGTGGGCGTGATGACCTTGACGACCATCTCCCGGCCGTCCGGATGGACCTCCGCCACCTCCTCGACCCGCCGCACGAGGTCCATGGCGTCCGGCGAGGTGTGGGCGTACACGTACGGGTTCCGCTGGTCGACGCCGAACCGGAACGAGGCCCGGTGCGCCTGCCAGCCCAGGTGGACCGCCCCCGCCACGAGCGCCACCGCCGCCAGGACCTTCACCGGCCGCGTGGGCACCCATCGCACGAGGGCCACCGCCCCCACGCCACCCATCAGCGTCATCGCGTGCAGGAAACTCGCCGCGCACCACGGCGTCTTGTAGGGGATGACGGCGTAGGCGGCCGTCAGCAGGATCGTGTAGAGGCCGAGGAACCGCGCCAGGCCGCGATGCGTCCGGCCGAGGCCCCGGCCGCTGAATGCCGCCACGGTGCCCACCAGGGCGAGGCCGAGGATCAGACCCTCGCTCCACCACGGGCCGACGCCGGTGTCGGTCACCAGCCGCGAGCACGCCAGCATCGAGAGGTACCAGTGCCAGGGATGGACGTGGATGGACTCGCCGCCCGCCTTCGAGACGTTGTACCAGTAGGTCAGGACGCTGTCGAGCGGTCCGCGGGCGTGCGTGAAGAAGGACGTGTAGAGGACGACCGTCACGACGACGGCCGCGGCGAACGCGCCCGCCACCGCCGCCGGACGCAGGTACGACCGGACCTCCAGGACCCGCCGGTGGCCGTACCGCTCCCACAGGAGGACGAGGACGAGGGCGCCGGCCATCGCCGCCCCCGCCAGGACCCACGTCTCCTTCGTGGCGTGCATGAGGCCGACGGAGGCTCCGGCGGCCACCGCCCAGCCGATCTTCCGCGTCGCCACGTACCGCCATCCCGTGGCGACGGCGGCAAAGGTGAAGCAGACGAGCAGCATCTCCTGGACGTAGTACCGGCTGTAGAAGACGAGAGCGGGCGAGACGGCCGCCAGCACCCCCGCGCAGACGGCGGCGGCGGGGGCCAGGCCGGCGCGCGGCGGTGCACCCTCACCCCGGCCCTCTCCCATCGAAGGAGAGGGGGCTCTGCCGCCACCGGCCAGAAGCACGAGCAGCAGAACCGCCAGGACGCCGAACAGGGCCGGCGTCAGGCGCAGCAGACCGTCGGTCATCTCCGGCGCGGAGTCGACGCCGGCGGCCCACAGGGCCGGCAGGGCCAGGTAGTAGAGGCTCGGCCCGTGATGGTCGTGCGGGTTGTAGGCGTACCGGCCGGTCTCCAGGAGCGTGGCGGTCTTGAGGGCCTGGTTGGCCTCGTCGCCGTGCATGGGCCGCAAAGCAAGCCGTGGCAACCGGAGCGCCGCCGCCCCGATCGCCACGGCCAGGATGCCCAGCACGCCTACCGTCCGTGCGGTGCTCATTTGGCGGGTTTGCCGTAGACTTCCACCTCGATGTAGTGGTTCTGGTCGTTGCTGGTGTTGCCGGCCGAGTACATGCGGAGGTAGCGGCCCTTGACGCCGCCGGCGTCGACCAGCCGGCCGCGGTAGTCCTCGATGAACTCCAGGTCCTTGCCGATGCCGAGGCCGGAGGAGTTGTCGTAATCGTTATTGAGGACCGTCTTGACGCCTTCGATGAAGTCCGGGTCGTCCGAGACCTGGATCACCACGTCGTGGTAGACCCGCCCCTCGGCGTGGTAGTGCCAGAAGAGGATGGCGTAGATCTCGCAGGTCTGCTTCAGGTCGATCTGGATCCACTGGAGGCCCGGCCCGAGTTCCACGTACGAGCCGTCCGTGCCTTCCTTGTCGCCGTCGGTCACGAGGTCCAGTTCGCCGATGATGGGCATCGAGTCGCTGGAGGTGACGGGCTTGTCCTTGGCGACGTTGGTGCAGCCTTCGGGGATGAGGAAGGGCGGGCGGGGTTTGTCGATGTATTTCTCGAGGCTCGGGGTCGGCTTGATGTTCTTGGGGGTGCCCTCGAACATGGCCTTGGGCAGGTCGGCCTTCA
>JAWODB010000075.1:0-8548 GCA_046483505.1 Phycisphaerae bacterium
CCGCCAGTGGCAGAACATATCGACGATGATGCTGCCGCCGTCCTCGGCCCGGTAGTTCCACGACGGCCGCTGCGGCGGCTGGTCCGGGTCCTCCCCCGTGAAGACCCAGTACCCGAACTCGCCGCGCACCGAGAGGATGCGCCCGAAGAACCCCTCGTCGATGAGGTGCTTCAGTTTCACGAGGCCCGGCAGCCACAGTTTGTCCTGCACGACGCCGTGCTTGACGCCGGCGTCGCGGGCGAGGGTGTACAATTCATATGCCTCGTCGGTGGTCGTGGCGGTCGGCTTCTCGCAGTAGACGTGTTTGCCGGCGGCGATGGCCTTGCGGACGCATTCGGCGCGGAGCGAGGTGGAAAGGGCGTCGAAGTAGACGGGCAGCGACGCATCCGCCAGGGCCTCGTCCAGATCCGTGGTCCAGCGGAACGGGCCGTAGTCGGCGTCGAGGGCCTCGAGTTTCTTCGGGTTCCGGCCGACGAGGACGGGCTCGGGCACGATGGTCCGCCCGTCGGCCGTCTTCACGCCGCCCTGCTCGCGGATGGCCAGGATCGACCGGACGAGGTGCTGGTTCGTGCCCATCCGGCCGGTGACGCCGTTCATGATGAGGCCGAGGGGTTCTTCGCTCATGGGAGTTGACTCGCGTGCAAGGTGCAGTCTTACTCCCTCTCCCCTCGCGGGAGAGGGCAGGGTGAGGGGGCGAGGAAGCCACAGGCTACAAACCCCAAGCCACAAGCAACCGCAAGGCAGGTGCGTCACCAATACGGAGGCCGTCTTTGGCTTGCAGCCTGCGGCTTGGGGCTTGCAGCCTGGTCACCCTCACCCCATCCCTCTCCCGTCAAGGGAGAGGGAGTAACGGCGCCAACGTCACGCCTCGGGCGCGTCGGTGCACTGGGGGCGGGCGCCGTCGGGCAGCGGCGGGACGTCGACGCCGGCCACCGGCAGCGTACCGGCCAGTTCCTGCCGCCAGTGCGCCACGTCGCCCGCCGGCCCGTAGACGTACACGAAGACCGCGGGCCCGGGGCCGATGTTGGTAATCTGATGAAACTCGCCGGGCGGAATGTACACCGCCTGGCCGCCCGTCAGCGTCTGCCGCTCCCGGCCGAGGCACATCTCGCACTGGCCCGAGATAAGGAAGTACACCTCCTCGCTGTCCTGGACGTGCCAGGGCACCTGGCCGCCGTCCGGATCGAGCGTGACGTAGCCCATCGCGAAGTGCTCGCACTGGATGGGGGCCGGGCCGCCCACGAGGTTCTGCGTGCGGCGACGGGCGGGGTAGCGCCGGCCGTCGATATCGGAGAGGTCGGAGATGATCATAGGGGCTTCCCCTGCGAAAGCGTGTGCGGGCAACGCCGTCAACGCATGCTGTCGCAGGGGCGCGAAAACATGGCAACCGCCGCGGCCCGTTGCACAGCGGCGCGGTGGTTACGGAGAACCACCGCGCAAAACGTATCCCGGACCACCTCGCCGGTCGCTGCTAGCCCTCGTCGGCCGAGCCGCCCAGCAGCGTGGCCAGGTACGCGTCGCCGTGTTTGGCCAGGTGATCGCCGATGGTGCCGAAGAGGTCCACGTGGCCCTCTTCCTCGGCGAGGATGCGGATGAAGATCTGGGCGGTGGTGTGGTCGCCGGCTTCTTCGCACGCGCGGGCGGCAGAGTTGTACATGGTCACGGCCTGCTGCTCCAGGGCCACGTCGGCCTCGAGCATCTCGGGGATGCTCATGCCCTTCTTGATTTCGGCGTCGGGCTGGCTCGTCGGCTCCCCGCCCAGGAACAGGGTGCGCTCGGCGAAGTCCTCGGCGTGCTTCATCTCCTGGATGGCGACCTCTTTGACGGTGTCGGCGAGTTTGCCGACGTCGCCATCCTCGAGTTCGTAGTGCTGGGCCATGTATGTCCAGATGGCGGTGAGTTCGCGTGCGCGGCCCTTGTTGAGCCAGTCGATGGCTACCTGCGGGTCACCCATAGCGTCCCTCCGAATCGTGCCGGCGACGGGCCCGGCACCGGCCTTGCCCGTTCGCCGACGGTCGCGAAGAAACGGCCGCCCGGTCTCGGCCAGGCGGCCGGGTCGGGTTGCCGGCGGTCCGGTTACTCGGCCTCGCCACCCGTCAGGGTCGCCAGGTAGACGTCGCCGAGTTTCTCGACGTGGTCCAGGACGTTCTGGAAATCGTCGAGGTGCTCCTCCTCGTCCTGGAGCAGTTGCTGGAACAGACGCTTCGACGTGTGGTCGCCCGCCTGGGCGCAGGCCATGGCGGAGTCGTTATACATGTCGATGGCGCCCTGCTCGAGGCCGATGTCGCGCTTGAGCATCTCCGGAATGTCCTGACCGTGTGTGACCTTGCCGTCCGGCTCGGAGGTGGGCTGGCCTTCGAGGTAGAGAATGCGTTCGGCGAGTTGCTCGGCGTGGTCCATCTCCTGGATGGCGATTTCCTTCATGCGCTTGGCCAGTTTGCCGTAATCGCCGTCCTCGAGTTCGTAGTGATGGGCCATGTACTGGAGGATGGCGGTCAGTTCGGCCGCCCGGGCCTGGTTCAGCAGGTCGATGACCTTCTTGCGATCTTCAGCGGTGCTCATCGTTTCTCCTCTCGTCGGAATGCGGGATGGCCGGAACGTCCCCCGGCCGGGGCCCGGGTCGGCCGCCGGCCCGATAGCCTTACTTTTAAGGCCCCCGAGGGCCCGCGTCAAGAGTGTAGACGGTTAAGCGTGCCGCGGTGCCGGCCGCCTCATTCCTCCCCGCCGCCGAACAGCGCCTCGACGAACGTCTCCGGGTCGAACGGGGCGACGTCGTCCGGCCCCTCGCCCACGCCCACGAACTTGACGGGGATGCCGAGTTCCTTCCGGATGGCCAGCACGATGCCGCCCTTGGCCGTCCCGTCCAGTTTCGCCAGGAACACGCCCGTCACGTCGACCGCCTCGCGGAACTGCCGGGCCTGGGCGACCGCGTTCTGGCCGGTCGTGGCGTCGAGCACCAGGAGCACCTCGTGCGGGGCGCCCGGGATCTTCTTGCCGAGCACTTTGCGGATCTTCCCGAGTTCCCGCATCAGGTTGTCCTGGGTATGGAGGCGGCCGGCGGTGTCGACCAGCAGGTAGTCGGCCCCGCGGGAGACGGCCGCCTCGGCGGCGTCGTACGCCACCGCCCCGGGGTCGGCTCCCATCTGGTGATGGATCATGTCCGCCCCGACCCGCTCGCTCCAGATCTTGAGTTGGTGGTCGGCCGCGGCCCGGAAGGTGTCGCAGGCGGCGAGGAGCACTTCGTGGCCCTCGCGCATCAGCAGCCGGGCCAGGCGGGCGACGGCGGTCGTCTTTCCGCTGCCGTTCACGCCCGCCACCATGACGACCGTGGGACCGTCCGGATTGACGGCGAGCGACCGGTCGGCCTCGCCCATGCTGTCGGCCAGGTCCTGCTTGATGATGGCGAGCGGGTCGTCGTCCGGGCCGATCGTGCGGTCGCGGTAGCGGGCCTCCAGGTCCTCCACGATGTTGCGCGTGGCCGCCACGCCCACGTCGCCGAGGATGAGCGTTTCCTCCAGTTCCTCCAGGAACGCCGCATCGACCTTCCGGCC
Organism: Phycisphaerae bacterium; assembly: GCA_046483505.1. GTDB lineage: Bacteria > Planctomycetota > Phycisphaerae > FEN-1346 > FEN-1346 > BS750m-G62. Next base: position 3,552 of record JAWODB010000075.1, read on the forward strand.
GACGCGGAAGAGGTCCCGCACGCCGTCGGCGAGTTTCGACCGGGTCTTGCTGAGCCCGGCCGACAGTTTGCCCAGCCACTGCTTGAAGACCATGGAACGTGCTCCGTCATCCTCGAAAGCGCGCGGAAGGCGCGGCGGGTCTCCGCACCCGCCGCGCTCGAATCGTCGATGTCGCCTCTGCGCGGTGGGTACGGAGACCCACCGCGCTTACTCAAGAAGCGCGGCCCGCAAGCGGGCCGGCGAACACAGACCGTCACGCGCCGGTGCCACGGCCCCGACCGTCACGCGCCGGCGTCGGCGCCCCCGTTGCGGTCGCCGTCGCCTTCGTCCTCCTCCTCCGCCACCAGGCCCTGCTCGCGGGCCAGGTGCAACACACGGTCGAGGACCCCGTTGACGAATCCCGGCGCCTCGGCCGTGCTGAACGCCTTGGCCAACTCGATGGCCTGGTCGATCGAGACCCGTTCGGGGATATCCGGGGCCCGGCAGATTTCCCAGGTGGCCAGGCGGAGGATGTTGCGGTCGACGGCGGCCATGCGGGCGACGCGCCAATGCTCGGCCGCCGCCTCGATGAGGCGGTCGGCCTCCTCCCGCCATCCCCACGCCCCCTCGGCCAGGCGACGGGCGAAGAAGTACGTCTCCGGGTCACGCGTGCTCCCGCGGAGGAAGTCCACCGTCTCGGCGCCCACCGTCTCGCCCCGCACGTCCAACTGGTACAGGGCCTGGAGGGCCATCTGGCGTGCCCGCTCGCGTCGCTTCATGACAAAGACCGGCTCCAGCCAGACGGATGGGGACACAACGGCAACACGGGCCACGGCCGGGGCGTCCGGCCGCGGAAGCCCCGATAGAGCGCGGCAGGTCCGAGGCTGTCCCGAGCCCCGCCGAGGGGTACCCGCCGCGCGGATGCCCGCGTCCTGGCGCGGTGGGTACGGAGAACCACCGCGCCGAATCTACGGGTCACCCGCGCCCGTTACTTCCCGGGAAGTTGCTCCAGGAGGTTGGCCATCTCGATGGCGGTGGCGGCGGCGTCGGCCCCCTTGTTGCCCGCCTTCGTACCCGCCCGCTCGATCGCCTGCTCGATCGTGTCGGTCGTCAGGACGCCGAAGACGACCGGCACGCCGGTCGCCAGGGACGTCTGGGCCACGCCCTTGGCCGCCTCGGAGGCGATGTAATCGAAGTGCGGCGTCCCGCCGCGGATGACCGCCCCGAGGCAGATGACGGCGGCGTAGCGGCCGCTGTCGGCCATCTTGCGGGCCAGGAGCGGCAGTTCCCACGCCCCCGGCGACCACGCCACGTCCACCGCCTCGGTGTCCGCGCCGTGCCGCTCCAGGGCGTCCAGGCACCCGCTCAGCAACTTGGCCGTGATGAACTCATTGAACCGCGAGACGACCACGCCGAAACGGTGCTCGCCGGCCACCAGCCGGCCCTGATAGACGTTCGCCATGACCGCATCCTCCCTTCGGGCCCTCGCCGTCAGGCCCGCGCGGCCAGTTTAGCGGGTGGTGGGGTGAATTCAAGGCAAAACGGCGGCCGACGGGGGGCCAAGGCCGGAAAGAGGCTTCCGCCGGCCGGGCGGGTGCGGTATCATTCAACCCATGAGACTCGACTATTACGGCGACACGGACTCGCTGTACATCGAACTCTCGTCCAGGCCGAGCGCACAGAGCCAGGAGATCGCTGAGGGCACCGTCCCGGACTACGCGGCCGACGGCAGCCTCGTCGGCATCGACATCGACAACGCCAACCGCAAGATCGACCTCGACGAGATCGCCCTCAGCAAACTGCCCACCGAGGGCGAGAAGATGCCGGCGTGATGGCGGCCCTTCCTTCTCCTTCCTCCGCGATCTCCGTAGTCTCTGCGTTGAAGACCGAACCGCCGGAGCCGCACCGTCCACGGCCGAAACATTGCCGCACCGCCAAAACGGGAGTATACTGACGGCAGGAGGTGCCAGCCATGAAGGTGGAGGTCGAACGCGAAGACGACGGCCGGTGGATCGCCGACATCCCCGACCTGCCGGGCGTCATGACCTACGGTAAAACGCGGGACGAGGCCGTCGCGAAGGCCAAGGCTCTGGCCCTGCGCGTCATGGCGGACCGGTTGGAGCACGGGGAGGATATCCCCGACCTCAAACAGGTTTTCGCGATCACATCATGAGCCGCTGGCCATCAACCAAAGCGAAGCGGGTTCTTGCGGCGTTGCTCCGTCTCGGTTGGTCGGTCAAACGCCAGTCAGGCGGTTCCCACAAAGTGTTGAGTCGGCCTGGATGGCCCGATGTCGTTTTCGCGTTTCACGACAAAGACGAAATCGGGCCTCGGATGCTTGCGCGGATATCGAAGAAGACGGGCCTCGCCCCCGACGACCTGTAACCGTGCGAGAGCATCATGTCCCACGATCCGGTGGCCTGGCTGAGGAAACACCGCAGACTCGCGGTGGCCGTCGTTGTCGCCGTCATCGTGCTCCTGCTCCTCCTGGGTCATTACGTGGGGCCGGACAAGGTCATGCGGTCGCCGGGCCAGGACTCCCGTCAACCTCTTCCGTGAGACGCCGTCACCGGCCTCCCCGTCCTCGGCGGTCTCTGCGTTGAAGACCGAACCGCCGGAGCCGCAGCACCGCCGTCAGGTCTTCCGTTTGCCGCCGATCCAATCCGGCGCGCGATAGTCCTGCCGCACGAAATCACGCCCGATGAGCGGCTTCAGGTCCAGCACCGGCGTCCCGTCGAACGCATCGATTCGTTCGACCGTGATCGCACTGCCCTCGACCGAGACGATCTTGCAGACGGTCAGGGCAACGAGGTTCGGCCGCACCGGCGACCGCGTCGCGAACACGCCCGTCAACGGATTCTTCTTGTTGCCGCGCGGGTGCACCCGCAGGATGCCCCGCTTCTGCGGCACGTCGTTCTTATGGAACCACCAGAAGACGTTGACGTGCGACCACCCGTCCAGGCCCAGCAGGCCGTCGGCGAACCGCTCGAACAGGACGATGCGCGGCGGCTGCCCTTTCTGGTTCTCCACGCGGCCGATGGGACGCACGGTGTACGAGGTCTCAGGCGAAACGTCGTCCACGGCGTCACCTCCTCGTGTGCTGAGCGGTCGGGCAGCGAACGCCCCGCCGGCGGCGGCCAGCGTGGCGGTTCGCGTCAGGAAACGGCGTCGGGAAAGGGTCATGGCATGCCTCCGATCGTTGAAACGCCCGCGCTCCGCTTCGCGTCGCGGCTAAACGGGCGTTCGTTTCGCCGTTTGGCGTTCGTCGTTTGCCTTTGTCATTGTCATTGTTGTCGTTGTTGTCATTGCCGCTTGTTCCGCATTCCGCATTCCGCATTCGAGAGATTCTGCATTCCGCACTTGTTACGCCAGTCCCCACCGCCGCCTCAGCACCCACTCGGCGGCCATCAGGGCGATGAACGCACCGAGGAATACCCGCCCCCGGGCCAGGCGGACCCGCCGCTCGGCCGGCACCTCGTGCGGCTCCAGCGACGCCGCCACCTGCGTGAGGACGTCCGGCAGGCCGTCCAGCGGCCGGCAGGACCCGCCCCCCGCGGCGGCGACGGCCTTCAGCCGGTCGGCGTCGGTCAGGAGGGACGCGAGTTCGAAGTCCTGCTCACGCGCCGCCAGGTGCGCCTCGGCCCGTTTCGCCTCGCCGTCCACCACCGCCTCCGCCACCACGGTGTACGCGCCGGGGACGGCGAGCGGCACGCGTCCGCGCCACTCCGTCCGGCCGGCGCCCGTGCCGTCGCGGCGCGACAGCGAGACCGGGGCGGAGGCCGGCCCATCGAGCCGCACCGTCGGCCGGGCCTCGCCCCGCACGCCGACCGTCACCTCGGCCTCCGGCGGTCGGTCGGGGTCGGCCACGACGTACTGCGTCCGGTCGGTCGTAATCCAGAGGTCCTCGTGCGGCCGGCCGTCGCGGCGGGCGAGCCACAGCACCAGCCGCCGCCACAGCCGCTCGTGCATCGCCGGGCCGCCCGTTTGGGGTGCCGCCAGCGCCCACTGCCACGTCGTGTCGAACGTGGCGGAGGCGACGCGGCCGTCGCCGAGTGTCCGGACCGCGAGCAGCGACGCCCCGTCCTCCGCCCGGGCGAGCAGACGCGCTCCGGGCCGGACCTCGCCCACGGCATTCGCCCCGGCGAGCGGCGGGAGGTGGTCCGGCGGCGGGACGGCCTCGCCCTCATCGCCGCGGAAGACGAAGTGCTCCAAGCCCTCAGACGTGGGGCGAAACGCAAGCGGCCCGTCGATCTGCTCATCTGACGACTGAATCGCAAACGGCAGGACGTCCGCGACCGCCGTCCCCGCCCAGCCGCCCGGCCCGTAGGCGTCCAGGCCGCCGACTGTCAGGACGGACGTCTCGCCGTCCCGCACGCGGCCGGCCAGGCGCCGAAGCGCCGCAGGCGGCAGCACGCCGGCGGGCAGGTCGCCCAGAATGACCACGTCGAAACCGTCGAGGTCGGCCGGCTTGGGAGCCGCCGCCCCGGCCCCCTGGCCGACGAGGAGCCGGCGCTCCAGGTCGATCTCCCGCGCGTCGGCCAGCACACGGGCCAGGTACTTCCCCTCCGGCCGCAGACGCCCCTCCAGGTACAGCACGCGGATGCCGCCCTTCTCGACGCGGACGGTCGTCTCCGCCCGGTTGTTCGTGGCGACGAGTTCGCCGCCGAGCGGCGCCGCGGCCAGGCTGAGCCGCACCGGCCCCACCTGCTCCAGCACCGGCGCAAAGACCACTTCCTCGGCCGTGCGCTGGGCAGCCGGCGAAATCTCGCGGCGTGCAACCTCCTCCCCGCCCGCGCTCAGGACGACCTCGACCGAGGCACCCTTCAGGCCGAGCGTGGCCACGGTCGCCCGCACCTCCGCCCGGTTACCGGCGAAGACGCGGTCCGGCGCCCGCAGACCGCGGACGGCCACGTCACGGACCCGGCCGGTCGGCTCGGCGCTGCCGACGGCGACCGCGTGGACGGACACGCCCGCACCGGCGAGGTCGCGGGCGGCGGCGTCGGCCTCGCCGGCCCGGC
>JAWODB010000341.1:0-12895 GCA_046483505.1 Phycisphaerae bacterium
CCGGCCCTCTCCCGTCAAGGGAGAGGGGGCACGGCAAAGCGGTGCCGGTGGCACCGCACTCCAAAGCGGCCGTCGGCCGCCGATTTTCATTCCGACCGAGGCCTCGCGCCGCGAGGCCGAGCGGAGGAATCTCGCCGTGAACGGCAGGCATGAGGGAACAGGGACCCGGCAACAGGCCACGGCAACGACAACAGCCACGGCGAGATCCCTCGACTGCGCTCGGGATGACAGCGAACGGCAGGCAACAGGCTGCGAGCCACGAGCCACGAGCCGCAAGCCAAGGCAAGTCACCCTCATCCCAGCCCTCCCCCGTGAAGGGAGAGGGGGGCGCCGCCGCCGCAGCGGCGTCTTGGGTCACCCGCTCCGCTGCGCGTCGCGGCTAAAAGGGCCGGGGGGCGCCGTTGCCGTTCAGTCCTGTTCCGATTTCCGCTTTCCGGTTTCCGATTTCGGGCGGCCCTTGGCCGCCCTCAGCCGCGCGTGCTCCAGCCCGTGGCAGAGGGAGCAGAGCCAGACGACGTCCAGGGGTTTCGCGTAATCGGGATGGTGGGCGTGGAGGCGGTGGGGCGGGGGCGATTGGCCGCAACGTTCGCACCGCGTCGGCCGGCGGATGACGCCGGTCCGGACGGCCCAGTAGACGGCCTGGCGGATGGCGCGTTTGGCCTTGACGTCCGGTCGCCGCTCGCGGGCCGCCTGCTTCGCCTTGTACTTCCGGTAGAAGCGGCGGTCGCGGGCCCGGACGTGGTCCAGGTTCGCCCGGCGGTACGCCCGGTTGTACGCGTTGCAGCACGCCTTGCACCACGACCGGGGCTTGCCGGTCCGCTTGTCGAGGAAGAACGCGTCGAGCGGTTTTTCCCGGCCGCACTTGGTGCAGACGCGGGTCCTGCGGGTTCGGGCGGGCTTGGCCACACGCTCCTCCATAAAGGGAGGAAGCGGACAGTCGTGGACCACGTCCCTGCCAGAATGGCAGGCTTTTTCGGGGGCGATTCGGGGCTAAGTCGTTGAGCGGTAGGCGCTTACGAAATGTCGGGGTCCGGCCGTTTTGCGGCGACGGGTGGGGCGGGATTGCGACAGGACGGCGGCTCAAGGTTCAAGGTTCAAAGTGACAGCAACGGCAACCCAAACGTCGAGGATAGGCGGGGCTGCACATTTAGCCGCCGGCCTTGGCCGGCGCGTTTCATCGAACGGCCACGGCAAACGCCCACGGCGAGATTCCTCCGCTCGGCCTCGCAGCGCGAGGCCTCGGTCGGAATGACAATGGTTTCCGGCTCGCGGCATCCGTTGACCTTCGCCGCGGCGGCGGGTAGGATGGGCCGCGGGGAGAGCCACCATGACCGACATTCTGCTGGGCGTCCTCGTGCTGCTGGTGCTGGGGGCCATCGCCCTGCTGGCTGCGCTGCTGAAGCAGCGGAAGGGCGGCGGGGCGGTCGAGGGCGAACTCCGCCGACGTATCGACACCCTTGAGCAGGAAGCCGAGGGCCTCCGCGGCGACCTCGACGCGGCGCGCCAGGCCCGCGTCCAGGCCGAGACCCGCGTGGAGGCCGAACGCAAGAATCTCGACGAGCAGCGGCGGCTCCTCGCGGAGGCCGAGACGCAACTGAAGGACGCGTTCGCGGCCCTGTCGGCCAAGGCCCTGAAGGAGGGGCGGGAGCAGTTCCTCGGCGAGGCCGGCGAGCACCTGAAGCCGATCCGGCAGATGCTCGACGTGTACCAGAAGCGGCTGGAGGAGATCGAGAAGGCCCGCAACAAGGCTTATGGCAACCTTCAGTCGTATCTGAACGGGTTGCACGACGCCCAGGAAGGCCTGAGAACGCAGACGACTAAACTCGAAACGGCCCTGCGTGGATCAACGCGCGTCCGCGGCCAATGGGGGCAACTGGCCCTCCAGCGTGTCGTGGAATTGGCCGGCATGTCCAAGCACTGTGACTTCGATGAGCAGTCCTCCACGGAGACCGAGGAGGGCCGGCAGGTTCCCGACCTGACGGTTCATCTGCCGGATGACCGACTCATTGTCGTCGACGCCAAGGCCCCGTTCGACGCATATTACGAGGCCGTCGAGGCGTCGGACGAGTCGTCGCGCAAGGAGGCTATGGCGCGGCACGCGAAGGCCGTAAAGGGGCACGTGCGGGCTCTTGCCCAGAAGGCCTACTGGAGTCAATTCAAGAACACGCCCGAGTACGTGGTCCTGTTTCTGCCGGGGGAATCGTTCTACAGCGCTGCGCTGGAGGCGGACCCGGACCTTATGGAGGACGCGTTCCGGAGCAATGTCGTCCTGGCCAGCCCTGCCACCCTCATCGGGCTCCTCAAGGCCGTCGCCCACGGGTGGCGGCAGCAGGAAATGGCCGAGAACGCCGAACGCATCGGCCAGACCGGCCGCGAACTCTACGACCGCGTGTGCGTGTTCCTGGAGCACTTCGAGCGGATCGGCGACGGCCTGGGACGGGCGGCGAAGGCGTACGATGCGGCCGTCGGGTCGTACGAGTCGCGGGTGCGCCCCTCGGCCGAGCGCCTGGCGGAGCAGGCCGCCACGGGCCGCGAGTTGCCCGAGCCGGAGCGCGTCGACGCCTCCCTCCGCCGGCTGCCGGAGCCGGAGGAGGATGAGGAAGAGGCGTAGCACGACGACGCTAACTCGTGCGCGGCGGGTCTCCGTACCCGCCGCGCAGTCCTGGAAAGGCCGTTTCGAGCGCGGTGGGTGCGGAGACCCACCGCGCGGGAACGCGCCGAGCAGAGCCGCCAGTAGCACCCGGCGCTCGAAGCGCCGCGCGACGCTTCAACATACACTGGAACGACGAAAGGACATCCGATGCCCGCCCCGTCCGACTTCCTGGCGGAGGACCCGTGGCGCGTGTTCCGCATCATGGCGGAGTTCGTCGACGGGTTCGAGATGATGGCCCGCGTGCCGCCCGGCATCAGCGTGTTCGGCTCGTCGCGGGCGGGGCCGGACCATCCGTACTACCGGAAGGCCGAGGAGACCGGCCGCCTCATCGCCGAGGCCGGGTTCAGCGTCGTCACCGGGGCGGGGCCGGGCCTGATGGAGGCGGCGAACAAGGGGGCCAAGGAGGCGGGCGGCGAGAGCGTGGGCCTGAACATCGTCCTCCCGTTCGAGCAGGTGGCCAACCCGTTCCTCACCAAAGCGATCGACTTCCGCTACTTCTTCGTGCGGAAGGTCATGTTCTCGAAATATGCGTGTGGGTTTATCTTCTTCCCCGGCGGGTACGGCACCCTGGACGAGTTCTTCGACACCATCACGCTCATCCAGACGGGCAAGATCCACCGGCTGCCCGTGGCGCTGATGGGCTCGGACTTCTGGCAGGGCCAACTCGACTGGCTCCGCGAGACCGTGTACGAGGGGTTCCACCACATCCTGCCGGAGGACCTCGACCTGGTGCGCCTCACGGACGACCCGGCGGCGGCCGTGCGGCACGTGGTGGAGCACCTGGCCGCCCGCGACCGCGAGACGCGGGCCGAGGTCGGCAAGTGGGACACGCCCGAGGGCAAGGTCATGCCGTAGGGAACGGTGCCTGGCACCTTTAAGCGCCGTTAGGGGTGCCTGGCACCTTTCGGGCACGCGCGGCGCAATCGCCGCGGCGAACACGGGCGCCTTCGCGCGCGGGAGACGCCTCGCGACGGTTCGAGCGCCGCGGCGGCGCGCTACCCTTCGGGCGCAAGCGGCACGCGGCGTTCGGCGCGAAGGGTCTCGGCGGCCAGCGTCGTGAACGCGGCGCGGAGGAGCAGGGCCTCGCCCTCGGGCGGCCGGTCGCCGGGCCAGCGGAGCGTCAGGACGTACCCGCGGACGCCGAGGGCATCGACCCACGTCTGGGCCAGGTCGTCCTGTGAAAAGGTCCAGATATGATATGACGTGGGGTCTTGGCCGTCGCCGCCCGGCCGCAGGGCCTCCAGGCGCAGCCGGCCGGCCCGTTTGACGACGTCGCCGTCGGCGTCGAGCGGCTCCAGGACGACGTGCAGCCGCTCGGGTCCCGGCGCGGGGTCCTCGTCCACGGGGCCGGTGGGGCCGGCGAAACGGACGGCCAGGGCCCGGTACGGGTCCTCGGGCGCGCGGGGGCGCGGCGTCGGCTCGGCCCCGTCGGCGGTGAGGGCGGCGATGCGGTCCTCGGCCGCCAGGAGTTGGTCCTGCAACTCGCGGTTCTGGGCCATCAGGGCCCGGACGGATTCGTCGCGGCTGAGGGTGGCGTCGCCGCAGCCGCCCGCGACGGCCGCGAGGACGGCCCCGGCGAGCACGGCGGCGGCGTGGCGAGGCGGTGTCATGGCGTGGGTCTCCCTGGCGGCGGCGCGTCGCCGCCGGCGCCGTCACTGTAGAGGCGCCGGGGGCGGGTGTCAACGGGGAGCGCGGCGCAAGCGCCGCGGCGAACACGGGCGCCGTTTGGCGCGCGGCGCCCCCGGCGACGGTTCGACCGGCGCGCCGCGCGACGCGCCGGGCGGAGGGTCGGGCGCCGCTTCGAGCGCGCGGAGGGGTCCGTGTTCGCCGCCCCGCTTGCGGGGCGCGGGCCGTTGTCGTACAGTGGATGCGGACGCGCCACGCCACGAGGACCGTCATGCCGGAGCCCCTCCGCATCGCCACGGTGCCGTACCTGAACGGCCGGCCGCTCGTCTACGGCCTGGCGGAGCGGGAGGACGTGGTGCTGGCGGAGGCGCCGCCGAGCGCCTTGGGCGGGCTGCTCCGGCGGGGCGAGGCCGACGCCGCCCTCCTCCCCTCCATCGAGTATTTCCGCCTGGCGGCCGAGGGCGGCGAGCGGGCCCGCGGCGGGTCGGCGGCGGGGGTCGTGGCGCTGCCGGTGGCGGCCATCGGGTCGCGCGGGGCCGTCGGATCGGTCCGCCTGTTCGGCTACGCCGCGCCGCCGCGGGTCCGCCGGGTGCGCCTGGACGCCGAGAGCCGCACGTCGAACGTCCTGGCGCGCCTCGTGGTGTCGCGGGCGATGAACCTCGCGCCGCACTTCGCCATGCCGGAGGAGGGCGGTCCGGGCGCCCGGCCGCCCGACGCCGAGGTCATGATCGGCGACCGGGCCCTGGCGGCCGCCCCGGAGGCCGCCGAGTGGGTCATGGACCTCGGCGAGGCGTGGGAGCACCTCGTCCGCCTGCCGTTCGTGTACGCGTTCTGGACGGCCCGGACGGATGCGGATCTGGCGCGGCTGGTCGCCGTCCTGACGGCGGCGCGGGACGCGGGGCTCGCCGCCCGCGCCGCCATCGCCGACGCGGCGGCCGACGACCTCGGCCTCTCGGCCGAGACGCTGCGGACGTATCTATCGGAGATGGTCCGGTACGCGTTCGGCCGGCGGGAACAGAAGGGCCTGGTGGCGTTCTACCGGATGGCGGTCGCGGAGGGCCTGGCGCCGGCGGGCTCGCGGTTGCGGGTGGTCGAGGGGGGTAGCCGTCGCGAGTGAACGCGTGGGTGCAAGCGCCCACCCTACGCACTGGCTGGTTGCCAGCGTCTTTTGGTTGGATGATCGGTCGCGCGAGATTGCGGAGACGCAGTCAATAAGCCTCATACTGCGCGCTTGCCGAGCCTGAGATTGCACGATATACTGCGTTCGTTGTCGGCCAGCACCGCAGAACGAGCGTGCGTGCCGCCTCTATGGCGGCCCCAGAGGGTCGTTACGTTCATGCCTAACCCGTCCGCTAAGGGAGTACGCTTGTGGCGTCAGACTTGACTTCAGATGCCCCGCACATCGACCAGATTGTCCTGCAATCGGCAGAAGACCTGAGCATCCTGCCGGACGAGAGCGTCGACTTGACGGTGACCTCGCCTCCCTACTGGAACGCCATTGACTACGACGTCCACACACGCGGCAAGAACGAGTGGTACCGCAGCCGGCAGTACGACAAGGGCTACAGCGATTACGCCGACTATCTGGCGTGGCTTGAAGGAGTCTTCCGACCCTTAGTCACAAAGACCAAGCCAGGTGGATACTGCGGCGTGGTGATTGGCACGGTCCTGCTCAACGGCGACCACTACCCTCTGCCCTTCGACTTCACGAGCCTGATGGTCAAGTGGGGTTGGCGGTTTCACCAGGACTTCGTATGGCACAAGGTTACGGGGGGCGTCAAGCGTGCGGGCGTTTTTATCCAGAAGCCGTACCCGGGGTATTTCTACCCGAATATCATGACCGAGTACATTCTGGTTTTTCGCAAGGAGGGCCCCTCCGTCTATTCCGGGCGGGATGAGTCGGAGAGAGACGCCGCCAAGGTGCCGATTGACGATCTCTTCAAGAAGGAGTTGGCCAACACGGTCTGGCACATTGCCCCGGTCCCACCGGGCCACGTGGACCACCCGTGCCCGTTTCCCGAGGAGATCCCCTTTCGTCTGATCCAGCTGTATACGTACGAGGACGGGCTCGTCTTTGACCCCTTTGTGGGCAGTGGGCAGACCACCAAGGTGGCTCACCACATGGGACGGCGTTTCCTGGGACTTGATATCGAACAGCGATACGTGCAGTACGCGCGCGACAGGCTCAACGAGTCCTTGTTTATTCGCAAAGAGCAGCTTTTGGCGGTTTTCGAGAAGTTGCAGTACCGGCCGAAGCGCGTCCTCCGTACGGAGAACCTCCCTCTATTCCAGGAGAAGTAGGCGGCTTTCGTGCGCCACGTCAGGTCCGGTAGTGTTCGATGAGACGTGCATCCCCCTGGGCCGCCCGGCATACGTCGCGGAGCGGGCATGAATCGCATGCAGGCTCAGAGTGGTTCCAGCAGTAGTGCGTGCCGATGTGGATCAGACCATCGTCGAGGCTCGCAACGGACGCGTCGCGAGCGTAGGCCAACAGGTAAGCATTGAGCAACCTTTGTGTGCGGATAGTCTGAGGCGGTCTTTTGTTGCAGCACAGGTATTCGCAGCAGGCGCAGACGTATGCTTCCTTAACCTCGCCCGGCAGAGAGGCCGTGGCCTTCATGCCGCGGATCTGTGTCGCCCTGATGTAATCGGTGCCCCCTTTACCTTGGCCGGGCCGGATGACCGTCTTCTTCTCGTAGTCTTCCTCGTCGGCCCACTCCAGGAGACATCCCGTGCGCCAGAGAACGCGGCCGACGTTGCTGTCCAAGGGAATCTCGTAAGAGAGCCCGCCCCACGCAGGGTCGTCCTTTTTCAAGACGGCGAAGGTGGACACGGCCCACTTGGCGAACAGGTGGGCGGCTTTGTCTCCAATGCATTTCCCCAAGCCAAATCGGCGATGGTCCTTTATCTCCTGGCTCATCTCCTCGGCTGACGTAAATGACCAGAGGAAGCGGCAGAAGGCTTCGCGAGCATACGACTCTTCGGCAGCCGCCTGGCGTTGAAGCATGGGCAGCGAAAGAGGCGTGCCCCAGCGAAAGACCACATAGTTCAGGGTTTGGCGGCTGTTATCCAGGAACAGGTTGTATTTGCCGGGGGTGGACTGATTATCCGCCGCCCAATCCTCGGCACGCTCGCCTGAGACTTCCTTGTTGGCCTCGTCGACAATTGATAAGACGGTGGCAATGTTCTCAAAGAAGCTTTCCGACTCGTGCAGGAACCGGATGTCGGCTTCGTACAGGCGGTCTGTGACCTTCTTGGCAAGAAGCCGCACCCCGATGATGTCCGGCCCTTGGTCCAGCACCGCGCTGAGTATCAGGAATCTGGCGAGCAGTTCACGACGGGTGCATTCCCCGTCAAGGTCTCCGAGGTGGCGTACGTCGAGGCTGCCATCAGGTTGGAGGAAGGGCTTCAGGGGCCGTACCTGCAGGAGTTCTGCGGTGGTCGGATGATCCCGGCCGACCTTGCCTGCAAGGATAAGGATTTCCGTCGCCAGATCAGACATGCGCCCCCCTCGTTCATCTACGGTTTGCGCACAAGTCCAGCAACAAGACGTTCGGGCATTGTCCCCAGTGCTTGGGATATCTTGGCGATGTTCAGAAGGCTGACGTTCCGCTCGCCACGTTCCACGCTTCCTATGTACGTGCGGTGCAGCCCCGCTTTGGTCGCAAGGGCTTCCTGGGAGAGGCCGGCTCGAACCCGGCGGCGGCGAACATTACGTCCGAATCTGGCAAGTAGTTGGCTTCCCATGCGGGCCCCTTTCCGGGCGTGAAGCACTAATCGAACTCATTGGAGACGGCCGGTCTACAGACTATAAGTAGCGTTGCCTTGGTGGGCGCCCCGATGTGAGAATCGGCTGCTGTCGTTCGCTCTGTTTGGGCGAAACGGGGAACACGGAGAGGTTGTCTGGCGGTTATGCCCGCCGCCCGTTGCCCGGCGGCGGGGCGGGCGGTATACTGCCGGGACGATGGCTGGTTCCCCTCCCATCCCCCGCATCGGGGCCGACGAGGCGCTGCACCTCCTCACGGAAGCCGACCTCGTGGACCTCGGCCGGCGCGCCGGCGCCGTCTGCCGCCGCCTCCACCCGGAGCCGTACCGGACGTTCGCCATCGACCGGAACGTCAACTTCTCGAACCTGTGCGAGTGCCGGTGCCGCTTCTGCGCCTTCTGGCGGGCCGAGGGCGACCCGGAGGCGTACGTCCTGTCGGAGGCGGCGATTGCGGCGAAGATCGAGGAGGCGGTCCGGCTCGGGGCGACGCACGTCCTGGGGCAGGGCGGCCTCTCGCCTCGGACGGATCTTGATTACTACGAGGGGCTGCTCGCGCGGATCCGCGCCCGGTTTCCCGGCGTGCGGCTGCACTGTTTCAGTCCGCCGGAGGTCCACGACATGGCCCGGCGGGCGGGGCTCGGGTACACGGAGGTGCTCGAGCGGCTGCGGGCGGCGGGGCTCGACAGCCTGCCGGGCGGCGGGGCGGAGATCCTCGTCGACCGCGTCCGCCGCCGCATCAGCCCCCGCAAGTGCACGACCGGCGAGTGGCTCGGCGTCATGCGGGCCGCCCACGCCCTCGGCATGCCCACCAGCGCGACGATGGTCTTCGGTCACGTGGAGACGCCCGCCGAGCGGATCGCGCACCTCGTGCGGGTCCGCGAGTTGCAGGACGAGACGGGCGGGTTCCTCTCGTTCATCGCCTGGCCGTTCCAGGCCCCGCACACGGCGCTGGCCGAGACGGGCGGCCTGCCGGAGGGGTGGCGGCCGGTGTCCGGGGCGGCGTACCTGCGGACGGTGGCCGTGGCCCGGCTGGTGCTGGACAACGTGCCGAACGTGCAGGCCTCGTGGGTGACGATGGGGCCGAAGATCGGGCAGACGGCCCTCCTCTTCGGGGCGAACGACCTGGGGTCGACGATGATCGAGGAGAACGTGGTGGCGGCGGCGGGGTGCCGGCACCGGGCCTCGCCCGCCCTGCTTCGCCGGCTGATCGAGGCGGCGGGGTTTGCGGCACGCCAGCGGGATTCTCGTTATCAGACGGTCGGGGCCTGACCGATATAGCCAGAGGCGACGGTGCGGGTGTTTGGTCGCCGCGTGTGCCCCGGCCGGCTCGTCCGGCCCGGAGAACATGCCGAAGGGCTCCCGGCCGGACAAGCCGGCCGGGCCACACGTCGCGTGCCCGGCCGACGCAAGCCGTTCGTGGGAAAGGAACCGGCGTGCCGGAACTCGAACCGCTGATTGACGAGGCGCGGCAGGTGCTGGTCACGGCCTCGCCGCTCGGGCGGGAGGACCGGTTCCTGTTCGACCATTCGCTGCGGGTCATGCAGGTGGCGGAGCGCCTCTCCCACTGCCGCGAGGTCCGCCAGTGGCGCGTGGACCGCTTCGCGCTGCAGGTGGCGGCCCTGTTTCATCAGGCGGCGACGGTGCGGCTGGACGAGGAACGCCGGACCTCCACGGTGTACGCCGCCGCCACGATGAGCGCCGAGGACGTCAAGGAGTACAGCGCGGAACTCGTCGGCGACCGGCTTCGCGGCCGGGTGCCGGACCGGCAGTTGGCGCGGATCCAGGAGATCATCCGCCGGGCCCACGACGCCAGCATCGACCTGGCGGAGGCGAAACTCCTCTCCGACGCCGACAGCCTCGACGACATCGGGGCCCTGGGCGTGTGGCGCGACATGCGCCGCCACATCCTGGAGGGCCGGGCCGTCGACGACACCGTCCGGGCCTGGCAGCGGCGGGAGGAGTACGGGTACTGGGAGGCCCGGCTGCGCGAGGCGTTCAACCTCGAGACCTCCCGCCGGCTGGCCGAGCGGCGACTCGAGGCCGCCCGCCGGTTCAAGGAACAACTCGCCGTCGAACGCGAGGCCCTCGACCTGGTGGACGAGGAGGAGGACGCCTCGTGACGGCCGAGGCCGCCCCGCGGACGGGCCTCATCGTCGGCAGCGGCGCCTGGCACGTCCTGCGCCGCGGCGCGACGTCCCTCTCCCCTGGCGGGAGAGGGCAGGGTGAGGGGGCGAGGCGGCGAGAATCACCCTCACCCCATCCCTCTCCCGTCCAGGGAGAGGGGGAAGCGGGCGGATTCGACCTCGGCGACGGCGCCCCGCACGAGACGCCGTTCGGTCCCTCCCGCCCCATCTTCGAGGCCCGTCTGCCCGGCGGCCGCGAGGTCCTCCTCCTGACCCGTCACGGCGAGGCCGGGTACGACCTGGGCGCCTGGGCCGTCCCGTACCGCGCGAACCTGTGGGCCCTGAAGGACCGGGGCGCCGATACGGTCCTGGCGACCTGCGCGTGCGGGGGCATCGACCCGGCGCTGGCCGTCGGCACCTTCGTCGTGCCGCACGATCTGCTCGACCGGACCACGCGGCGGGCCAAGACCTTCTTCGAGCGGTCCGGCCTGGGCGTGCTGCGCCACGCGGACCCGTTCTGCCCGTCGTGCCGGTCGGCGCTCCTCGCGTCCCTGGCCGAGGCGGGCCTGGCGCACGCGGCGGAGGGCGTGTGTGCCGTCACGGACGGTCCGCGGCTGGAGACGCCGGCGGAGATCCGGGCGTATGCGTCGCTGGGGGCGACCGTCGCCGGCATGACGCTGGCGCCGGAGTTCGCCCTGGCCCGGGAACTGGAGATGTGCTACGCCCCGCTCCTCTGGGTGGTCAACCCGGCGGAGGGGGTGCTTGAGCGGCCGCAGGTGCCGGACGTCCTCTTCGAGGGGATGGCGACGGTCGAGGAGCAGGCCGCCGCCGACGCCGCCGCCGAACGCGTGCCGGGGGTGCTGGAGGCGGCGCTGGCGCGGCTGGACGCCGGGCGGTCGTGCTACTGCCGCCGGGCGATGCAGCGGTACCGCGACGAGGGTGTCATCGGCGACGATTGGCGGGGATGGGTCGACGCGCCCGAGCCCCGATCGTAAGGCACGCGCCCTGCAAGCAGGGCGGCGAACACGGACGTGCGTCGGCGCGCGAACCTCTCGCGACGATTCGAAGGCGACAGCGCCTGCGCGGGGGCGCACCTGTCAGACCGTCGCCCAGGTTTTCACCTGCGCGAGGGCGCCCCTGTTCGCCGCGGCGCTTGCGCCGCGCGTGCCGTTCGGCGCGACACGCACTGGCGGACAAGCCGCCAGTGGCACCCGCCGCGCGTGCCGTTCGGCGCGACACGCACTGGCGGACAAGCCGCCAGTGGCACCCGCCGCGCGTCTACTTCGTCCCGTCGCCCTCGCGGCTGAGGGTGACGCTGGCGCCGGCGTCGCGGACGGCGGCCAGGATCTCCGCGACGGTGCTGTAGGAGGCGCCGGCGTCGGCCCGGAGGTCCACGCGCGTGGCCTCGCCGAGGAGCGTGGCCACCTGCTTGCGGAAGTCCGCGGCGGCCATCGTCTTCCCGCCCACGGTCACGCGGCCTTGGGCGTCGAGGCGGACGCGCAGGGCCGGGGCCTTCTCGGTCCCCTCGGCCTCGGGCTCGTAGATGGTCATATGGACGTGCATGAGTGCATTGCGGAGGGCCTCGTGCACCTTCATGACGCGGCCGAAGCGCTCGTCCGGGTCCACCCGCAGGACGGTCGTGCGGATGCGGGCGGGCAGCCGGCTGACCGTCGCCGCCAGCGTCTCCAGGTCCATCGCCTTGCCGTCGAGGCGCGGCGGCCGGCCCTTCTCGAGCACGACCTCCGCCTGGACCTTCTTGGGTTCGATGCGCCGCCCGGTGGGTCGAATGACGATCTCGACGGGCGTGCCGACCTTCGGCACGGCTTCGGGATTGGCCTCGTAGACGAGGGCGGCGTTGTCGGCGGTGGACTCGAACGGGACGTCGATGACGGCCTCCGGGAAGTTGGAGAGGCAGACGACGGTGCCCTCGCGGTCGGCGGCGCGGAGGGCGTCGGCCTCCGGGCGGCCGACGTAGACCCAGTCGAGTCGGCGGTCGAGGGGGGTCTCGCTCCCCGCCAGGCGGAGGAACCGGTAGGCGGGCACCTCGCGCGGCGTGCCGTCCGGCCCCGTGTAGCGGCAGGTGATCGCCAGCACGCGGCCGGCGGGCGGGCTGAACGCGCCGGCCTCCGTCGTGACGCCCGGCTTGCCGGGGTCCAGGCCCAGCAGCGACAGGGCGAACGTGACGTGCGAGGGGCGGGCCCGGACGGCCAGGACGCTCTCGTGCTCGCGGGTGCCCTCGCTGCAGACGAAGAGTTCGAGGGCCCCGGTCTGGAGGACGACCTCGCTCCCCAGGCGGACCTCGCGGGCCCGCGTGTCGACCTCGATGCCGGGCAGCGTCTTGACGACGACGTCGCCGGCCTCGGCCTTGGCGGGGGCTTCGGCGGCAAAGGCCGCGGGCGCCGCGGCCGCGGCGAGCAGGACGCCTGCGGCAAGCAGGATGAGGCGGCATCGTGGCATGGCATTCCTCCGCGTTGAAGCGAGCGGCTCGCAACCCCGAGCCCGCTGCGGGAGCAGCGGGTCATCTCCATCCGCCATGGTACATGCCACGGCCAATGCAGGTGACCGGGTGCTTCCGCACCCGGCTCGACAAGTGCGGTCGGGGCTCGAAGGCCCCGCCCTCACCGGCAGTGCACCAGGGCGACGAGGGCGTAACTGGTCGGCACGGGCGGGTAGCCCTCGAACCAGCGGTCGGCCTCGTTGGTCCAGGCCCCGTCCGGGCGCTGTCGG
>JAWODB010000176.1:0-24283 GCA_046483505.1 Phycisphaerae bacterium
CGACGGCCGTGGGGCGCGGCACAACGCGGACGACCGGGCGCGGGCGGCGCGGGCGAACGCGGGGTCGCGGGCCGGGGGTCGGCCGACGGGCCCGGCGGCCCGCCCGGCGGCCGGCAGCCACTCGGCCCGTCCGGCCGACCCCCGGCCCGCGACCCCGCGTTCGCCCGCGCCGCCCGCGCCCGGTCGTCCGCGTTGTGCCGCGCCCCACGGCCGTCGTCCTCCACGATACGGAACCGGAAACGGAGGAGGTCGTCCGCGACGCGGGCAGCCTGCCCCCCACCGCGCTCCAGTCCTCCGACGCCGAGGGCGATGGGGAGACCGAGGGGGAGGGTCAGAGCACCGCCCCCCAGGCCTGCCCCGTGACGGCCGTCGGCGACGACCTGACGCTCACCGTGACGGTCGACGGCCAAGCCACGCCGGTCCGCCTGCTGGGCGTGGCGGAGGCCCAGGTGACGGGCGACGAGCCGCCGATGACCGCCCGGACGTTCCTGCGAAATCTCCTGGCCGGCGAGTTCGTCCACCTTGTGGCCGATGAGAATCTCGACGCGACCGACGAGGAAGGCCGCCGCGTCGCCTACGTCTACCGGGTGCCCGACGGGCTGCTCGTCAACCTGGAACTCGTCCGGCAGGGCTACGCCGTGACCGCCCGGGACTATGCCTTCGAGCACCTGGACGCGTTCCTGATCTACCAGCGCCGCGCCCGCGCCGACGACCGCGGCCTGTGGGCGATGGTGGACGAGGCGCCCGCCGCGGCGCCGAAAGCGGAGCAGGGGGCGAGCGAAACCCCGGCCGAGTAGAGCGAGCCGTCTCTGTCAAACCAAGCGCGGCGGGTTTCCGCACCCGCCGCACGGGACTCATGATTAGGCGCGGCGGGTCTCCGCACCCGCCGCCCACGTGATACTGAGCGCGGTGGGTACGGAGACCCACCGCGCCCCTTCGTGCCTTCCGCTCACAAATCGACCCAGTACCGCCGCTTCACCTTCCCGGTCTGGACCGAGAGGCGTTCGTCTTCCAGGACGCCGCCGTTCTTCTCGATGATGCGGGCCGAGGCCGCGTTGTCGGCGTCGCACGTGATGAGGACCCGCCCAAGGCCCATGTCCCGGCCCCGTTCGAGCGTCAGCCGGCACACGGCCGTGCCGTACCCCTTGCCGCGTTCCGACGGCAGCACCCCGTACCCGATGTGCCCGCCCTCGTGTTCCAGGTGGGGCGTCAGTCGGTGGCGGAGACTGCTGCGGGCCACGACGCGCCGCCCGTCGCGCAGGAGCCAGTAGGTGGTCTCGGGGACGAAGCCGTCGGGCAGGTTCCGGCCGCGGGCGAAGGCGCGGGCGCGGGCGAGGGCGGCCGGCGGGTCCCGCAGCCACTGCTCGAACCGCCTCCGCATGAACGCGTTGTCCTCGGCGGGCAGGTACGCGCGCACGAAATCGAGGTAGGCCTCCAGGTGCGCCTCGCACGCCTCGACGAGGGCGAGATGCTCATTGCCTGTGTGCGTGGGCATGGGGATGGTTTCCGCGCGACGCCAATGAACGCGCGCTTGTGTGGCCCGGTTGGCTTGTCCAACCGGGTCGATATACCCTCCCGGCCGGACAAGCCGGCCGGGCCACACACGATAGCGGTGTTTGCGTTTCGGCGCGGTGGGTGCGGAGACCCGCCGCGCTTCCCTTCCTCATGCACCCCGGCGCCTTAATCATCCATCGGCACGGCCTGCAAATCCGGGTTGGCGACGGGCCGCCGGCCCTTCTTGGCCAGGTCCAGCCACCGCCCGTCGACCTTCACGCGGACCACGTCGGCCGTGTAGTCGTTGCTCGGCCCGCGAAGGAAGAACGACCCGACGCCGTACACGTCCACCGGGACCCCCTCCCGTTCGAAGCGGCCGATGCGCTCCGGGTCGAAGCCGCCGCTGACCACGATGCCGACGTTCCGGAAGTACTCCCGGGCCGCCTGCCGCGCCTCCTGCGGCACGTCGGGCGAGGCGTCGAGCGTGTCCAGGGCGCTCCGCAGGTTGTGGATGAGCCGCGGCACCACGCCGCAGTCCCGGTCCGGGTCGCCCGTCGGACGGACCGAGGCGTCGCGGACGTCCTCGGCCGTGTCGGCCCGCACGCCGAAGAGGACGTACCGCTCGGCCTCCTCGTCGCGGCCGGCCTGGCGCAGGTCCCACCAGCGGCGGAACGTCGCCATCGCCGTCAGGACCGTGTCCGTGACGCAGTCGCCGCGCGTATCCACGAGGGCCACCCGCTTGACCTCCGGCGGCATGCAGCGGGCAAAATGGAGCATCGCCTCCGCCACGTCCTGGAGAAACGCGATGACGTAGGAGTGCGAGACCGTCCCGCCGCCCCGCCCGCCCCACCACTGGCCCTGCGCCTCGGTGGTGACCATGGCGGGCACGTCGGCGTCCGCCTCGTGGTTGTACGCGTCCACGCCCACCTTGTAGGCGTAGCCGTCGGCCGGCTGGGTGCAGGGCAGGTCGAAACGGGCGGGGAAGAAGAAGACGGGCTTCCCGCCGGACGCCGACAGCGCCTCGAACGTGTTCGTGGCCACCCGCGTCGGCCGGGCCAGGACGCCGAGGACGGTCGTCTCGAGCATGGCGAAGTCGCGGTACCGGCCGCGGATCTTCAGCGCCGGCGCCCAGGGCTTGAGATGCGTGCCGTCCGCGACGGCCTCCACCTCCAGGTCCGCCGCCGTGTTGTGGAACGTGCCGTCGGCGTCGACCGTGCCGGTGCAGGCCTTCAGGATGGCCAGGGCGTGGTCTGTGCCGCAGGCGATGCTGTACGGCTTCCGCTTCGTGAAGCACTGCATCTCGACCTCGGCGCCTGCGACGTCGAAGCCGGCGGGGTCGAGGCCGGCGGCCTCGACGGCGGGGCTCCGGCCGGCAAAGCCGTAGCCCTCCTCGGCCAGGCGCGCCAGGATGTTCCGTGCGTTGATGAAGTACCGGTCGGTGTACCGGCCGTGGGCCATCCGCGGGTCGATGCCGAAGGTGTCCGGGTCCAGGCGTTTGCCGTTGAAGAGAGTCATGGTGATGCTCCATTGACGCCCGTGGCGTCACCGCTATCCCGTTGAGCCGGCGACGGTACGTCGTCGGCCGTTCGCGTGACGGGACCCGCTTGCATGCTCGCGGCGGCCTTCGGTCGCCGGCTCAACGGGGGTTGCAGGCGCCCCTGCGCTACTTTACCGTGGCCCCGAAGACCGATTCCATCTGTCCGAGCGCCTGCTCGTGGGCCTCGGCGTCGAAGGTGGCCACGCCCTTGCGGCGAACGACCGTCGGCATCTCCCGCACCGCCAGGCCGATGACCGCGATGAGGACGCAGATGTTCGTGCACACGCCCAAAACCTCCACTTCCTCCGGCCCGTGCCGCCGCAGCACGCGGTCCAGGTGCGTCTGGTAGAACGGGTCCAGCGTCGTCTTGGGGATGAGGCGCGAGCCCTCCGGCACGGGCAGGTCGGGGACGATCTCCGCCTCCCACGACCCCGCCACGCAGTGGGCCGGGTAGAGACGGAACTCCGGGTCGTCCTCGGCGTGGCGGTCGCAGACGAAGACGACGAGGTCGCCGCGGCGGGCGAACGTCCGGATCCGCCGGGCCACGTACGGGATGATGTCGCGCGACCCCTCGCCGCAGTACAGCGACCCCTCCGGTTCCAGGAACCCGCGGAGCATGTCGACGACGAGCAGGGCCCGACGTTTGGCACTCGATTTGGTTTTGCGGGCCATGGGAGGACTCCGTTCATCGTTCCGCCTGATTCCGGGCGGCGGGTCTCCCGATCCACCGCGCCTGCCTGCGCTGTTGAGCCGGCGACGGCACGTCGCCGGTCGTTTGTCGTTTGCGCGCCGACCCCACCTGAGCGCGGTGGGTCTCCGCCCCCACCGCGCACGAATCGCACGCTCGCGCCGACCTGCGGTCGGCGGCTCAACGGTTGCGCCCCGCGCCATCATCCGAACGTGCCACGGCCGGTCTTGTCCGGCCGTGCGATGCGCCGGGCGGCGTCACGGCGGGGCAAAACCCGCCGTGGCACATCCCTGTTCCGGCCGAACGCGGCATCGACCAGTATAGCCCGCCGTCGGTCGCGGCGTCAAAAGAGTTGCGACGCGGCGGACCCTTGCTCCCCGCCCGCCGGGCCGGTACCCTGTGGCTCCGGACACGGACGCCAGGAACGCGCTGCGATGCCCGATATGCCCACCTGCGCCGGCGAGGGGCGCATCGAGAAGGTCTCGGACCTCGTCCTGCTCGCCGGCCGCCTGCGCCCGAAGACCGTCATCGTGCCCGGCGGCGAGCGGGAGGACGACCTGCGGCTGGTCGAGTCCGCCCGCGATCACGGCATCGTCGAGCGGATCCTCCTCCTCGGCGACGCCGACCGCATCCGCCGCGCCGCCGACGCCGTCGGCATCCGCGTCCCGGACGAGGACATTCTCGACACCGCCGACCAGGCCGAGACCGCCGAGCGCACCGTCGAGCAGGTCGAGGCGGGCGGCGTGGACATCATCCTGAAGGGCAACATCTCCACGCCCATCCTGAACCGGGCCATCCTGCGCCTGCGGGTCCGCGAGACCATCAGCCTCGTCACGGTTTTCGACGCGGCCCCGCTTGCCGGCGGCCGGCCCATGCTGCTCACCGACCCCGGCGTCACGACGGACTGCTCCGAGGCGCGGATGGTCGGCCTGGTCCGGAACGCCGTGGACGTGGCCCGCGAGATCCTGGGCATCCCCCGGCCGCGCGTGGCCCTGCTGTCGGCGAACGAGAAGGTCATCGACTCGCTGCCGTCGACGGGCCTGGCGCGCCGGCTGACCGAGCGCGACTGGGCGGACGCCGACGTCTACGGGCCGCTCTCGCTGGACCTGGCGGTCAGCCCGGAGTCGGTCCGCCTGAAGGAGGGGGCCCTGGGTCCCGAGGCCGCCGCCGTCGCCGGACGGGCCGACGTCCTCGTCTGCCCGTGCCTGGAGTCGGCCAACATCCTGTACAAGATGCTCATGGAGATCGTGAAATACGGCCTGGCGACCTTCGCCGGCCTGACGGTGGGCGTCCGGGTGCCGTACGTCATCCTCTCGCGCAGCGACAACGTGGAGACGAAACTGCAGTCCATCGCCCTGTGCAGCCTCGCGCGGGACCGGATGCAGATGGCCGGGGCGTGAGGTGCAGCGTGCCACGGCCGGTCTTGTCCGGCCGTGCGCCGTGGCACACGCGCCATTCCCGCCCATTCCGCCGCCGCGCTTGCGCGGCGCGTGCCGTTTCGAAGGGTGGGCGGTGCACCGAACGGCCGGCGACCTGCGGTCGCCGGCTCAACGAAACCGCGCGGCAAGCGAGAATGGAACCGGCTCGAGGAACGCTATGCCAGACGACGGCAACCAACACTGGGTCTTCCGGGTGGGCGTGGCCGACCGGGCGGGCGCCCTGACGAGCATCGCCTCCGCTTTCTCGAACCGCGGCATCTCCATCGAGACGGTCGTGGGCCACGGCACCGCCTGGCCGGGCGCGCCGGGCGGGGCCGTCGTCGTCACCTTCTGGTGCGACGAGGCCGCCAAGGACGAGATCGTCCGCGTCGTGGGGCGCCTCTCAAAGGTGACGGCCATCGAGGAGTTTCCGTACGAGTCCGAGCGGCTCCGCAAGAGCGCCCTGGTGCGCGTCTCGCGTCCCCTCCGGCCGCCGGACGTCGCCGGCCGCGAGACCTTCCTGACGTGCGAGTCCCTCGGCGAGGAGCGCGGCACCCACACGTACTTCCTGGCCGGCTCACCGTCGGAGTTGGACCCGGTGCTTGCGCGGCTGGCGGAGGAAGGGGCGCTGGAGGACATCGTCTACAGCGTCATCGGGCCGTAACGCTCGGCCATGAGCGCAGCGAATGGCCGCGAAGCACTGGCGGGCAAGCCGCCAGTGGCACCCGGCGGGCCGTAACGCTCGGCCATGAGCGCCGGGAGCGCGGCGGGTCTCCGCACCCGGGGCGAGCCAAATACGCGCCACATTTAGCCGCCGCGCTTGCGCGGCGCGTGCCGTTTCGAAGGGTGGACGCCGCACCGAACGACCGGCGACCTGCGGTCGCCGGCTCAACGCCGCAGCGCAAAGGAAGCGCGGTGGGTACGGAGACCCACCGCGCCACAGTTAGCCGCCGCGCGCAATCTTCTGTGCCTCTTGCTACGCCGTCCGCCCCGCCAGTTTCGCGGAGCGCACCTCGTCCTTGATCCGCTGGATGTGCCCGCGGCCGAGGGCCTTCACCTCGCACCCGAGTTCGAAGTACCGCCGGATCGCCTCGTCCGGGAGGATGCCGAAGCAGTCGACCACCGCCACCGGCCCGCCCGCCCACTCCACCACCTGGTCCGGGTCGAGGTCCAGGTACGGCTCGTGCCGGACGGCCAGGACGACCGCCTCGCTGCCGCGAATCGTCCCCGGCAGGTCCTTCTGGATCCGCAGGTCCGCCAGTTGTTCCTGGTTCCGGAAGAAGCGGGCCAGCGAGTGCCCGGGCGCGGGGTACACGTCCTGCTTCTGGAGTTCGTACCAGTGGTCCACGTACGGGTCGTGGACGCGCATCTCGGCGCCCATCTCGGTGAGTTTCCGGACGACGAGTTCCGACCCCGAGTACCGCGTATCGCCCACGTCCTCGCGGTAACTGGCGCCCAGGAGGCAGACCTCGGCCCCGGCGATGTACCGGCCCATGTTCCGCAGGGCGTCGCGGACGAGTTCGGCCGCGTGCAGGCCCCGCGTGTCGTTGATGTCGATCGCCGTCGGCGTAATCTGGAACACGCGGTCCTGGTCCTCGAAGCCGAGGATGTGCCGGTACGCCCAGTACCCCAGGCCGCCGTCCTTCGGCAGGCAGTACCCGCCGATGCCGGGGCCCGGGAAGATGATGTTCGAGTGCGTCGGCCGCACCTTGATCGCCTTGTACACCTTCGTCAAGTCCACGCCGTTGCGTTCGGCGAACAGGCTCCACTCGTTCAGGAACGCCAGGATGGTGGCCCGGTACGAGTTCTCGACGATCTTCGTCGTCTCCGATTCGATCGGCCGGTCCATGACGGTCAGCGGGTACTCGTCGGTGTTGAGGACGTCGGTCAGGAACCGGACGACCCGCTCGCGGGCCTCCGGGTTGCACCCCGCGCAGACGCGCCAGAAGTCGCGGATGCTGCTGACGTATTCCCGCCCCGGCATGACCCGTTCGAACGAGTGCGCCAGGACCGGGTCCGTCTCGATGCCGCGGGCCCGGAACGCCTTCCGCATGATCGGCATGGCCACGAATTCCGTGGTGCCGGGCGCCACGGTCGTCTCGATGAGCACCAGGCACTCGGCCGGGACCTTCTCGCCGATGGTCTTCATCGTGGCCTCGAGGGCGGTCATCTCCGTCTCGCCGCTCCGCATGTCGCCCAGGTCGTGCTTGGTGTAATCGCACTGGACGTCGACGACGACCACGTCGGCCAGCCCCAGGCAGTCGCTCGCGAAGGTGGCCGTCAGGGTCCCCTTCTCGACCACGCACCGGTGGATCATGGGGTCGACCTCGGGGTCCTCGGCCTTGACGGGCGAGAGGCCCCGGTTCAGCAGGGGGATCTTCCAGTAACTGCGCGTCGACGGCCGCTGGCACCCGATGACGAACTTCGACGGCCGGCCCGTCTCGGGGTCGGTGGTGTCGGCGATGATGGCGGCCATGACGGCCCCGACGAACCCCACGCCCATGACGACGACGATTTCCTTGCCCTCGGCGCGGGCGGCCTCGGTCAGGTCGCGGAGCCGCTCCATCTCCGGCGCCTGCGCCGCCTCGTCGGGAATCGGAAACGCCTCGCCTGCGGGACTGACGCTCGTCTCGGCCATGCTCGGTTCCTTTCGGTTGCCGGTCGGTTTACCGGGGGTGCCGCCCATCCTATCGGCAGTCGGCGGCCGCCGCCATGAATCCTGTCGGGCGGCGGCGGTTTCCCGCGTCCTTGACGCCGCCCCGGCGGGTTGGAACGATAAGTGCCCGTTGAGCCGCCGACCGCAGGTCGGCGCTGCCGTGTCACACCAGGAACGACGACCGGCGACGTGCCGTCGCCGGCCGGGCATGGCGCGCGATCACGAACCCAAGTGAAGGATGCCTCCATGCCCCGCGGCACCGTGACGCTCACCGCCGTCCTGCTTCTGGCCGTCCCCGCCCTCGCCGCCGACGTGTACGTCTCGCCCGCGGGCGACGACGGGAATCCCGGCACCCGCGCGGCGCCGCTGGCGACCCTCGAAGCCGCCCGCGACGCCGCCCGCCGCGCGAAGACCGGCGCCGCCGTCACCGTCCACCTGGCCGACGGCCTGTACCTCCGCGCGCAGACGTTCGACCTCGGCAGCGCGGATTCCGGCACGAAGGCGGCGCCGGTCGTCTGGCGGGCCGACCCTCCCCACAAGGTCCACCTGGTGGGCGGCAAGGTGCTCGAGGCGTCACACTTCCGCCCGCTGGCGACGGGCGAGGCACCCCGCATCACGGGCGCCGTCCGGGCGAAGGTCCGCGCGTGCGACCTCGCGCCCCTCGGCGTCACGGGCCTCCCCAGGCCTCCCGACACGTACCGCACCACGGGCGGCCTGCCGGAACTCTTCTACAACGATCGCCCCATGACCGTCGCCCGCTGGCCCAACGACGGCTGGGTCACCATCGAGAAGGTCCTCGACCGCGACGGCGTCTTCGTGGCCGGCGAGGACCGCATGCGGCGGTGGGACCTTGAGCGCGGCGTGTGGCTCCACGGCTACTGGTGCCACGACTGGGCCGACGAGACGATCCGCGTGAAGGCCGTCGACCCGGCCACGCGCACGATCACCCTCGCCGCCCGGCACGGCTACGGCGTGGGGCCGTCCAGTTCGTGGAACACGACGCCGCGGCGGTACCGGGCCGTGAACGTCCTGTCGGAACTCGACGCCCCGGGCGAGTACTACCTCGACCGCACGGGCCGGCGGCTGTATTTCTACCCGCCGGGGCCGCTGAAGGGGGCCCGCATTGTGCTCGGCCTGCTCGATGGCCCCCTCGTCCGGCTCCGCGACGCCTCGCAGGTGACGGTCGAAGGGCTCGTTCTGGAGGGCGGGCGCGGCGACGGCGTCCATGTGCGCGGCGGATCGCATAACACCGTGGCCGGCTGCGTCATCCGGAACCTCTCCGGCTCCGGGGCCGTGGTCCAGGGCGGCACGCACCATCGCGTCGCCGCGTGCGACCTGTACCACCTCGGCCGCAGCGGCATCCGCCTCTCCGGCGGCGACCGCAAGACCCTCACCCCCGCGGGCCTCGTGGCCGAGAACAATCATATCCATCACTTCGGGCGGCTCCAGCGGACCTACGCCGCCGCCGTCCATATCGGCGGCGTCGGCAATCGGATGCGGCACAATCTCATCCATGACGCCCCGCACGCCGCCGTCCTCTACGGCGGCAACGAGCACGTCATTGAACTGAACGAGATCCATCACGTGGCCCTCGAGACGAGCGACGTCGGCGCCCTCTACACCGGCCGCGACTGGACCAGCCGCGGCAACGTCGTCCGCCACAACTTCATCCACAGCCTGACGAGCCAGGGCTCCGTCGGCACGATGGGCGTGTACCTGGACGACTGCGATTCCGGCGACCGGATCGTCGGCAACGTCTTCTACCGGGCCGGACGGGCCGCGTTCATCGGCGGCGGGCGGGACAACCTCGTCGAGAACAACCTCTTCGTCGATTGCGAGGCCGCCATCCACCTGGACGCGCGCGGCACCCGCCGCATCACCAACGGCAAAGGGGGGAGTTGGGACCTCCTGGCCAAGGCCCGACGCGTCGGTTACGACAAGCCGCCGTGGTCCGAGCGGTACCCGCGGCTGGCGCGCATCATGAAGGAGCAGTGGCAACTGCCGGAGGGGAACGTGGTTCGCCGCAACATCGCCCTAGGGTGCGACAAATGGCTGAGCGCCCACGGCATGAAGGAGCACATGGACCTGGTGCGCTTCGAGCACAACCTGACGGACGGGCCGGCGCAGGAAATCACCGATCCGCGCCGCATCCTCCAGGAGATTCGCCTCCGCCCCGAGGACCGGGCCAAGGTGCCCGGCTTCCAGGAGATTCCGTTCGACGAGATCGGCCTGCGCCGCGATGCGCCGCGTTGAGCCGGCGACCGAAGGTCGGCGCGCATGCGCGGTGGGCAGTCCTGCCCACCGCGCCACAGTCAGCCGCCGCGCAACCGAAGAAGCGCCTGCCGTTTCCGATGCCGTGAGACGCCGTTTTGTTGAGCCGGCGGGTGGCATGGCCACGCCCCGCGTGGCCATGGTGAAATGGGAAGCGCGGTGGGTCTCCGTACCCACCGCGAGACATGTGGGTGGCATGGTCAACTTCGCATGCCCACGAGCCTTCTTTTGAGTTCAGTGCGCGGCGCGCTGGAGGCTACTATGTTGCATTGCGAAGCCGCTTGCGTAACGCTTCCGTAAACGGTTCTGTGCGTATGTTGTCTCGATGGAGGTTGCCCGCAGCTACAGTACGCACGTGTTCTGCAGCATCCTCGAAGCGTAACTTGCTTTCTTCATCGTCCCATAGGCTGTGCATGAGTTGCTCGCAATACTTCGTCATCTTATTGGAGGCCAAGGCGGGCATCTTCTCGCCCGCTACGAGTATCCTGTAGGCTAGCAGCAGGTGATAGCGCGCAGGTTTTAGTTCCCTTGGCAGATTCTCATTACGAAAAAGAAACTCTAGACGGTAATGCTCAAAGGCGGCCACGTAGTATGGCTCAAGTTGATGGTCTTTGTTAAAGATATCTTTTCCCACTCCGCGCAAGAGTGCCTTGTAGTTACGAGTTGTCCTGTGTGGGATCTCGCGAAAGATGGCCGCAAAAGCGCGAACTAGCGTTGTCATGTTGATGACGCGCACCTTCTCAATGCCCCTAACGCCGTTGTATTGGCGAGAGCGGCGCTCATAATAGAGCGCCTTCTTGCCTTTAAAGGTTGGGAAGTACGCCTCAAGTCTTTTTGGGAAGTCTGATAATGCGAACAACTGCTCCTCGGTAACCTGCGTCTGGCGATTTGTTGCTTTAATAATGGCATTTTTGATATTATCATCTTCCGTGGCAATGATGCGCACGGGGATCATGACGTCGTCGGTAAGCCCTTCCCGGCATTCATGAAGTACATAGCTGGTCTGGCACCCGTTGACCACTTGATAATCTTCGAGCAGGAACTTGTTCGCCGTTGGGTGCACTCGGCGCGCAACGATGGTCACTCCGTTGTTGAGCAGAGGGAAATAGCGGGCCTGATCTTGTGAGCTTAGGGTTTCCCGCATTTCTGTATTTACTGCATTCCACTCCTGCCAGTGGCGCACGTTATCATAAAATAGTGAAGTGAGTACTTCATAATTCTCGTTTTCCACGAGTCGCAGGAACTGTGAAGCGGAAAGCAGGCCGAGGTACGCTTGTTCGACGCCGGGGATTTCGGGGATGACTGTTCTGTCAGAGAAGACCACTTCTCTTGCTACGGCATTCTGAGACTCCCGATACAGTTGCTGCAGATGTTCTGCGCCGACGCAATGAATCTCCACTTCTCGGAAAAGGCCTTGGTCTTCAATGTCCTGTTGGCCGGCGTCACGCCGCGCGACTAGGTTGGGGTCTTCAGTCCATTTGCCCGTTGTGGCATAGTACAGGAAACACCGCGGGTTGCCCTTCTTGAAAAGGCGGCTTCGCTCGAAGACTTCTTCTGAAAGCCTCTTGTAAAGTTGCACGCGGTCATTCTGGGGGAGTTGGGGGTTTTCCTCAAAGAAATCGAGAACGCCAAAGACGAACTGGCCGATCTTGGCTGTTTCAAATCCACTAGACCGTTCAGCCTGCACAAAGATAAACGTAACATCCAAAAAGCCGTTGGTTGCGGCAAGGTCTTCGATTTCCTCCGGTTCTGTAACAAGGGTGCCATTGACAATTACGGCGATGCTGTCTATGCCACAGTCGGCTCCACCTCCGACGGCTACGTCGTCGCTCGGAAACGACTCAGAGTAATGGCCTGAGGTTACCAGGTAGCCGCAGAAGTGCTCAAAAGCCTTCTCCTCGGGAAGCGTGTTCAGGCTATTCTGCTTGACGAATTCATCTAGGAGCGCTTGGGTGATCCGGTCCATGGGGTTTCCTCCTGTGTCTGTGTGCCCAGATTCCTTGTTTCCTTCCAAGGGCCCATCGCTTATAGATTAGCCGGAAAGCTCGGCGATGGCAAGGCCCGGTGTCCTCCAAGGCAGTTCATCTTGTTTGGCTTACCAGCGTTGCGTTTGCTCAATGCCTGCAGAGCACCCTCCGAATTCACCCGGCGATCCGGTACAATACGCCCCGGGAGGTGCCCCATGCGCACGGCAGGAATCCTGTTCGCCGTCGTCGTGACTGCGGCGTCCGCGATGTCCGCCTCGGCCCCGGCCGCTGCCGCACCGTCGCTCGAGGACGTCCACGTCTGGGAGAAGGTCGAAATCACCCTCGAAGCCGACGGCCGCTACGCCAACCCGTACACCGACGTCACCGTCTGGGTCGACCTCCAGGGCCCCGGCTTCCGCAAGCGGTGTTACGGCTTCTGGGACGGCGGGGCGGTGTGGCGGGTCCGGGTGACGGCCACCGCCCCCGGCACGTGGCGATGGCGGAGCGGCTCGGCGCCCGCCGACGCCGGCCTCACGGGCCACGACGGCCGGTTCCGCGCCGTCGACTGGACCGACGCCGAGAAGGCCGCCAACCCCCTCCGCCGCGGCTTCCTCCGGGCCACCGCCGACGGCCACGCCTTCGAGCACGCCGACGGCACGCCGTTCTTCCTCCTCGGCGACACGTGGTGGGCGACGCCCACGTTCCGCTTCCCCTGGCGCGAGGCCGATGAGCCGCGACCCATCGGCCCGGACGCCGGCTTCCAGGACTACGTCCGCTATCGCCGCCGGCAGGAGGTCAACGCCATCGCGATGATCGCGGCCTTCCCGCACTGGCACAACGACGGCCGTCCGCCCGGCATGAAGATGAAGGACGGCACGGTCATCCGCGCGGCCTGGGGCCAGGCCGGCACGAAGAGCGCCAAGACCATGACCGACGAGGCCGGCCGCCGCCCGTTCCACTTCCCCGGCAAGGTGCCCGGCTACGAGCAGGTGGTGCCGGACCTGGAGCGCATCAACCCGGCGTATTTCCGGGGGATGGACCGCAAGATCGATTACCTGAACGCGCGCGGCATGGTCGCGTTCATCGAGGTCGCCCGGCGCGACATCGGCCAGGTCTGGCGGAAGTACTACCCGTGGCCGCAGTCGTACACCCGGTACATCCAGTACGTGTGGAGCCGGTACCAGGCCAACGCGTGCCTGTTGAGTCCGATTCATTTCGATACGCCGCACCAGAGCATCCCGGCCGCGGCGTGGAACGAGGCCGCCAACGCGGTCATCGACTCCTGCGGCCCGCCGCCGTTCGGCTCGCCGCGCGGAACCAATTCCAACCCGTCGTCCCTCGCCAACTGGGGGCACACGGACGTCGCCCGGTGGCTGACGTTCCACCAGGTCGGCAACCGCCGCACCCACGACCTGTACGCGCACCTGACGGCCATCTACCGGGCCGACCCGCCCGTGCCCGGCCTCAACGGCGAGCCGTACTACGACGGCATGCTCGACGCCGAGCCGGGCTCCGCGAAGGCGGCCCTGTACTGCCGCTCCGCCATGTACGGGAGCGTGCTCTCGGGCGGCCTGGCCGGCCACATCTACGGCGCCGGCGGATGGGGCGGCGGCCTGTGGAGCGGCGAGGTCGAACCCGAATCCAAGTGGCCCATCTGGGACGCCATCCGCTGGCCCTCCGCCGACGACCTGCGGCACATGAAGCACTTCATCCTTTCCGAGGGTCCGCGGTACCAGGACCTCGTGCCGCAGCCGGACCTCGTCTCGCCGAACCGTGCGGGCAAGCCGAAGTCGTGTGAGGGGTGGGCCTATGCCGCGCGCACCGGGGACAAGCGTCTCGTGATGTTGTACTTCGAGCGCGGCTGCCCGCCGGCGACCGTCTCCGGCCTCGTGCCGAAGGCGGCGTACCGGGCCCGGTGGTGGGACCCGCGCGAGGGCGGGTGGGCCGACGCGGGCGACGGCACACTGGAGGCCGGCGCCGACGGCCGTGCCGCCCTCCCGCCGTTCCCCGACGGCAAGGGGACCGCGCGGAACGACTGGGCGCTGAAACTGACGAAGCAATAATCGACGCGGCGCAACGACCGGCGACGTGCGGGACTCCGCCTGTCGGCTGCGCCCACGCAGGCCGTCGCCGGCTCAACGCTCGGGTGCAAAGTCGCCTCCCACACGAAATCGTTGAGCCGCCGACCGAAGGTCGGCGATCCGTGCGCGAGATTTCCCCGTCCTTGACCTCCGCCGCCGCGGTTCCAATCATGGAAGTACCGTAGACTTCTGCCAAAGAGGGGACGCGATGCGCTTGACCATCCCGGCCGCCCTGGCGGCCGCGCTCATCCTGACGGCCGCGACGCCTGCGCCCGCGGCCGCCGGGGAGAAACACGTCACGCTCTTCACGATCGGCGAGCCCGACGGCGTCGCCGCCGAGTTCGGGTGCACCAAGGGCCTGTGGCACGCGTACGCCAGGACGTATCCGGAACCGGTCGTCTTCACGGTCGGCACGAGCCCGCTCGCCGCCTGGCCGTACATCCACCCGAGCAACGACGACACGTGGGCGGGCGCCAGGCCCCACACGTTCACGATTCGCTTCGACGTGGAGCAGGTGCCGGGCCGTCCGCTGCACCTGGTCCTCGGCCTGGCCGACGTCCACGCCCATCCGCCGAAGGTCACCGTCTCGGTGAACGAGGCGTCCCTTCCCTCGCGGCGGGCGCCCGTCGGCCGGACGGCCGGCGCCGCCCGTCCCGGCGGCTGGCACGGGCCGAAGCACATGGTCTTCCGCCTGCCGGACGGCGCCGTCCGCGGGGGCGCGAACACGATCCGCATCCGCTGCGAGACGGGCAGTTGGCTCGTCTACGACTACGTCCGCCTCTCGACGGACCCGAAACCGGCGGACCTCTCCGGCGCGGTCGATGACCTGCTCCGGGCGGCCCTCGACGGCCCGCTCGCCGACGCCCCGGAGGTCATCCTCGCCGCCCGTCAGCCGGGCAAGGACGGCCACTGGTACGCCAACTTCAGTTACTACGCGGAGAGCACCGACCGCGTGACCTACGGGCCGGGCGGCAAACTCTACCGCCTCGACCTCGCCACCGGCCGCCTCCGCACCCTCCTCGACGACCCGAAGGGCGGCGTCCGCGACCCGCAGGTCCACTACGACGGCCGGCGCATCCTCTTCTCGTACCGCAAGGGCGACTCGCCGCATTATCATCTCTATACCATTAACGCCGACGGGACGGGCCTCGCGCCACTGACCGACGGCCCGTGGGACGACATCGAACCCACGTACCTGCCCGACGGCCGCATCCTGTTCGTCTCCAGCCGCTGCAAACGGTGGGTCAACTGCTGGCTCACGCAGGTCGGCACGCTGTACGTGTGCGACGCCGACGGCTCCAACCTCCGCATGGTCTCCTCGAACAACGAGCACGACAACACGCCCTGGCCGATGCCCGACGGCACCGTCCTGTACACGCGGTGGGAGTACGTCGACCGCAGCCAGGTGCACTACCACCACCTGTGGACGATCAATCCGGACGGCACGGGCCAGATGACGTTCTTCGGCAACCTGCATCCCGGCGTCGTGATGATCGACGCCAAGCCGATCCCGGGCACGAGTGAGGTGATCTCCATCTTCTCGCCCGGCCACGGGCGGCGCGAGCACGCCGGCCCCGTCACGCTGGTGGACGCCCGCGCCGGGCCGGACGCCCGGCCGTTCTCGACGCCGATCAGCCGGGGCGCGGATTTCCGCGACCCGTACGCCGTCTCGAAGGATCTGTTCCTCGTGGCCCGCGGCCAGGACCTGGTGCTGATGGACCGCCGCGGCCGCACGCAGACCGTCTTCACGCTGCCGGAGGCCGACCGCAAGGCGGGCCTCCACCTGCACGAGCCGCGCCCGCTGCGCCCCCGGCCGCGCGAGCGCGTCATCCCCGACCGCATCGACCCGTCCGAGCCCACCGGCCGCCTCATGCTCGTGAACGTCACCCGCGGCCGGAACATGGAGGGCGTGGCGCCCGGCGAGATCAAGCGGCTCTTGGTCCTCGAG
Source organism: Phycisphaerae bacterium (assembly GCA_046483505.1). Classification (GTDB taxonomy): domain Bacteria; phylum Planctomycetota; class Phycisphaerae; order FEN-1346; family FEN-1346; genus BS750m-G62. The sequence continues at coordinate 16,061 of JAWODB010000176.1, forward strand.
ACCCTGCCGAAGCCGATCAACTTCACCGGCGGCATGGACCCCTTGAGTTATGGCGGCACGTTTACGCTGGAGCGTGTCCTCGGCACGGTGCCCGTGGCGGAGGACGGGTCGGCGTACTTCGAGGTCCCCGCGATGCGGAGCCTGTTCTTCGTCGCCCTGGACGAAAACGACCTCGCCGTCAAGCGCATGCAGTCGTTCGTCACGGTCCAGCCGGGCGAGGTGACCGGCTGCGTCGGCTGCCACGAGCGGCGGGTGACGCGCCCGCGGCAGGATTTGGTGGCCTCCACGTTCCGCGGGCGGGCGGACCGCGTCGCGCCCGTGGACGGCGCGCCGCGGGTCCTCGACTTCCCGCGGGACGTGCAGCCCGTCCTCGACCGCCACTGCGTGAAGTGCCACGGCTACGAGGCGACCGACGCCGGCGGGCCGCAGGCGGGCGGCGTCATCCTGACCGGCGACCGCGGACCCATGTTCAGTCACAGTTACTTCCATCTGACGGTGCGGAAGCAACTCGCCGACGGGCGGAACCGGCCCCGGAGCAACTACCCGCCCCGCGCGCTCGGCTCCGGCGCCGCCCCCCTCATGAAGAAGGTGGACCCGGAGGCGTTCCGCCTCCAGCCGCATCACGGCGTGACGGTGGGCGACGCCGACCGGCGCATCGTCCGTCTCTGGCTGGATACCGGCGCGGCCTATCCCGGCACGTACGCGGCCCTCGGGACCGGTATGATCGGCGGGTATGCGCAGAACCGTCTCGATACGTCCGACCGGAAGTGGCCGGAGACGAAGGCCGCCGCCGAGGTCCTCCGCCGGCGCTGCGGTGCCTGTCACACGAAGAACGAGCGGCCGCTGCCGCAGGCCCTCTCCGACGAGATCGGCATCTCGTTCTGGAAGATGAGCCTCGACGACAAGCGCCTGCAATTCAGCCGGCACCGGGTCTTCAACCTGACGCGGCCGGCGCAGTCGCTCATCCTGCTGGCGCCGCTGGCGAAATCCGCCGGCGGCTATCAGACGTGTGTGGTGCGTGAGGGCGATGCCAAGGGGCAGCCCGTGTTCGCCGACACGGACGATCCCGGTTACCGCAAACTGCTGGCTCTCTGCCGCAGGGGCAAGGAGCGGCTGGAGGAGATCAAACGGTTCGACATGCCGGGCTTCCGCCCGCGCCACGCCTACCTCCGCGAGATGGCCCGCTACGGCGTCCTGCCCACGGCCGCCCCGCCCGGCCCGGTGAACCCGTACGCCCTGGACCGGACGTACTGGGACTCGTTCACGTACGAGCCGTCGGCGGAGTAACGCGCCTGTTGAGCCGGCGACGGCACGTCGCCGGTCGTTGGCGCGGCGGTGTGTGTTCGCGTGCTCGCGGCGACCTGCGGTCGCCGGCTCAACGTTCGCGCGAAAGCGCGGCGGGTGCGGAGACCCGCCGCGCTTGGCGCGTCGTGCCAAACAGGGGCGGAGGCGCGCCGCCCCAGCGCGCCTCCGCGGGTCAGCCTGCGGGGACGACGACGTTCCACCATCGGTCGCCGCGCGTCCCCCGTGCTGCGGATGCGGCCCGTTATCGAATCAGCCGCGCCGCCCGCGCCGGCGCGTCCACCACGTCAGCGCCACGCCGCACGCCAGCATCGCGACCGTCGCCGGTTCCGGCACGTGGGGCTCGTCGCTGCCCTCGACGCGGATCACGTCGTTGCCGCAGCCCCACGCCACCTGCGCGAGCCAGTCCTCCGGCGCCTCGCTGAGCCCCAGGATGGCCGGGTCAAAGGTGTACAGAAGCAGATGCGTGGCGTCCTCCACGCCGCCGTAATCGAAGATGTCCGTCTGCACGCCGGCGGTGCCGAGCAGTTGGCCGGGGTCGATGTCGCCCGAGACGGCGAAGCCGCCCATGATGTCCGGGATGGTGGCGTCCGGGCCGTAATCGTTCGGACGCAGCCGCCCGTCGCCCCGGTAACTGCGCGAATGGACCTGGAGGCCGGTCACGTCGCCGGTGCCGTCCAGGCGGTACACGGAGCCGGCCGCCAGGCCCTCCTGCACGTCGGAGGTCACGATGCCGAACGTCCGGCCGTCGAGCGTCAGCATCAGGTCGCCCAGGTACCACGTGTTGCCGACGGCGTTGGCGGACGGGTCATTGCTCGCGACGAGGAGCACGTCGACGGATGTTTCGCCGGGGCGGACGTACAGTTCCTCGAGGTCGAATCCCTCGCCCGTGGACCCGCCGGGGCTCGGCCGGTATCCCACGCTCGGGTAGTTGATGGGCGCGTAGTCGTTCGCGATGGTCCTCCACACGCCGTCGTCGTACGCGCTGGCTTGGTTCGGTTGGGTGAACGGCGTCACGCCCCAGCCGATGACCTGCCCGCTGCCGTCGACCAGTCCGGCCACGGCGGCGCCGGCCAACAGGTGAATCGTGACAGCCACTGCGAGCGTTCTGCGCATGCTTGCCTCCTTCAAAGGGCACGGGGGGCCGGTCGTCGACCCGTTGTCGGATTCTCGTCCGGGGCGTGCGCGTAGGGGAAGGCCGCCGACCGGCGGCCGTTGCGGTCCGTGTAACAGCCTAACGGGAAAGGGCGGGTCGTCAAACCGGCCGGCGAGGGCGGGGGGCGGGCGAGGGACGCAGGTCCGCCGTGCCGCCGCGAAATGCCCCTTCCTGGGCCGCAAACGGGGTTCCGGCGCGCTTCCGACGCCGCACCCCGCCCCCGGATTCACCACCGACGCCGTGCGCGCACCGCCCCGAAATCGCGCGAAAAAGTCCGTGCCGCGCCCGCAGCGCCGCGGTACAGTGAGAGGCCGCACATGCCGCGCTTCGCTATGCAACCCGTTGAGCCGGCGACGGCACGTCGCCGGTTGTTGGCGCGGCGGTGCGTGTTCGCGTGCTCGCGGCGACCTACGGTCGCCGGCTCAACGGGCGGGCGATGCGCATGTCGCACGGGTATTACACGCGCGCCGTTGAGCCGGCGACGGCACGTCGCCGGTCGTTTGTCGTTCGGGTGCCGGCGACGTCACCACGCGCTGTCGGGCAGGGGTTGGACGAAGTCCCAGTGCTGCGGGGGCAGCCTCGCCGCAGGCGGGTTGGCCTCCACATACTCGATCGCAGCCTGCACGGCCAACCAATCGTTGAGGAACCCGTTCCATCCCGAACCTTGAGACCAGGGGCTCCGGTCGAGGCCCAGGGCGTGCGTCGCGGCGCCCTTCAATTGTCCCACCGCGTACTCAATGCGGTACTTCGAGCGCAGCAGCACCAAGTGCACGTGGTCGTTCATGATGGCGCACGCCGCCGACCGCAATCCCAGCCGCCCGATGGTTTCGCCAAAGGCTCGCGCCACGAGCGGGCGCGTGGTCGTGGTGATGAAATAGGGCGGGTGTTTCAGGTTGGGCCGCGCAGCCGTCCAGAAGCGGCTGAGCGTGGCGCGGTCCGGTTGGGGCGACTGGCGGCCGTACTGCGGCTCGGCCAACTGCCGAAGTTCTGCCCGGTACACCTGTTTCGAGTACGAGCCTCGCGGGTCGTTCGGCAGCCAGGTGCCGTAGGTCGTGAAGATGGAGTGGTACGCGATGACCATGGCACCCCCCCGCCTGCGTTGAGCCGGCGACGGCACGTCGCCGGTTGTTTGTCGTTGGCGCGCCGGCAGGTGTTCGTGCGATCGGCGGCGACCTACGGTCGCCGGCTCAACGGGCGATTCGCACGCGGTTTGCCTGAGCGTATCGCCTTGTGCTGTTGAGCCGGCGACGGTACGTCGCCGGTCGTACGTTGTTGGCGCGGCGGTGCGTGTTCGCGTGCTCGCGGCGACCTTCGGTCGCCGGCTCAACGGGCGATTCGCACGCGGTTTGCCTGAGCGTATCGCCTTGCGCCGTTGAGCCGGCGACGGCACGTCGCCGGTCGTTCGCCTTTACCGCCCCGCGAGGCGGACCTTCGTCGCATTCTCCCCGCCGTTGAGGTGGTAGAGCAGGGGCAGCGGCCGGTCGGTGCCCTCGAGAAAATCGGGCCGGGCCTGCCACGGGGCCACGCTCAGCACGTTCGCCAGATCCATCCAGTGCTCCAGCCGCGCGGGCGCAAGGTCCCACGTCATATGGAAATGGTTCGCCGGGGCGAACTGCTTGTACTCCGGCATCGAGGCGTACGTCGGCACGACCCACGTGTGCGGCCAGGTGGGGGTCGAGGTGTTCGCGACGGCCTTCGCGAGGTCCGCCGGCAGGTCCACGGTCTCGGCCTCGTCCCAGATGAGGCTGAAGCACCCGCTGACGGTGCTGTACGCCATGCGGGCGGCGATCCCCTCGATGCCGCCCGGCGAGATGAACGTGACGCTGTTCCCCCCGCCGGGGAAATAGTAGAGTTCCGCCCCAGGCATGGTCACATTCTTGAGGCAGTCCTCGGGGGAATCGCCGGGCCGGCCCGCCCAGTCGAGGCTGGCCGAGCCCGAGTTATCGCCGTCCACCAGGCCGCGCGCGGCCCAGAGTTCCTCGCCCGTGTACGCGACGCCGAGCGAATCGGCCAGCCGCCGGATCTCCCACGGTTCCCACACCTTCCGGAAATCCATGAAGAGCGGCGGGTGCCCGCCCGAGAGCCATGTCATGACGAGCATCGTCAGCAGCCCCTGCACGTCGGCCTCGGTGGCGAACGGGACGGGTGCCTTCGGCCCGCGATGGTCGAACGTGGAGTTGAAGAGGCTCTCGGCGGCGTCGCAGATGGGCAGCGGCAGCCCGCGCCGGTCGGAGCCCCACTCCAACTGGTTCATGAACCCGCCGCCGACGGCGTCCACCTCGTCCAGCAGATCGCGCATGATGAGGTACATCGCCAGGCCGCGCTCGAACTTCTCGCTCGCCCCGTCCTGCGAGAGGTCGAGCCGCTCGCCAAGCGACGCATCGACCCATTTGCGAAGGTCGCGCAGTTCCTGCTTGTCGTACGCCTCCTTCTGAAGCATGTCGGCCAGCAGTTTCATGTCCAGCCGCGCGATCTCGAGGCCCAGCGCCTGCCGCGTCGCCAGCACGTGCGCGAGCGCCGTCTCCATGCCCATCGAATCGTGACCGAAGACGACGACCCGCCGGCCCACGAGGCCCGCCCGCGTCAGGGCCGCGTAGCACCAGTCGACGAGGGCGGCGACGGTGGTGTCGGCGATCTCCGGCTCGGCCCCCGTATCGGACCACGTGCCCACGTTCAGGGCCGCCAGCCGCCCCATCTGCGCGAGGGCCCCGTTCAACGCGTGGGCGTACACCACGCCGGGCTTCGGCCCCGAGTTGCCGCACGTGATGTTCAGCGGCACGTCGTCCGGGAAGTGCGAGAGCAGGCTGATGGTCGTGAGTTGCGGGAACGCCCACGTGTCCGGCACGCAGACGAGTGCCTGGACACCGGCCGCCTGGAACTGCCGGGCCACGCGGTCGGCCTGCGGTTCGCCGTCGATGAGGAGGTCGGAGTAGACGACGTCCACGGGCGACCCGTCCGGCATTCGGACCGCCTCGGCGATGCGGTCGGCCACCATCCGGACGATGTTGGCGGCCCGGACGCGGGCCTCCTCGTCGATCCGCGGGTCGCACGGGGCGAAGACGCCGAACGTCACGGTCCCGCCGGGGCGGGCGTCGGAATCGTCGAGCCGTCGGGCTTCGGGCATGGTAAACTCCTCTTCGTTGCGTCGTTTTGTGTTGAGCCGCCGACGGTACGTCGGCGGTCGTTCGCGCGTTGAAAGCACTTCAGCGCGGTGGGTCTCCGCACCCACCGCGCGCCTCCTGCGTATCGCGTCGACCTTCGGTCGACGGCTCAACGGAGGCACGTGCAAACGCGTGTCGTAGGGCTTCCCCCTACGCCTCCTCTTCCAGGACCTTCCGGCGGAACGCCTCCACCTCCATGCCGCGCACGTGGGCGATCTGCGCGTCGTTCAGGGGCGTGGGGTTGCCCGCCGCGATCGCCGCCATCTGGAGCAGGGCGTCGTCCTCGATGATCAGCATCTTGTTGAACGCGTCCCGCCAGTTGATACCCAGGGTCAGGAACCCGTGGTTGCGGAGGCTGACGGCGTTCGTGCCGTCGGCGACGGCGTCGGCGACGGCCTCGGCGATCTCGGTGCTCGACGGCTTGATGAACGGCAGGTACGTGACGTGGTCGACGTAGGCGACGAAGTCCGGCGTGAAGGGGAGGATCTCCATCCCGCCGGCCACCAGCCCCGTGGCCCGCGGCGGATGGGCGTGGCAGACGACGTGGGCGTCCGGCCGGGCCTTCAGGCACAACTGGTGCATCTCCCATTCGCTGGTGGGACGGGGGCCGGAGAGGACCTCGCCCGTCTCCAGGACGAGGACCGACCATTTGTCGTCGGGGACGCGGTCCACGTCGAACCCGCTGGGCGTGCAGACCATGCGGTCGCCATCGCGGGCGCTGGTGTTGCCGCCGGGCCCCGCCACCAGGCCCTTGGCCATCATGAGCCGTCCGAGTTCCTTCAAGGCATCGATTGTCGCCATCGTTAAACGGGCCTTTCGCGTTGCGGCGCCGAGGATCGCAGGCGCCAGGTTGCCGGGTGCCATGCCCGCCCCAGGCGGGTAAACTTTCGCGACGTTGCGAAAGCACGCCATGCGGCCGGACCGTCCACTATGCCGGGGCGGAGGGGCGGTGTCAAGAAACGAGCCACGAGCCGCGGGCCGCGGGCCACGTGCCACGGCCGGTCTTGCCCGGCCGTGCGCCGCGAGCCACGAGCCGCGAGCCGCGAGCCGCGAGCCGCGAGCCACGTGCCACGTGCCACGGGCAAGAACGGCGCGCGGCCCGCAAGCGGGCCGGCGAACACGGGCGGTTCCGGATGCCTCGGCGCCGCCCCGACGCTCCTGAGGGCGCCGTTGCCGTGGCTGTTGCCATTTGCCGTTCGTTCCGCATTCCGCGCTCCGCATTCCGCATTCGGTTGCCCGTTGCCGATTGCCTGCCGTTATCGCGCTTTTAATTCATATGGCCCCCCATCGATGGGCCGAAAAAAGCGGGTAAGTTCCGATCAAAAAGCGCGCGTTTCGGCGCGTTTCGGAAAAAAGCGGGGCAAAAGTCGCGCGTTTCGCCTTACCCATTTTAACATTTGACCCCGAAATCGTCCCTCACGCGACAAAATCGACGATCGGCCGGGCAAAAAGGGCCGATTTCGGGGGGTGCGCGAAAAGCCGTTTTCTCAAAGTATCGAAAAGCAGGCAACGGGCAACCGGCAACAGGCACCAGGCAACGGCAAAAGCACGACCAACGACAAGGGGGCACCGCGCGCCCGTTGAGCCGGCGACCGCAGGTCGCCGCGAAGCGAGAACACGTCCTGGCGCGCCAAAACGGCCGGCGACGTACCGTCGCCGGCTCAACGGGCCTCGTGCGACGATCTTCAGCAGCCGGCCTTCGCCGGCGCGCACAACCGGGCAAGACCGGCCGCGGCACGTGCCTTTAACGACGGCGGGTGGCCATGCCACCCCCTCACCCTACCCTCTCCCACCAGGGGAGAGGGAACAAAAACAGCCTTCAGCGAATCTTGTACGCCACCGTCATGCCGTCCTTCTTCTCCATCGAGGCGCGGATCGTGACGCTCTCGTAGTCCGGGCTCTCCTGGAGGTAGTCCAGGAAGTCGCGCATCGCCCGGGCGCTGCGGATGGAGTTGTCCGCCACGATGACGGCCCCGGGGACGAGTTTCGGTTCCAGGGCCTTGAAGTACCGCATGTAATCGCTCTTCCTGGCGTCGATGAAGACGAAGTCGACCTTCCCCTCGATCGTGGGCAGCACCTTCAGGGCGTCGCCGGTGATGCAGGTGACGGTGTCCTGGAGGCCGACGGTGCGGAGGTTGGCGCGGCAGGTCTCGGCGGTGTCGGGGTCGATCTCGACGGTGTCCAGATGGCCGCCCGTCCGCTCGAACGCGATGCCCATGTTCATGGCGCCGAAGCCCTTGTAGGAGCCGACCTCCACGCCGCGCTTCGCCCCGCTCGCCGCCACCAGGATGCGCAGGAACATGGCGTCGCCGGGGGTGGTGTCCATGCCGGTGCGGTTGAAGTCCTTGAGGAACTGTTCGCGCTCGGCGTAGGACATGGGCTTCTCCTCGCTGCCGGCGCCGACGGCGGCGCCGAGGGATGCGAGCATGACGGTGAGGCCGAGGATCGGAAGGCCGAATCGGTTCATCGCGCGTCTCCTTGGGGGGTCCGTGTGCCGGACCATTATACGATGCACGGCGGCGGGAATCGAAATCGGAAATCGGAAATCGGAAAGCGGAAAGAACGGCAAGGGCAACGAGGAACGGCGACCTCACGCAAAGTTTA
>JAWODB010000193.1:0-9968 GCA_046483505.1 Phycisphaerae bacterium
AGAGGCGCGGCCGCTGGAGTAGCGTCGGCGGCGGGAGAGGGCCGGGGCGGATGCGGATGACCCGCCGCTTCCGCGGCGGCCTCGGACCCGCGGCAGGAGGCGTCCCAAACGGGAAAGCCCTTGGCGAGATCGCCGGCCGTGATAGAATCGCCGGCGCGGCCCGCACCGGTTGCGGGCGCCGTAGGTGGCCAACCCGGTTGCAACCAGGAGCCCCTTCGTGACCGACGCCGACCGTGCCGTTCCGGGCCCCGTGTTCATTGTCGGCTGCGGCCGCAGCGGGACCACGCTGCTGGCCGTCATGTTGAACCAGGCGCCGGAGTTGTACATCTTCCGGGAAGCCGGTTTCCTGCCGGACCTGGTCGACCGGGCCGAGGCGTACGGCGACTTGAGCCGGCCCGAGCACCGGGCCCGGTTCATCGCGGACCTGAAGTCGCACCGGCGCTTCAATCGCGACCTGGGCACCGACGAGAACTACACGTGGTCGGTCTTCGACCTGACGGACGCCGAGGCCGAGGCCGCCCTCGCCGCCGCCGCCCCAACGGACTACCCCGGCGCCTGCGAGGCGATCTGCCTGGCCTCGGTCCGCAAGCGCGGCAAGGTGCAGTGGGGCGACAAGACGCCCCGCCAGATTCGCCACGTGCCGTTTCTGGCCCGGGCGTTTCCCCGGAGTCGGATCGTGCACGTGTACCGCGACGGCCGGGACGTCGCCATCAGCATGGGCCGGGCGGGCTGGTTCGACCTTCGCCGGCCGGGCCGGGCCTGGCGCGAGGCGGCCGAATTCTGGGCCGGCAACGTCCGCGCCGGCCGGGCGGCCGGCCGGGACCTCCCCGACTACCGGTATCGCGAGGTGGCGTACGAGACGCTGGTCACCGATCCGGAACCGACCCTCGGCGGCCTGTGCGAGTGGCTTGGAGTGACGTTCACGCCGGCCATGCTCCACCACGAGGCGGACCCGGAGTCGCGGCAGTCGGTCGTCCCGGAGATGTTCAAACTGCTCGCCAAGCCCGTCACGGCTTCCCGGGTGGAGGCATGGCGGCAGGAGATCGATCCCGTCCGGGTGGCCGAGTTCGAGAGCGTGGCCGGGCCGGTGCTGGCCGAACTCGGCTATGGCGTGGCCAATCCTGCCTTCGGCCTCCCGGGCTGACGCCTGCCGGTCCGCCGCGGCGGGCGCGTCGCTCGTGCCGTGTCACGTCGCCGACAAGGCTTTGACACCGGCCGCAACTGGGGTCATAATCCCTTTCGGTTGCACGGTCATGTCACGTCCCAGAAGGGGGGACGGGTATGCGCCAGGCCCTCATGTCGCCGAAGGGTTGGTTCGTCCGCGTGGTCCTGGCTTTGGGAGTGTTCGCAACCTGCGTTGCGCCCCCAGCATGGGCGGCCGAGGCGGCGGAGTCCGGGGCGGAGGAGGCCACGGAGGCCGACGCCCGGGCCCGCCAGGCCGCCGAGGCGTTCGAGCGGCTCTACGGCAAAGACGTGGAGCGCGTCCGCGGCACGCGGGAGGCGGCTGACGACGTCGCCCTGGCGAAACGGCTCCTCGGCGCGGCGCGCGAGGCCACGGGCACGCCCGCCCTCCTGGCGGTCCTCTGCGAGAACGCGTATGACCTCGCGGCCGGCTCCGCGGACGGATACGCCACGGCCGTCGAGGCGGCCGAGTTCCTCGCCTCTCAGGTCCCCGAGGAGGCCGTCGCGTGCGCCGAGCGGGTGGCCGAGGTCCGCCGCAAGCAGTACGCCTCCGCCGAGGGCGAGGCGAAGACGGCCGCTGGCGAGGCGTACATCGGGGCGCTGCTCGCCCAGGCGGACGCCCACCTTGCCGCGGACGAATATCCCCAGGCCGTGGCCGCGGCGAGGAAGGCGCTCGGCATCGCCCGGACGATCGAGAGCGACCGCGTGGCCGTCATCGACGCCCGGCGGAAGCGGGCGGAGTTCCTCCTCCGCACGCGGCGCGACATCGAGAACATGAAGGCCCTCATCGCCCGGGACCCGGAGAACGCCGCCGCCCGCGAGAAACTGGTCCGCCTCTACCTCGTGCACCTGGACGACCCCGCCGCGGCGGCCGAGCACCTGGAGGGCGTCGAGGATGAGGACCTGTTGAAGTACGTCCCGGCGGTCGGCAAAGGCGTGGAGGCGGCGCCGGAACTGGCGTGCGTGGAGTTGGGCGACTGGTACCGGAGCCTGGGCGAGACCGCCCCGACCCCCGCCAAACGGGCGATGTTCGAGCGGGCCAAGGCGTACTACGACCGGTTCCTCTCCCTGCACGAGACGGAAGACCTGGAACGCACCACCGCGACACTGGCGCTGAAGAAGGTGGAGGACCTGCTGGCGGACCTCGGCCCGGCTACCACGGCCGCAGCAACAACCGACACGACACAGCCCACTGAAACCGCTGCCGTTCCGAAAAACGGCATCATCAAACCGGGCGAGTGGCTGGACCTGTTGCCGCTCCTCGACCCCGCCCGTCACGGCCTCAAGGGCACGTGGGAGGCGCGGGACGGCGGCGTGGCGCTGGTGAAGGCGGCCGGCGGCGCCCGCCTCATGCTCCCCGCCGCCCCGATAGGCGAGTACGACCTGGAGGTCACCTTCGCCCGGACCTGGGGCGACCACGCCATCGTCGCGACGCTGCCCATCGGCACGACGGGCGTGGCGGTGGTCCTGAACGACGACCACGGCGTGTGCGACGGCCTGGACGCCCTCGACGGCAAGGCCCCCCGTCAGAATGAGACGCGCACGGCGCCCGTCAGGCTCCGCGACCGGCGCGACTGCACGGTGCACGCCACGGTCCGGCGGGCCAGCGGCGGCGTCGGCATCGACGTGACGGTGGACGGCAAGCCGCACCTGGCCTGGCAGGGCCCGGCGTCGCGTCTCTCGGTCGGCAAACGGTGGAAACTGCCGGACGAGCGGTTCCTCGGCCTGGGCGCGCACTTCACGCGGGTCGAGTGGAAACGGGTGCGGCTGAAGATGCACTCGGGCCAGGCCCGGCTGCTGCGGCCACCGGGCGGTCCGTCCGTTCGCCCTGACGTGTACCTCGACACGCTGACCCCTGTGAGGGCCGTATCTGGGAATCACGACGGCAGGACCCACGTCAACCGTAACTGCAGCGGCGCGCCTCTCCGCCTCAACGGCGTGACCTACGAGCGTGGTATCGGCGAGCATGCCAAGGCTGACCTCACGTATGCGCTCAAACCGGAGTACCGTCGGTTCGTTTGCACGGTCGGCCTCGACGACCAGGTGGGCCGCCATGGAGATGTGCGCGGAAGCGTCATCGTCATGGTGCTGGCCGACAAGCGGCCCGCCTTCAGGACCCCGCTCCTGCAAGGGGCGGGCGCATCGTGCAACATGGATATCGCGATCCCGCGCGGCGCCAAGACGTTGCGGCTGGTAGTCGACGATGCCGGTGACGGCGTAGGGTACGACGACGTTGACTTCGTCAACGCCGGCTTCATGGTGGGGGAGGCGACCGGCCGGCGCTGATGGGCGGCAGATGCCGTCTCAGGATGCTCTCGGGCGAGGCACGGCTGCGCCGCAATCGCTTGACAAACGCCCGTCCCGTCCGTATGCAGGGAAGTCTGGCCGGGATGGTGCCGGCCCCCTCGGGGACGCCGCACGTTCGCCATCCTGCACCCTTGACACGGTCCGGCCGCGGACGTGGCCGAAGAAGGAGGGACAGAGGCCCCATGCTCCCCATTCCGACACGGGTCTTCTTCACGAAGGGCGTGGGCAAGCACCAGACGCGGCTCCAGAGTTTCGAGATGGCCCTGCGGAAGGCCGGTATCGAAACGTGCAACCTGGTGCGGGTCTCGAGCATCCTGCCGCCCAAGTGCAAGATCATCTCGCGGCGCAAGGGCGAGGCGCAACTGGAGCCCGGCCAGATTACGTTCGTCGTCATGGCCGAGGCCTCCACGAACGAGCCCTCGCGGCTCGTCGGGGCGGGCATCGGCCTGGCCCAGCCGGCCGAGGGCACCCAGTACGGCTACATCAGCGAGCACCACGGGTTCGGGATGACCGAGGCCCGTCTGTCGGACCTGGTGGAGGACATGGCCGCCACGATGCTGGCCACCACGCTCGGCATCCCGTTCGACCCGGAGACCGCCTACGACGACCGGCGGGAGATTTACCGGATGTCCGGCAAGATCGTGCGGACCCGGGCGTGCGTGCAGACGGCCACGGGCGACCCGGGCGGCCTGTGGACCACGACCGTCGCCGCCGCCGTCTTTCTGCCGTGAACGCATCCCTCTCCCCCGGTGGGAGAGGGCAGGGTGAGGGCGAGGACGGGCCTGCCGGTCCCGCCCATTCGCGGCGCTCATGGGCGGGCGTTGGAGGAGTATCCCCATGCCGCCGCCTGACCGCGACGACCGCCGTCCGGACGAGACCGAATCGGCAAACCCCTATCCGCCGCTTCCGCCGGAGCAGGTCCGGGCCAAGAAGCGCGTGCTCAAGCACCCCGTCCGGGCCGCCGACGTCCGGTCCGGCATGACCGTGGCCGACCTCGTCGAGGCGATGGGCGAGATGAGCATCCAGGCCCGGAACCTCGGTACGTGCGCCCGCGTGCTGACGGCGATGTACGAGGACCGCGGCCGGCCGACCGTCTTCCTGGGCCTGGCGGGGCCGCTCATCGCGGCGGGCCTGCGGAAGGTCATCCGCGACCTCGTCGTCGGCGGGTACGTCGACGTCGTCGTTTCCACGGGCGCCATCCTGTACCAGGACGTGTATCAGGCGCGGGGATTCAAGCACTGGCGCGGCACGCCGGCGGCGGACGACGTCCAGTTGCGGGACCTGCGCATCGACCGCATCTACGACACCTACGTGGACGAGGAGGCGTTCTGGCAGACGGACCAGTGGTGCGGCCGGGTGGCCGACGAGATGCCCCCCGGTACCACCTCCAGCCGGGCGTACCTCGATTTCCTGGGTTCCAAACTCGACGACCCCGACTCCATCGTGCACCAGTGCCACCGGCTGGGCGTGCCGGTCTTCTCGCCGGCGCTGAACGATTCGTCCATCGGCATCGGGCTGACGGAACACCGCCACCGGTGCCGGCGCGAGGGGCGGCCGGGCATCGCCATCGATTCCATCCGCGACAACTACGAACTGACGCAGATCGTCGTCGCCAGCCGCAAGACCGCCGCCGTCTACGTGGCGGGCGGCGTGCCGAAGAACTACATCAACGACTCGATCGTGTCGGCGTACATCTTCGGGGAGGAGCGGGGGCACGATTACGCCGTCCAGGTGACCACCGCCGTGACGCAGGACGGGGGCCTCTCGGGGTCGACCCTGGGCGAGGCCCAGTCGTGGGGCAAGATCGACCGCGAGGCCCGCTTCGCCATGGCGTGGGTGGAGCCGAGCGTCTCGCTGCCGATGCTGGCCGGCTACGTCTTCGACCGGCATCCCGCGCCGCCGCGGCCGCGGCTGCACTTGGAGTGGGACGGCGACCGGCTCGTCTCGCTGAAGGCGGAGAAGGAGAAGTAGACGCGCCGGGTGCCATGCTTTCGCGCCGTTGCGAAAGCATGCGTCTCCGGCGCCCGATGCACACGCTTTCGCAAAAGCAGCGACAGCGTGCCACCCGCCGCGCGGGAACTCGGGATGCCACCCGCCTATCGTCACGCCTGCGTGTACGCAATGATCTTGTACGCGAGGCGCGCGGCGACGAACTCCGTCAGGGGCTGCCCCGGAATCGGGCACGTCTCCACGACGTCGGCGGCCACCACCTCCCGCTCCGCCGCCACGCGGCGCAGCAGCCGCAGCACCTGCCGCCATGAGAGGCCGCCCGGCTCCGGCGTGCCGACGCCGGGCGCGACCGACGGGTCCAGGCCGTCCATGTCCACCGTCACGTAGACGCGCGGGCCCAGGCCGCCGAGGACGCGGTCCGTCCAGTTGGGGTCGTCGTCGCACATCGCGGGCGTGATGAAACGGGCGACCTGCTCCGGGCACGCCTCGACCTCCTCCTTCGACAGGCTCCGGATGCCCACCTGGACGAGGTGCGGCGTGACCTCCAGCACCCGCCGCATCACGCAGGCGTGCGAGTGCGGCGTGCCGCCGTAGGCGTCGCGCAGGTCGGCGTGGGCGTCGACGTGGAGGACGCTGAGGTCGCCGAACGCCTCCCGCGCGGCGGCGACGAGCGGGGCCGTGATGCTGTGCTCGCCGCCCAGGGCCAGGACGAACGTGCCCTCGCGCATGAGCGGCCCGGCGGCGGCCCGGACGCGGTCCATCATGGCGGCCGGGTCGTCGGCCGGTTCGACGGGCGGGAGCGTGGCGACGCCCGCCGCCACGCACTCGGCGCCGAGTTCCTCGTCGTACAGTTCCACCTGGGCGGAGGCCGCGAGGATCGCCGCCGGACCCGCCGCCGTCCCGCGCGCGTACGAGACGGCCCCCTCGTACGGCACGGGGAGGACGACGTACCGCGCCCGCTGGGGGTCGGCCAGGTCGGGCGGCAGGTCGAGGAACGTGGGCGGTGGCGTCATAGACGGAGTCCTGTCTTGGAGAGTCTACTGGACCAGGCGCAAGGAACGTACGGCGTTGTCATTCTGAGGAGCGGCGGTGCCGCGACGAAGAATCTCGCCTTGTCGCCTTTCGCACGGCGAGATTCTTCAGCCCCGCAAGCGGGGCCTCAGAATGACAACCTGGTGCCACGTGGACGTCTCTCCGTTCCCTCAAGACGCCTTCAGGTCCGCCAGGACGGCCTCCAGGCGTTTGCGGGCGGCGGCGGCCTCGCCGGAGGCCTCGCCGGGCGCGATGGGCTGCTTCTCCATCGGGTCCGCCTCCAGGTCGAAGAGGCGGCCGTTGCGGTACAGTTTCCACCGGTGGGTGCGGACCCACGCCTTCTCCCCGCGCTGGTTGTACGCCCACTCGCGCGGGTCGCCCTTCTTGCCGAAGAGTTGCGGGGCGAACGACCGGCCGTCGATGACGCGGTCGGAGGGCAGGCGGGCGCCGGCGAGGTCGGCCAGGGTCGGCAGGACGTCGCTGAAGTCGACCAGGTCGTCGCAGACCTTGCCGGCGGGCACACGGCCGGGCCAGTGGGCGATGAGCGGCACGCGCGTGCCGAGGTCGTTCATCGATCCCTTCCCGCCGCGCACCTGCTTGCCGTGCCACGTCGAGGTGACCGGCTCCCGCGGGTACCGCCGTTTGCCGTCCACCTTTTTGGCGTCGCGGATGAACGAGCCGGTCGTGCCGTTGTCGGTCGTGTAGAGGACGAGCGTGTTTTCGCGGAGGCCGAGGTCCTCCAGCGCCCGGACGATGCGGCCGACGCGCTCGTCCATCGCGGCAACGCATTCGGCGTAGGAGCGGTATTTGTCTTGCCCGGGCGGCTTGGGCGGCGGGGGCCAGAAGTCGTCGCTGACGGCGTGGCACAGCGCCATCGAGTAGTACGCCAGGAACGGGCGGTCGCGGCTGGCCTTCATGAAGTCCACGAGGAAATCGACGTACACGTCCGGGCCGTACACGTCGTCCGGGTAGCGCTTCGGCTTCCCGTTTTCATAGAGGTACGGGCCGTAGTAGCGCGGCCCTTCGTGCCAGCCGAAGACGCACGACTGCTGGAAGCCCATCTTGCGGCAGTGGTCGGGGTCGTTCTTGAGGAGGGCCATCTGCCACTTGCCGGCGATGGCGGTGGCGTAGCCGGCCTTGCCGAGCACGTGGCCGAAGGTCCGTTCCTCGGGCGGGATGTGGCCCCACTTCTGCGTGGTCCGGAACCCGTACCGGCCGGTCATGATCTTGACGCGCGTCGGCGCGCACACGGGGCAACTGAACGCGTAGGTGAACCGCGTGCCCTCGCGGGCGAGGCGGTCGATGTGCGGGGTCTCGTACGACGTGCCGCCATAGCAGCCGAGGACCTCGCGGCCGACGTCGTCGGCCATGATGAGGAGGACGTTGGGCGGGCGTGCGGCGGCGTCGGCGGCCGCGGCCGTGCGGGCGCCCGCGCGGGCGAGGCACCCGGTGGCCAGACCGGCGGCACCGAGGCCCAGCGTCTTCAGGAAGCGTCGGCGGGTGGGCATGGACATGGGCGAGTTCTCCTTTCGAGGCGAAGCGCCTCACGCGAAGGCGCTCAAACGGCCACGGCGAACGGCGCGCCTCACGCCAAGGCGCAGGAACTGCAACGGCAAACAGCGTTCCTCACGCAAAGGCGCAAAGCCGCAAAGACGACAACGGCGGAAAACTAGACTTACAGATATAGCGCGTTTTTGTCACCACGCGTGCGCGAGCGTGCCGTTGCTGTCTCGCTCTCTTTCTGCCGTTGTCGTTTGCCGTCTTTGCGGCTTGGCGGCTTTGCGTGAGGCGCTGTTGCCGTGTCGTGTCGCGAGACGGGCGGTCAGCCGGCCAGGTGATCCTCGATGATGCGCTGGAACTCGGGCCGGTCCTCGGTCGTCCACATGCCGATGATCTTGCGTTCGCGCTCGGCGCTCTCGGGCGAGTCGGAGGCATGGGCGGCGTTGCGCATGAGGTCGCGGCCGAAGTCGCTGCGGACCGTGCCTTCCTCGGCATGCTCCGGGTTCGTCGCGCCCTGCATGCGGCGGATCTTCTCGATGGCGTCCGGCCCCCGGTACAGCAGGGCCAGGCACTGGACGGGCCCCGGCCGGTTCCGCTCCTCCTCCGTGGTGACCCGACGGGGGTCCACACCCGTCATGTAGTGGACGATCTTGGCGAACTCGGTCCGGGCGTTCAGGTCCGCCAGCGACGCCTTGGCCTCTTCGTAGAAGGCGTCGGGGATCTCGAAGTCGAACGCGCCGGCCAGCCGCTCGCGCATCGTGCCTTCGATGAGGAACCGGAGTTTGTCGCGGAAGACGTCCAGGAGCGGGGCGTAGAACGCTTCGCCCTGGGCGGCGGACATCGACAGCAACGTCGCCCCCACGATGTAGAGACCGGTCCGGCTGAAGACGTCGATGATGTAGCCGGGCCGGCGGCTGCGGCGTTCGAAGTTCTCCGGCTTCAGGATCACCAGTTGCGTCTCGAACGTCTCGGCGTCCGGCAGGAAGTCGACCGAGTCCTCGATGATGCCGCCGTCGGTGGCGGCCGTGCGGGCCAGGAACGCCAGTTCCTCCCCGGCCGTCTCGCCGCACGGGCCGCAGATGACCGCCGGCTCGAAGTACCGGAGCGACCCGTCCGGCGACCGCTGAAAGTCGCCGTACGTGCCCCGGACGGTGTGCCCCGTCACGCGCGGGCTGGCGTGGCCGACCACGTCGTCGAGCAGGTGCTTGAAGGCGCTTGGCCCCTTGAAGAGGAGCATCATGCACCGGTTCGAGAGGCCGAGCGGGTTGTCGCGCCGCAGGTGCTCGTCGACATAGGCGATAAAGGCGTCGCGGGCGGGGTTCTCCAGGTCCGACCGCCGGAGGATGTCCAGGTACTCATCTACCCACGCGTCGCTCGGGGCGTACATGTGGATGCCCACCAGATCCAGCCGGGCCAGGCTCACCAGGCGGCCGATGATGCCGCCCGTACGGCTCTTGTGCAGACTGTAGGGGGTGATTATGGCGTAGGCGAGTTGGTCAGCCATGGGGCGGTGCCTCCGGGCCGGAGAATGCGCAAGCGTACTGTAGCCCCGCGTGCCGCGGCGGTCAACGCGGAAAACCGGGAAGGTGGCCTGCGCGGGCGCCGTCGGGCAGAGCCCAAAAAGTGTCAGCGGCCGGCGAAGCACGTTGACCGGACACCCCGCTTCGGCCTATAGTGTCCTGACGAGCATGCCGATGGATTGGCCAGCGTGGACGCGATGCGCCCGAAGATTTGCAGTGCCGTCCTGCTCCCCGCCGCAGTTTGGGCGGCGTGCATGGCCGGGCCTGCGCCGGTGTGGGCGACCGAGACCGACACCGACAATGCCGCCTCCCGGCTCCCCGCTCGCTTCGTCCGCAGCCAGTGGCACAGCCTGTTCCTGGACGGCGAGAAGATCGGGTACCTCTCCCAAAGCCTGTATCGTCTGAGCGACGGCGGCCACCGGCTCAAGTGCAACGCTTTCCTGCGCCGGGGGCCCGGGGAGCGCCGGTTCGGTCTTT
>JAWODB010000030.1:0-13361 GCA_046483505.1 Phycisphaerae bacterium
CGCGGGGCCCCGGCCGCCTTCAGGTCCGCGTACCGGTCCAGGAAGCGGGGCAGGGCGGCCTCGGCGTCGCCGAGGACCATGAGGTCGAAGAACGGGGCCATCGGTTCCGGGTTGTTGGTGCCGGGCCCGCCCGCGAGGACGAGCGGGTCCGCCTCGCCGCGCTCCTCGGCGAGCAGCGGGATGCCCGCCAGGTCCAGCATCGCCAGGACGTTCGTCGCGAGCATCTCGTACTGGAGCGAGAAGCCCACCAGGTCGAAGTCGCGGACCGGCCGGCGCGATTCCCACGCGAACAGCGGCAGGCCGAGGGCGCCCAGGCGGTCGGCGGCGTCGCCCCACGGCGCGTACGTCCGGTCGCAGAGCGCGTCGGACCGCCGGTTGACCACGTCGTACACGATCCCTGAGCCCAGGTGGCTCATGCCGATGGCGTACGTGTCCGGGAAGGCAAGGCACAGGCGCACCGCGGCGGCGTCCCAGTCCTTGCGGGCGGCGTTCACCTCGCCGCCCACGTACTGGGCGGGATTCGTGACGAAGGGCAGGAGGTCGCGCGAGATGGCGGCCGCCAGGTCGCCCTGGCGGGCGTTCGTGTGGGCCGGGTTGGGAGCGCTGGAGTCGGTCATAGACGGGCCATCGTACACGCTGGGGGCGGGCGCATCAAGCGGGAGGCTGAATGCGCTTGAAAGGCGATGATGGGCGGCGTATAAGGGTGCTGAGAAGATGTCATGCCGAGCGAGCGCAGCGAGTCGAGGGATCTCGCCGTGGTCGTTTCCGGCGGTTGAGCGGGTCCGAGGCTTATACAGGAACCGGGGCGTAGCGCAGCCTGGCTAGCGCGCGTGCTTTGGGAGCACGAGGTCGCGGGTTCGAATCCCGCCGCCCCGACCAGCCGTCCGCCCGGCCGCTCACATCTCCATCACGATGGTCACGGGGCCCTCGTTGACCAGCGCCACGTCCATCATCGCGCCGAAGACGCCCTTCTCGACGGGCACGCCCTCGGCGGCGACGGCGCCTGAGAAGACCTCGTAGAGGCGTTCGGCCTCCTCGGGCGGGGCGGCGCCGACGAAACTCGGCCGGTTCCCCTTCCGCGTGTCGGCCAGGAGCGTGAACTGGCTGACCGCCAGCACGCCGCCGCCGGTGTCGCGGACCGAGAGGTTCATCTTGCCGGCCTCGTCGTTGAAGATGCGGAGTTTGGCGATCTTGGCGGCCAGGGCCCGGGCCGTCTCGTCCGTGTCGCCGCGGGCCACGCCGAGCAGGACGAGCAGACCGCGCTCGACCGCCCCGACGACCTTCCCGTCCACGGTCACGCTCGCCCGGCTCACGCGCTGGATGACGGCTTTCATGGCGGCTCTCCACGTGAGGCACGGTCGCGCACCGGTATCTCAAACGGGATGTGCCACGGCGGGTCTTGTCCCGCCGTGATTCTGGCCGATGGGCCGCACGGCCGGACGAGGCCGGCCGCGGCACGGGCGCTCGAGTCGTGCGCGGCGGGTCATCACGGTCTGCCATGCCACGTGTCATCGCGGATGAAGATGTCCGGCCGCTTCCGCGGCCGGCTCGAGCACGGGGCGAATACGCGCGTCGGGTCAGGAGACCCCGGCGGGCTCCCCGTTTTCTGACCCACCGGGCGGGATTTTACGGTCCGCGGCGGGCGGCGCACAGGGAATTCGTTTTTCGCCCCACGCAGGCCCCGCCCCTCGTTTAAACTGGTATCCATGAACCGTGCGGCGCGCCCCGCCTGTGCGTGCCACCAGACGCCGCGAGGGTCCGTTTCGTGCCGTCGCCGCACCCGGCAGCGCACCGAAGAGGAGACGCACCATGGCCGACGATGCGAGCGGTCTCACCCAGGCCCAGAAGGACGAGTGCCGCGACGTGCTCGCGGAGAAACGGCGGCAACTGAACGCGGACCTGGAGCGGCTGCGCGCCGAACTCGCCGAGCGCAGCGACCCGCAGCGGTCCGCCGGCGCCCCGTCGGACGTGCCCACCCACGAGGCCGACGTCGGCACCGAAACGTTCGACCGCGAACTCCACGAGAAACTCATCGAGGACCACGAGAACCGCCTCCTCGCCGTCGACGAGGCGCTCAAGCGGCTCGACGCGGGCACGTACGGCACATGCAGCACCTGCGGCGGCCCTATCGGGATGGAGCGGCTCCGGGCCAAGCCGTGGGCGACGTGCTGCCGCCAACACGCCGCCGAGGAGGAGACACCCGGCCCCGGCGACCGCCGCACACCCAAGCCGTGGATCGAGGGGGAACCCCCTCAGCCTGGATGAACGACACGGGGAGTGCGACGACCCGGCCGCGATGGTTTCGACATACCCCATAGCCGGCAGGTACGGCCATGGGTCCCGCGGCACCCTGCACCTCGGTCTGCCACCCGTCCGAACGCGAACCGGCAGCGCACCAGGAGAGCACCGATCATGCCGATTGACGAACTCACCCCCGACCGGTTGTACCGTTCCTGCAGCGGCGAGGCCATGGAGTTTGAGACCACCGCCGACCTGGAACCCGTCGAGGATATGGTCGGCCAGCCCCGGGCGGTCGCCGCCGTCCGTTTCGGCACGGACAGCGCCGCACGTTCGGCGCGGCGGGCGCGGAGCAGCGGAAGACGTCCGACTGAAGAAGCGGCGGGTCGCCGTACCCGCCCCGCGAGTGCAAACCCGCTCGTGGGGGCGCGGTGGGTGCGGAGACCCGCCGCCCAGAAAGACGCAACGGCCGGAGACGACTGAAGACCGCGGGAGGCGATTGGCATGGCGGCCAAACGAGGCACGTTCCGCATCGGCACGTCCGGCTACCAGTACGATCACTGGCGGGGCGTCCTGTACCCGGAGGACGTCCCCAAGAAACGCTGGTTCGAGACGTACGCCGACACGTTTAACACTGTCGAGATCAATAACACCTTCTATAATCTGCCGAAGGCCGAGACGTTCGACCAGTGGCGCGAACGGGCGCCCGGGGGGTTCTGTTACGTCCTGAAGTACAGCCGCTACGGCACCCACATGAAGCGGCTGAAGGACCCCGGCGGGCCCCAGGGCCACGTCGCCACGTTCCTGGAGCGGGCCGAGCACCTCGGCGACCTCCTGGGCCCCATCCTCGTCCAACTGCCGCCCAACTGGCACGCGGATCCGGAGCGGCTCGACGCGTTCCTCGAGGTGGCCCCGGACACCCACCGCTGGGCGGTCGAGTTCCGCGACCCGGACTGGTTCTCAGGCGAGGTGTGGGACGTCCTGCGGCGTCACGGCGCGGCCCTGGTGATTCACGATATGCTCGGGCGACACCCGCGCGAGGTCACCGCCGACTGGGTCTACCTGCGGTTCCACGGCACCGCGGACGAGATGCCGTACGGCGGCACCTACTCGCCCCAGGCGCTTTCCGGCGTGGCGCGGCGCGTCAAGAAGCACCTCGCCGAGGGGCGGGACGTCTACGCCTTCTTCAACAACGACGCCGAGGGCCACGCCGTCCGCGACGCCCTGAACCTTCGCCGGTACGTCCTCGGCGCGGAATAGGGCCCACATGGAGCGCGGCGGGTCTCCGCACCCGCCGCGCGCGAATGCCGTTGCCACTTTCTGCGCGGTGAGTACGGAGACCCACCGCGCAGCATGCGTCTGGAGCATCGCCGGTGTCTGTGCCCGCCTTTGAATGAAGATTCCGCCCCTTCCGTGCCGACACATATCCGTGGACGGCGTATCGCCCGCACCGGGCAGGGGGCCGTTCGACCCGGCATCGCGGCGAATCGGCTTCGCCCGTGCGGCGAGGGGGCCACCGATGTACAAGGACTATTTCCGTTTCCGCGAGGAACCGTTCAACATCACGCCCGACCCGCGCTTCCTCTTCCTCACCGGACGCCACCGCGAGGCCCTCGAGCACCTGCTCTACGGCATCCGGCAGCGGAAGGGCTTCATCTGCCTGACCGGCGAGGTCGGCACGGGCAAGACCACCCTCTGCCGGACGCTCCTCGGGCGGCTCGGACCGCGCTTCCACACCGCCCTCATCCTGAACCCCGTCCTGACGCAGACCCAGATGCTGCGGGCCATCGTCGACGAGTTCGGCATCGGCTCCAAACGTCTCGACCGCCTCGGCTACCTGAATCTGCTGAACCGGTTCCTCCTCCAGGCCAACGGGAACGACCGGGACGCCGTCCTCATCATCGACGAGGCCCAGGACATGTCGACCCAGGGCCTGGAGATGGTCCGCCTTCTGTCGAACCTGGAGACCGAGCAGCAGAAACTGCTCCAGATCGTCCTCGTGGGGCAGCCGGAACTGAAGAAGAAACTCGCCCGCCGCGACCTGCGGCAACTGGCCCAGCGCATCACCGTCCGGTACCACCTCGAGCAGATGGACCGGCACGAGACGAAGCAGTACCTGCAGCACCGTTTGCAGGTGGCCCACGGTGACGGCATCGCCCCCGTCGTGCGGTTCGACGACGGGGCCGTCCACGAAATCTACCGGTTCAGCCGGGGCACGCCGCGGCTCATCAACGCCATCGGCGACAAGGCCCTGCTGGCCGGCTACGTCCACCGGACGGGGCTGATCAACCGCCGCCTGGCCCGGCTGGCGGCGGCGGACCTGAAGGAGGCCGGGGCATGAGCCTCATCAACGACGCCCTTCGCCGGGCGGACATGGAACAGCGGCAGCACGACGCGGGCGGCGACACGCCTGCCCCACCCGCCCTGCCGCCCGAGGAGACCGATCCGCCCGCCCCCAAGCGCCGGTCGCCCTGGACCGTCCTGCTCGGACTGGCCCTGGTGATCCTGGTGGGCGTGGTGGCCTACGGCCTGTGGTGGGGCATCGGCGAGGTCCGCGAGAAGACGGGCACGGCCGTCGAGACGGCCTCCGCGGCGGTCAAGCAGGCCGTCGCACGCGGGGGCAAGCCGGCGCCCGCACCAAAGCCGAGTGCGGCATCGACCCCGCCGAAGACCGCCGCCGTGGCGCCCGAGACCGGCGATACGGAAGCGGCGGACCGGCCGGCGGCACCCGGGGCGCAGGCGGCCGCCGTCCCGTCAGCGACTGCCGACGCCGCCCACGGACCCACGCCTTCTGAGGCCAACCCCCTGGACGAGGCACCGCTGGACCTGCGCCTCTCGGCCGACGCGGTCACAGCGGATGCCGCCGCCGGAACGGACGCCGGCGAGGAGCAGATGGCGGGCCTCTTCAACCGCATGCTGATGATGCAGCAAGCGGCCTCGCGCACGCCGGCTACCGGCTGGCAGAATGCAGCCGCGCCCGGCTCGGCCACACCGGCGAAGGGCGCGGGACCATCCGCCGAGCCGCCACCGGCCACGCAGGACGTGCTCCAACCGGAAACGCCGCCGCCCGCGCCGCGGCCGCCCGTCGATACCTCGACCCTCAAGATCAGCAGCATCATGAACGGGCCGGACGGCGGCCTGGCGATCATCAACGGCCGGCCGGTCCGCGAGGGCGAAAGCGTGGCCGGCGCCAAGGTCGTCCGCATCCGGAACCGGACGGTCGAGGTGGAGATCAACGGCCGCCGCGCCACCGTCGGCCTGTGATGCTGCAACGCCATTTCCCGCGAGGCGGCCTTCCCAGGCCGCCGCGCGGCAACCTTCCGTCAGACCGCGTTTACGGCCGGGCGGCCTGCCAGCCCGCCTCCATCGTCGACGCGAAGCGTTTCACGAGGTCCGCGCGTTCCGGTTTGGCCACGAGGTTCTCGGTGGCGAGCGGGCCGGCCGAATGGTCGTACAGTTCCCGCTCCACGACCTCGCCCGTCTTGCGGTGCCGCCACTCGGTGTACCGCCACGTCCCGTGCCGCAGGCTGTACCCCATGAGGTTCCGGCCGCGCGGATACTGGCTGAAGGCCGCCGTCTTCCACGGCCGGCCGGGATTCGCAAGGAGGGGCATCATGCTCGTCCCCTCGCAGTGCTCGGGCACGGCCAGGCCGCACGCCTCGGCCAGCGTGGGATAGATGTCCACGTATTCGGTGAGAGCGGCGCAGGTCTGCCCCGCCTTCGCGCCGGGCACGCAGAGGAGCATCGGGACGTGGGTGTCGAGTTCGAAGTTGGTGTGTTTGCACCAGTCGCCGTACTCGCCGAGTTTCCACCCGTGATCGCCCCACAGGATGACGACGGTCTTCTCGGCGAGGCCGAGGGCGTCGAGGGCGTCGAGCAGCCGCCCGATCTGGCGGTCGACGAACGTCACGCACGCCCAGTACCCGTGGATGAGTTGGCGCGTCTTGGCCTCGTCCAGGTCGCCCTGCTTCGGGATGTCGGTGTAGGCCCGCAGTTCGCCCCAGTTGGTGAAGGCCAGGGGCGGCGCGCCGTCGGGCTCGTCGCCGTCGGGCACGGGGATCGAGGACCGGTCGTACAGGTCCCAGTACCGCTTCGGGGCGGTGAACGGCAGGTGCGGTTTCCAGTAGCCGACGGCGAGGAAGAACGCTTCGTCCTTTCGCTCGCGGAGGATGCGGAGGGCGGCGTCGGTGATCGCCCCGTCGCCGTAGGCCTCGTCGGGCACGTCGAGGCATTCGGTGGCCGGCCCGGCGGCGTAGTTGTACCGCCGGCTGCCGGTCAGGCCCTTCTTCCTGGCCTCCTCCATGAGCCGCCACCGCCGCAGGTTCGTCTGCCGGTCGGCGTACAGGGGCTTGTGTACGCCCGGCCGCTCGCTCC
Source organism: Phycisphaerae bacterium (assembly GCA_046483505.1). GTDB lineage: Bacteria > Planctomycetota > Phycisphaerae > FEN-1346 > FEN-1346 > BS750m-G62. Next base: position 6,613 of record JAWODB010000030.1, read on the forward strand.
ACCCCTTCGGATCGTCGCTGCCGTGATGGTAGATTTTGCCGAGCGAGACGGTGTGGTAGCCGTGTGCCCGGAAGTGCTGCGGCAGGGTGCGGACGTGGGGCAGGGTGTCCTTGACGGGGTGGCGCAGGTCGTAGATGCCGGTCGAGTCCGGCCGGAGGCCCGTCAGCAGGCTCGCGCGCGACGGGGCGCAGATGGCCTGCTGGCAATAGGTCCGCGTGAAGCGCGTGCCGGAGGCCGCCAGCCGGTCCATGTTCGGGCTCTTGACGTGCGGGTGGCCGTAACAGCCGAGTTCCGGCCTCAGGTCGTCCACGGCGATGAAGAGGACGTTGCGTTTCTCGCCCCCGGCGGCGCGGGCCAGGGGCGACGCCCCGGCCAGCGCCGGGGCGGCGAGGCCGGCCGCCGCGGCGCGCAGCGTCGTTCGCAGGAACGTCCGGCGGGAGAGCATCGTCATGGATTTGCCCTTCCTTTGATGGCCATTTTGGAGCCGTGCCATTGTGCGGCAGGTGCGGAGACCCGCCGCGCACGGGCGCCGTCACAGCGGCGGCTCGTCAGGGCAGCCGCAACGTCACAGCCACGACGCCCAGCGTCACCTCCTGGTCCGGGTCGGCCGAGGCCAGCCGGATGGCCCGGATCGTCTTTCCGGGATGGGGATTCGGCCAGCGCAGCGTGTAGAGGTATCGGATGCGGCCGGCGGGGTCGTCCGGGTCGACGATCATCGCCTGCCGGGCCCCGTCTGTGGCGAAGTGCGGAAACGCCGGCCGCCAGTCCTGGATGGTGGCGAGACGCCGGCGCCGGGCGAGCCGCGCCTCGTCGTCCGCCGCCTCGCCGAGGGGGACCACGTCGATGCCCGCCGTCGTGCCGTCTTCGTACACCAGGTCGTACCGGCCGATGGGGGCGAATCGCACCCGGCCCGCGCAGCCGTGCAGGACGTAGACCGTCTGCGCCCGGCGACCGACCGGCACGGAGACCGCGACGGGCAGCGGTTGGCCGCCGGCCGTCTGCGCGCGGGCGGAACGCAGGACGACGGCCGCGGCGCCTCCGCCCGCCTGCGCGGCAGGAATCTCGAACGGCACGCCGTGGATGGTTCGCGGCCCGGGGACGAGTTCCGGAAACGCATCGCCCAGCCAGGCGTCCTCGCGCGTCAGCGGACGGGTCGCGACGGCCGCGAGGTCCACCGCGTGCCACGTGGCGTCCTTGGCATCGGCGAGGGCGGGGTACGGCGGCGCGGTCGTGGCGCGGGCGAGGAGGGCGCGGAACTCCGCCAGGCGCGCCAGGCCGCCCGGCATCGCCGCCTGGGTGGGCCAGGCGTCGCGCTGCCGGAGCGGGCTGTCGCCGCGCGGCCGGAAGTCCAGGGCCTCCGCGTTCTCGAACCCCGGCTCGATGAACCGCGAGCCCCGGTCCTGGCCCGTTACCTGCTGCCACGCCTCCAGGCAGAGGTCCATGCCGGCGAGGTGGAAGGTCCGGTCCTCGTCCGGCCCGAACCAGAGGTTGCGGTCGGAGTGGAGCGAGCGGAGGAAGGCGGCCTCGGCGGGGGCGCGGACGAGCGGGGCGTCGGCGTCGGTCGAGACGACGGCGTTCTCCCGCCACGTCCAGTCCGTCACGCTTCCGGAAACGGTCCGCCCGAGCGCCGGGTGGGGTCCGGCGTCGGACGCCGGCGCGAGGACCTCGATCTGGCTGGCGGCGTTGCCGTAGAGCGTGCTGCCCTCCAGGGAACCGCTCTGTGCCTGCGCCAGGAGAAGGCCGGTTCCCTCGTTGCGGGCGAGGACGGCGCCCCGCAGCACGGTCGGCCCCCGGCCGGCGGTGACGGCGAGCCCGGCGTGGCGGTTCTCGACGGCCCGGAGGTCCTCGACGAGGACGCGCGCCTGCACCTGGTCCAGCCACACGCCGGGGCAGGCGTTGCCGCGGGCCTCCACGCCGCGGAGGATGCAATCGCCCACCGCCTCCCAGGTCTTGAGCCCGGCGACGCGGCCGCCCGTCAGGCCGCCCCAATCGCCCCGCCAGTTGTTGTGGGCGACGGTCAGGTCCTCGGCCAGCAGGTTCGAGCACAGCCTCCACGCCGTGCCGCAGGCGCCGTTGTGTTCGGCGGTGCACCGGCGCAGGGTCACGCCGCGGAGGTTGTCCAGCCGCAGACCGGCGGCGTTGTTCCAACGGAACGTGCAGTCCTCGACGAGGACGTGTCGGCAGTCGCTCACATGCACCGAAGCGGCGTCGTTCCGGAACGTGCCGGCGTGGTGCTGGACGACGAGGTTTCGCAGGACGACGCTGGCGCCGCGCCGGACCTCCAGGAGGCCGGCGTCGTGCCGGTCGGCGGATCGGACCGCCACCTCGATGCGCGACCGGCCTCGCTCGGCGTCCAGCGGCAGGGCGAGGTAGAGGCATCCGTCGCCGTCCGTGCCGGGCGACCCCTCGTCCACGTAGAACGTGCCGGGTTCCAGGGCGTCGAGGGAAAGGACCTGCCGCAGAAGGTCGCCGTCGGCGAAGACCATTTCGCGGCGTAGGGCCACGGCCGGGGACGGCGAGTCGGCATCGGGCGGGCCGGAAACCTCGGCCGCCGCGTCGCCCCACTCGTGGGGCCACGGCGCGGCCAGGATGCCGGGGCGGCCTTCGACGGGCTGCCAGCGCTGGGGGTCGCTCCAGTCGTCCGAGCCGCTGAGGATGACCTGGCCCTTGGTTGCCCCGTCGATGACGAGCGGGGCCTCGCCGGCCTCGGGCGGCCGGATGGTGACCTCCTCACGGTACGTGCCGGGGGCGAGTAGGATGCGGACGCCCTCGCCGTTTCGGAGAAACTTGGCGGCCACCTCGACGGCGATGCTCAGCGTGCGAAGGGGTTTGCCGCGGCTGCCCCCGGTGGCGGAGTCGTCGCCCTTGGTCGCGTCGACGTAAATCGTCTGGCTGACGGCCGATTCGTCAATCTCGGCGCCGGTGACGGTGTCGAGCCAGGCGGTGGATGCTTCCGGCGCGGGAGGATCGCGCCGGCCTTCGGACGTACCGGCGACCTGACGGTCGGGGCTCGTGTCGGCACTCGCGTCGGGACCGGCATCGGCGCGCTCGGCATGGCCTGCGGGCGGGGCAGGGGCCTCGCGCCGGGCGGGTTCCTCGCAGCCGCCCGCGCCGAACGAGACCGCGAGGACGGCGAGCAGCATCGCGACGGTCTTCGTGCGGCCCATGCGGCGCTCTCCGCTTCACAACCGGCCGACCATCATGCCAGAACCGGGCGGCCGGTGCAAACCCTTGCCGCCGTCGCGCCGGCAACTTGACACAGCCCCACACCGGCCTTATACCTCCGGGTTAAGGACTTCGCCGTCGCCGGGAGGCGCCACGATGACCGACCCGTCGCACGAGACCTTCACGTACCGGCCGATTGGTATCATCCGAAGCCCGCACACGGATCGGGAGGCGGCGCCGATTCAACCGGTGTACGCCCGGGACGTGGAGGGGCGGGCGGAGATCGACGAGGCGTACGCCGACGGTCTGGCAGACCTGGAAGGCTTCAGCCACCTCATCCTGCTGTACCACTTCCATCGTGTGAGGGGTGTGAGGTTGCGGGTCACGCCATTCCTGGAGGACGTCGCGCACGGCGTCTTCGCCACGCGTGCCCCGTGCCGGCCGAACCCGATCGGCCTGAGCGTGGTGCGTCTCGTGCGGCGGGTGACGTGGGGCATGGGTGGCCCCTTACACGGCCCAGGGCGACCGCATGCTGCGGCTCATCAGGCGGGCGGCGCCGGGATCGTCGAGAATCGTCTCGGCCTCGGGGTCCCACCGGATGCGCCGGCCCAGGCGCATCGCGATGTTGCCGAGATGGGCGATCGTGATCGACCGGTGCCCGACCTCGACGGGCGTGATCGGCTCGCCTCCCGAGCGGATGCACTCGAGCCAGTCGCGGCGGTGGCCCTGCCGATGGTCGCCGCGAGGACGGGCCAGGTGAATCTCCCCCGCGCGGATCCGGTCGCGCACCAGGTCGGCCGGATGGGTTTTCAAGCCGGCCCGCGTCACGTGGACCCAGCCGTCCTCGCCGATGAAGCGGACGCCCTGCCGGAGCCGGTCGTTGCTCGCCACCTCCAGCACCCGGCCGTCGGCGTACGTGCACGTGAAGCGGTAATGCGTGGCGGCGTCGTACAGGCCGTCGTCGGGGAAGACGCCGGTGCCCTCGACGGCGACGGGCCCCGTGCCGTCGGTCCCCATGCCCCATTGGGCGATGTCGATGTGATGGGCGCCCCAGTCCGTGACCTGCCCGCCCGAGTAATCGAGGATCCAGCGGAAGTTCCAGTGGCACCGTTTCTCGGTGTACGGCGCCCACGGGGCGGGGCCGAGCCACAGGTCGTAATCGAAGCCGTCCGGCACGGGCATGACGGGCTGGGGCTCGATGGTCGGCCCCGTGCCGATGCCCACCTCCACCCGCGTGAGCGTGCCGATGCGGCCGTTACGGACGAGTTCGCACGCCTGGCGGAAGTGCCGCGTCGACCGCTGCCAACTGCCCGTCTGCCAGACGCACCCGTACCGGCGGACGGCCCGGACGATGGCTTTGCCCTCGTCGATGGTGTAGGCGAGCGGCTTCTCGCCGTAGACGTGTTTGCCGGCCCGGATGGCGGGGATGGCGAGGGCGGCGTGCCAGTGGTCGGGCACGGCGATGACGAGGGCGTCGAGGTCCGGCCGACGGATGATCTCGCGGAAATCCGCCACCGCCATGCAGTCCGACGTGCCGTACGCCTCGTTCACGACCTTGGCGGCGCCGTACCGGCGGGAGGCGTCCACGTCGCACACGGCGGCGAGGCGGCAGTCGGTCTCCTGGACGAACCCCTTGACGTGCCGGAGGCCCATGCTGCCGAGGCCGATGGAGCCGAGGTTCAGGCGCTCGCTCGGGGGAGGGCGGTCCTCGGCCCCCAGGGCGCTTGCCCGAACGAACGTGGGGCCTGCGAGAGCCGCGACGACGCCGCGAGCCAGCCACTTGCGCCGCGTCAGACGAGACACGCCCATGGGGCACCTTCCGTTACCGGTTGAGCCGCGCTTCCTCGAGCAGGCCGATCCACGCCCCCACGTACCGCCCGTGGTCGTGGTACGTCCGGCCGCTGACGAGGTTGCCGTCCACGACACACGGTTCGTCGACGAACGTGCCGCCGCAGGCCTCCAGGTCGAAGCGGCACTTGGGAACGGTCGCCATCCGCCGGCCCTCGACGCACCCGGCGTAGGCGGGAATCTCCACGCCGTGGCACACGCTCGCGATTGGTTTCTGCGTCTCGAAGAAGTGCCGCGTGATCCGTACCAGGTCCTCATCGTACCGGATGTACTCCGGCGCCCGGCCGCCCGAAAAGAAGATGCCCGCGTAGTCGGCCGGGTCGACGTCGGCAAAGGCCACGTCGGCCTCGATGGTGTACCCCTCCCACTCCTTCGTGATGGTCCACCCGGGCTTGACCTCGTGCAGGACCATCTGGTACCGGCGTTTCTCGGGCGCCGCGACGACCGGCTCGAACCCCGCCTCCTGGAGGCGGTAGTACGGGTAGAGCGTGTCGACGGTCTCGGTGGCGTCGCCGATGACGATGAGCACCTTGTTCACGTGGTGGCTCCTTGGGCGAGTTTCGCTTCGAGGTGCTTCTGGGCCCGGCAGATTTCGGCCGTCACTTCGGCGGCCGTCGGCAGAATCGGAATGCCGCGCGGCACCGGGTGCATGAACACCGACGTCCAGTCCGCGTACCGGATCTTCCGCAGGGCCGCCAGCAGCGGGCCGAAATCCAGCGGCCCCCGGCCGGGCATCTGGAGAAGTTCCTCCTCCTTCGGACGCTTCTCGTGGCACCCTTTGCCGTGCTGCCAGGCGTAGAAGTGAACCAGCCTCGGACCGAGGTCCATGATGAGCCGCGCCAGCAGCGCGGGGTCCTGCGGCAAATGGTAAGGGGCGAGGGCGACGCCCATGCGGTTTTCGGGGGCGGCGTCGGCCAGGTACCGGATGGCGTCGGCCGACTCCCCGTGGTTCTCGATGCCCAGCACCACGCCGTGCTTCTCGGCGGCCGCGACGTGCGGCTTCATTGTCTCGACGAACCGCCGGGCTCCGTCCTTGTCCTTCGGCATGCCGCCCGTGATAATGAGCCGAACGCCGAACTCTTTTGCCAAAGGCAGCTCCGGCTGAAGCCGGAACGGGCCCAGGTTGTAGTGCGTCAGGATGCCGATGCGGATGCCGTGCTCGGCGAGCAGTTCCTTGACCCGCGCGTGGCCGAGTTCGTCCATCTGCTCGCGGTGGTTGGCGTGCCCCTCCGGCCAGATGTCAATCCATTTGGTGCCGGTCTTGGGAATCTCCGCCAGCACCGTGGCGAGCGGCAGCCGGCCGTACATCGACGACGCCTGGATGTACCGCAGCCGGAAAGGCTCTTCCTTTGCCGACGCTTCGGAAGGCATGGCGAGGGGAACGGCCGCGGTGACGGCGACGGCGCCGGCCACCCGGCCCAGAAATCGGCGACGCGTGAGGGCGGGCATGGGCACGTCCTTCAGGAATCGGCCAACGGGTTTCCGCCGGCACCATCATAGCCGACGGCGGATTCGTCGACCTCGGCCCCTGTGATGGCGTCGGCCCAGGCGAGAGGATTCTCCGACGGGTGAGGCTCGCTCTGCCCTTCGGGCGTGCCCTGCCGCTCCTGCAGCGGGCTCGTTTCGTCCTCGCGCTGGGCGGGTTCCTCGCAGCCGCCCGCGCCGAACGAGACCGCGAGGACGGCGAGCAGCATCGCGACGGTCTTCGTGCGGCCCATGCGGCGCTCTCCGCTTCA
>JAWODB010000031.1:0-5412 GCA_046483505.1 Phycisphaerae bacterium
CACCGCCGGAACGTCGTTTCGTTGTCGGTGATGCCCTCGCCGCCGATGCCGTCCAGCCCGCCGTACTTCCCCCCGTGGCTGCTCAGCATCAGCAGGGCCTGCTTCGAGCCGAACGGCAGATGGAAGCAGACCGCCTCCACGCCCTCGCGCCGGATGAAACGGACCTCCAGGTCGTACGGCCCGTCGGGCACGACCGGCACGACGATACGCGCCACGCCCTGGTCCCCCACCGCCAGGCCGGCGCCGCGGCGCGACCATCGGCCCTGGACGGCGTGGGCGGCCGGGTCGACGAGCGGCAGGAGGTCGTAGGCGGGCCGGCCGTCGATCGGCGACCCGCCCAGCCGCGCCAGTTCCTTCTGCATGATGGCCAGGTCGCGCCGCGCGCGGGCCATGTCGGCATCGTCCTGCGGGTGGAGGCGGATGAACCGCTCGTAGTAGGCGGCCGCGCGGCGGGCCATGGCCGGCTTCGCCTCCGCCGGCGCCTTCGCAATCAGGCGCCGGTACCAGTCGCCGAGTTCCAGGCAGGCCAGTTCGGGGGCGGCCTCGACGCCCTTTCCGACGGCCGGCAGATACTTCCGCAGGTCCGCGTCCTCGATGCCCTCGAGCCACTTGGCCGCCGACGCCGGGTCGTCCAGGTTCAGCAGGTACGTGCGGACGAGTTGCTCGCGGGTGCGGAGATCGTTCGGGCGGCGCTGAAGGATCGCCTCGTACCGCCCGGCCGTCGTCTGGCTGCGGGCGGCGCGGGCCACCGCCGCCAGCCGGCCCGCCACCTCCCCCGCGCACGGGCTGCGAAGGACCTTCGCCATCGAGGAGGCCTGCTTCAGGGCGTCGGCGGCCTCGGACGCGGCCGCGCCGGCCGGTGCCGGCATCGTCGCCGTCACGGCCGCCAGGCACAGCGCGGGCAGGGCGGTTCCGACAGACATGGGTTTCCCCTCATGCGTGCGGTCCCATGAGCCTTGTCCTGCGCTGCCCTGGGTACGCACCGCATGCGGGGCTGTCAAGCCTTTTCGACGCTGACGCCGCGCCGCGCCGGGCCGGGCCGTTTTTCGCTTGATGCGATGCGCGCGGCACGGTTAGACTCCGCCGCCCGCCGTCGGTGCCGGCCGCCGCCAACTTCACAAGGGGATGGGCCGTGACCAGGGATCGCCCAGGTTTCGCCTTCTCGTCCCGGGCCCGCCGGATTCAGCGTCAGCCGATCAGTTACCTGATGGCCCAGGCGGTGGAGAACCCGGACGTCATCTCGCTGGCGGCCGGCCTGGTCGATTACGCCACCCTGCCCGTCCGGGACGCCCTCGCCCTGGCACAGGAGACGTTCGGCACGGAGGCCTCGGGCCGGGCGGCGCTTCAGTACGGCACCACCCAGGGGCTCCAGGCCCTGCGGGAGGCCGTCCTCGCACGCCTGGCCGCGCTGGACGGCCGGCGGCCCGGCACCATCGACGCCACCCCGGACGACGTCGTCATCACCACCGGCAGCCAGCAACTGCTGCTCATCCTCTCGGACATCCTGATGGACCCCGGCGACATCGCCGTCACCGCCTGGCCGAGTTACTTCGTGTTCACCGGTACGCTCGAGGCCCTCGGCGCGCAGGTCCGCTGCGCCGACATGGACGAGGACGGCATGGTGCCGGAGTCCCTCGACCGGGTGCTGGGCGGACTGGAACGGGACGGCCTGCTGCCCCGGGTCAAGATCGTCTACACGGTCAGTTACCACCAGAACCCGACGGGCATCACGCTGGCGGCGGCCCGCCGGGGCGACATCGCCGACATCGTCCGCCGGTACTCCCGCCGGCACCGCATCCTCCTGCTCGAAGACGCCGCCTACCGCGAACTCACCTTCGAGGGCCGCCCGCCGCCCTCTATGAAGGGCCACGACCCCGAGAATCGGTACGTCGCGGTCCTCCAGACCTTCAGCAAGACCTTCGCCCCGGGACTGAAGGTGGGGTACGGCCTTCTGCCGCGCGACCTCGTGGAACCGGTCATCCTGCAGAAGGGCAACCACGATTTCGGGTCGGCCAACCTGTGCCAGCACCTGCTGCTGGCGGCCCTGCGGACGGGCGCCTACGCCCGCCATGTGGAGGCGCTGTGCAAGGCCTACGTCGCCAAACGCGACGCCATGCTCCAGGCCCTCGCGATTCACCTCGGCGACACGCCGGGCGTCCGCTGGACGCGCCCGGCCGGCGGCCTGTACGTGTTCCTGACGCTGCCCGAGTCCGTCGAGACGCATACCCGCAGCGCCCTGTTCACCCGGGCCCTGGAGGAAGGCGTCCTGTACGTGCCCGGCGAGTACTGCTACGCCGCCGACCCGACCCGGACGATCCCGCAGAACACGATGCGGCTGAGTTACGGGGTGTGCGGCACGGACGACATCCGCGAGGGAGTGGCGGCGCTGGCGCGGGCGGTCCGGTCGGTGGTCTGAGCGGCTTACCATCGGGTGGCAGCGCGGTGGTTCTCCGTAACCACCGCGCTTCACGCGGCGCCCGTGTCGGGCGCGGCGGGTACGGAGACCCGCCGCGCTACCATGCCAACTTAAAATGCTCCAAGCGCCGCGGGCCGCCCGGCCGAGCCGTCACCGTGACTCACGGCAGCGGCATTTCCCGTTCCAGATAATACCCTTGATCGGGCGGTGGGCCCCGGTGCGGCTCCATCGCCTCCAGCACCATCGGTACGAAGATGGACGCCAGCGCGGCGAGCATCAGCAGGGCGATGATGCCCGTCACGGCGCTCCACCGCATGGCCCGTTTGAACGCATGCCGGCCGGTCTTCTCGAAGCCGTCCCACGCCTTCGCGAATACCCACACCGACGCGGGCAGCACGAGGGGCGAGGTCAGCGTGATGGAGATGAACAGGATGACCATCAGCCCGCGGCACCAGCGGAGGAGGCGCTCGGCGGGGTCGTCCTCGGGCGCCGGTTGCTCATCCGCCGGCACCTCGGCCGGCGGCGCGGTCTCCTTGCCGGGCAGCGGCGCCTCCGTCTGGCGCGCGGGTCCGGCCTCGGAGACGTCGCCGCGCTCGGCGGATTCGGCAGATTCCGGCTCTTGATGGCCGCGCTCGGCCAGGACCTGCCGGGCGTCATCCAGGCGTCCATGCGGGACCATGACCCGCATCCCGCCCGGGCTGATGGCGTACTGCAGGTGCCAGTACCAGCCGGCAGTGGCGCGGTCCGGCACCCAGGCCGGGATGCCGGCGCCGCGCAGGGCGATGGCCGTCAGTTCCGCCGCCTCCAGGTTCCGGGCCCGGGCCGCGACCGCCAGGCCGCCGTCCTGGTAGGCTTCCGGGTCGGTGGGGAGGCCGAGTTCCCGTGCGCGCTGTTCGAGCCGCCGGCCGTACCCGTCGCTTCGGCCCCACCGCCCGAACCGACGGATACCCGAGATGCCCAGCGCCAAGCCGCCGACGGCCAGCACGGCGCCCGCCGCGCCGAAGGCGACGCGCGACCATGCGGGGCCAGGTGCGCCGAGGGCTTCTGCGACGAGCCAGACCCCCGCCGCCGCGCACCCCGCCATCCCTACGATATGTCCCAGGAGGGAGGCGAGGGCGACGGCCAGGCTGCGCGGCTCGGCGTCGATGCCCCGCCGGTCGTCGTCTTCCGTCATGAGGGATGTCCTGTGGAGCGCGGCTTCTGTTCTATACGCTTTACGCAGGGAGGGGAAGAGTTATTCTCAGGCGGCGTGGCCTCCCGGCCTGTCATTACACGTGCTTCACAAGACCGGGTAACCACTCCCGGAGCAGCAGGAACACCGCCCATGCGAACACGAGCCACGCGAAGAGCCCCAGGTAACACGTGAATCGCGTGAAGGCTTCCGGGTCCCCGCGGCGCCGGCGGATGAGTTGATGCGCGAAAAGGAACGGAGGCCAGATAATTAAAAAGGAGCATGCCAGGACGGCCGCGTAACTCGTGTAGGCCGCCTCCCAGTCCGGGCCGCTCGATTCCTGGCCTTCCCCGAAACCGAACGGATCGAACCAGGCGCCCGCCACAGCGGCGGCGGTGCTCGTCACAATGAAGACGCCGGCCAGCACGCGATACACCATGGCCCGGTCGGGGTCGGCGGCCACCATGGCGGCCAGGCCGGTCCACAGCCAGATGAAGCCCACGCTCTTGACGAGCGGGTCGTCCTGCCACCGGAGATAGACAATCATCCCGACGACCGCGGCTGCCACCAGCCGGGGATGGCGGGCGATGGCCTCCCTGACCCGCCGCACGAGATGGGCTAGGCGGCTATCGGCGTAGGTCATTGCTTCCGCTTCTGGCCGAGGAGCCATTTCCAGAAGGCGGGGCTGGCGTACGTCTCGGTCCAGGAATCGTGACCGGCCTCGGGGTAGATGGTCAGTTTCGGCCGGCCGCCCGCCTTCTTCATGGCCTCGACCATCTTCTCGGAGCGGTGCGGCGGCACGACCTTGTCCTTGCCGCCGTGGAAGACCCAGGCGGGGATGTGGGCGATGCGGTCGGCCTGCTCGGGGTCGCCGCCCCCGCAGATGGGGGCGATGGCCGCGAAGCGTTTCGGCTCCTTCAGCGCCAGGGCCCACGTGCCGAAGCCGCCCATCGACAGACCCGTCACGTAGACGCGGTCGGGGTCCACGCGGAGGGTCTTCTGGAGGTGGTCGAGCAGGGCCGCCAGGCCGGCCAGGCGGTCCGGGCTGTTCCACCACTTGCCCTTCGGGCACTGCGGCGAGGCGCAAAGCAACGGGAAGTCGTTGCCGGCCGCGACGAGTTTCGGCGGCCCGTGGACCTTGACCTTCGCCAGGTCCTGCCCGCTCTCCCCCAGGCCGTGCAGGAAGAGGACGAGCGGCCATTCCTTCTTCGTGTTCTCTGCATATCCCGGGGGGAGGTACAGGAGGTAGCGGACCTCGCCGGCCTCCGTCGCGTCGGTCTTCAGGCTCTGCGGATGCTGGCGCGTCGGGACATCGGCGGCCCGGACGGCGCCGCTCCCGGCGAGCAGGGCCCCGGCCGCGAGGAGGGGGAGGAGGGCAAGGGCGAGTCGGTTGCGGGTTCGCATGAGGAGTCCTTTCAAAGGCTGTAACAAGGTAACCCGGTGACTGGGTAACTCCGGTGCGCCGGGTGCCACTGGCTGCTTGTCAGCCAGTGTTCCTCGAACTACAACACGCACTGGCGGGCAAGCCGCCAGTGGCACCCGCCAGTTAACACTACAACGCTAACTCGTGCGCGGCGGGTCTCCGTACCCGCCGCCCAGCCCTGTGAGAGGCGTTTCGGGCGCGGTGGGTGCGGAGACCCACCGCGCAAAAGGCCGACTTAGCGTTGTAGTATTAGCGACGAAGATCGTGACACGGATCGTGACAACGATGAATCCAGATCGGCATACCTTGTCCCGTAACCCCCCTGCCGAACGTGAAGTTATAGGCAGCCGGGACTGCCCGCCAGGCCGGGCGCATCAGTAGACGCCGGCCTGCGTGCCGAAG
>JAWODB010000099.1:0-7165 GCA_046483505.1 Phycisphaerae bacterium
GGGGAGCGGCGGCACGCCGGTCGGCGCCTTCTTCGGCGCCGGGGCCCTGCTGCTGGCGGCGGGCCTGGCGGCCTCCTGGGCCGTCCTTGCGCATCTCGAGCGCGGCGGGTCTCCGCACCCGCCGCGCGAAGCCCACCCTGAAACGGGGCGCGGTGGGTACGGAGACCCACCGCGCAACACCCCTCCCGACCCACCGCGCACGCCCCGGCAGGATCGGCCACAGGCGCGCGCGGCGGGTGCGGAGACCCGCCGCGCCACCCCCTCGGCGCGCCGTCTCTCGGTCCGCGGCCTGGGTCTGCGGAACGCCACGCGCCGCCGCGGACGCAGCCTGGCGACGGTCGCCCTGTTCGCCTTCGGGGCGTTCCTGGTCGTCGCCATCGGCGCGAACTGGCGGACGCCGCTCGACGACCCCGGCCGGCACGATTCCGGCACGGGCGGCTTCCGCCTCCTGGGCGAGACGACCATCCCGGTCCATTACGATCTGCTCAGCGAGAAGGGCCTCGCGCACTTCGCCCTGCCGCAGGACCTGCCCGACCGCATCGACCAACTCGTCGCCATGCGCGTGCACGAGGGCGACGCGGCCTCGTGCCTGAACCTGAACCGCGTGCAGAAGCCGCGCCTCGTCGGCGTGCCGCCGAAGGAACTGGCCCGCCGCGGCGCCTTCACCTTCGCCGAGACCGCCGTCGACCCCGGCGAGGCCAACCCGTGGATGCTGCTGGAGGCGGACCTCGGCGAGGGCGTCGTCCCGGCCGTCGGCGACGCCGCCTCCGTCCAGTGGTCGCTCGGCATGAAGGTGGGCGACACGCTCCGGTACACGGACGGGCGCGGCCGGCCGATGACGCTGCGCATCGTGGCGACGGTGCGGAACTCGATCCTCCAGGGGGCGCTGTACGTCAGCGAGGACGCCTTCCGCGAGGCGTTCCCCGCCGGGACGGGCTTCCGCATGTTTCTCATCGACACGCCGGCCGGGCATGCGGGCGACGTCGCCGACGTCCTCTCGCAGCAACTGGCGGACGTGGGCCTCTCGGTCACGCCGACGGCCCGGCGGCTGGCGGACCTCGGGGAAATGCAGAACACGTACCTGGCGATCTTCCAGACGCTGGGCGGGCAGGCGCTCATCCTGGGCACCCTGGGGTTGGGCGTGGTGGTCCTGCGGAACGTCCTGGACCGGCGGGGCGAACTCGCCCTCATGCGGGCCGTCGGATGGCGCAAGCGGCGGCTGCGGCGGCTCGTCCTGGCCGAGCACTGGGGCCTGCTGGCCATGGGACTCGCCACGGGCGTCACCGCCGCCGCCCTCGCCGTGGCGCCGGTCATCGGCCGGGCGGGGTCGCCCGTGCCGTACCTCGTCCTCGCGTACGTCCTGGTGGCGGTGGGCGCCAGCGGCCTCGTGTGGACGTACGTGGCGGCGCGGCTGGCCCTTCGCGGGTCGCTGCTGGCGGCGCTGAGGAACGAGTAGGGCGGCGCCGTGCTTCTCGAGCGCGCTGCCGTTCGAGCCGGCTGCGGAAGCAGCCGGTCATCTTCGTCGGCCATGGTACATGCCACGGAGGATGGGGATGACCCGCCGCTCCCGCGGCGGGCTCGAACAGCGCAGCGCCATCGCCCCCGCCTCCACCTTGATTTCCGTGATTCGGGGCCGTACGATACCCCGACGACCGGGGCCAGGTCGCCTCTGATGGGGGTCTGGCCCCCCTTCTATCTCGGAGGCGTGAGGGATGAAGGCGCTCGCCCTGCGGGCCATTCCGGTAATCGTGGCGGCCGGGTTCGTCCTGGCGGTGGCGCTGTGGCTGTCGGCGACGCCCGCCTACGACCTGACGCCCCGCCTGCCGGAGAAGGGCCGCGGCGGCCCGAAGCCGTTCGCGGTCTCCTGGCCGGGCGAGTATAAGAAGGGCGAGGGCGAGCCGGCGGACTCCTTCGCCGCCTGGCCGCACTTCCGCGGGCCGGACCGTAACGGCGTGGCCCCGGCCTCGCCGCCGCTGGCGCGGTCCTGGCCGGCGGGCAGGCCGCCCGTCCTGTGGCAGGTGGACGTGGGCATCGGCTACGCCGCCCCGGCGGTCGCCAACGGCCGCGTGTATCTGCTGGACTACGACGAGTCGAAGCAGGCCGACGCGCTGCGGTGCCTGTCGCTGGACGACGGCCGCGAGATCTGGCGACGCTGGTACAAGATTCCCGCCGTCAGCGACCACGGCATCTCGCGGACCGTGCCGGCCGTCACGTACCAGGACGTGGTCACGCTGGGCCCGAAGTGCCACGTCCTGTGCTGCGACGCGGGCACGGGCGACTTCCGCTGGGGCATCGACCTGGTGAAGGAGTACGGCACGACGGTGCCGAAGTGGTACGCCGGCCAGTGCCCGCTCATCGACATGGGCAAAGCGATCCTGGCGCCCGCCGGCACGGACGTCCTCATGATGGCCGTCGAGTGCCGGCCCGACGAGGACGCCCCCGGCGAGCCGAAGATCGCGTGGACGACACCGAACCCGCACGGCTGGAAGATGACCCACTCGTCCATCGTGCCGATGGAGCATCTGGACCGGCGCATGTACATCTACTGCGCGAGCGGCGGCGTGGTGGGCGTCGCCGCCGGCGACGGCGACGGCTGGAAGGCCGGCGACGTCCTGTGGGAAACCTCCGACTGGCAGGTCCGCTTCGCGAACGTGCCCAGCCCGGTGGTCATCGGCAACGGGCACGTGCTGCTCTCCGGCGGGTACGGGGCGGGCAGCATGATGATCCGCATCGTCGAGAAGGACGGCGGGGGGCTCGGCGTCGAGACGGTGTGGCGGCTGGAGAAGTCGCGCCAGTTCGGCGTCGAGCAGCAGACGCCCCTCTTCTACGACGGGCACGTGTACGGCGTCCTGCCGAAGGAGGCCGGGGCCCTGGCCGAGCAACTCATCTGCATGGATTTGACGGGCGGGCACGTGTGGTCGAGCGGCCGCGAGTACCGCTTCGGCCTCGGGCCGTACATGATCGCCGACGGCCTGCTCTTCGCGATGGACGACGAGGGCGTGCTGACGATGGCGGAGGCGACGGCCGAGGCGTTCAAGCCCCTGGCCCGGGCCGAGGTGCTGCCGGACGGGCACGAGACGTGGGCGCCGATGGCCATCGCCGACGGCCGCCTCCTCCTCCGCGACCTGAAGACGATGGTGTGCCTCGACATGCGCAAGCCGGCGGAGGAGTAAGGCACAACGCTAACACATGTCATTCTGACTGCGCGCAGCGAGCGAAGACTCTCGCCGTGGCCGTTGGCTTTCGGCCGTGCCGCACGGCGAGATCCTTCGGCCCTGCGGGCCTCAGGATGACACCATGAATGGAACGACATGCCCAGCGACACCGGCAAACTCGGGCCCGAGTTCACCTACGACCTGACGGCGCTGAAGAAGGTGGACCCGGCCCTCGTGCACTACGACGAAACCGGCGCGATCGCCACCGGCACGGAGACCCCGCGCGCCGTCGCCCTGGCGCCGGACGGCCGGGTGCTCGTCGCGGGCGATGAGAAGGTCGCCTTGTTCGACGACGGCAAGGCCGCGGGCGGATTCGCCGTCGGCGGACCGGCCCACTGCCTCGCCGCCGGCCCCGACGGCACCGTCTACGTGGGCCTGAAGGACCGCGTCGAGGTCTACGACGCCGGCGGCAAGCGGCGGACCGCCTGGAGGCCGCTCGGCGACCGGGCCTACACGACGGGCCTCGCCGTCGGCGAGACGGACGTCTTCGTCGCGGACGCCGGCGGCCGCGTGCTCTGGCGGTTCGACCCGGCGGGCAAGGTCCTCGCGCGCATCGGCGAGAAGGACGAGGCGAAACACGCCCCGGGCCTCGTCATTCCGAGCCCGTACTGCGACGTGGCCCTCGGGCCCGAGGGGATGCTGTGGCTCACGGACCCCGGCCGCCGACGTGTCGAGAACTATACCTACGACGGGTCGTACCGCTTCGCGTGGGGCAAGGCCTCCATGCGAATCGAGGGGTTCTGCGGGTGCTGCAACCCGACGCACCTGGCCATCGATGCCGAAGGCCGCTTCTTCACGAGCGAGAAGGGACTGCCGCGCGTCAAACGCTACGATCCGCAGGGCGAGTTCGAGTGCGTCGTGGCGCCGCCGAAGGCGTTCGCCAACGGCACGACGGGCCTCGACCTGGCCGTCGACGGGGCCGGCCGCGTGCTCGTCCTCGACCCGCACCGGCGCGAGGTCCGCATCTTCGAGCCGAAGAAGGACAAGGCATGAACGAGCGCAAGCCGAACGACCGCCGGGCGTTCCTGCGGGGCCTGGTGCGCTGGCCGACGCTGGCGGGCCTCGGGGCCCTCGGCGGGTATCTGGCCACGCGCGACGGCGAGCCGCTCCAGGCCGGCCAGCGATGCGTCAACCGCGGTCTGTGCGGCGGCTGCGGCGTCCTGCCGACGTGCGGCCTGCCGCAGGCGCGCCTGGCGCGCATGCCACGACAGCCTCGCCCCGGCGAACCGAGGTTCTAGCAACCCCTTTTAGCCGCGACGCGAAGCGGAGCGCGAGACGATGAGCAATAGCGATAACACAAACAACACGAGCACCCGGCGCGGCCTCCTGTGGAAGGGCGGCATGGCGGCGGGTCTGGCCGCCGTCGGAGGCGTGACGGTCGCCGCCGGCCGGCGCGGGCGCCGCGACGGCTACGTCTGGCAAATCGATCCCGACATCTGCATCCAATGCCAGAACTGTGCGACCGAGTGCGTGCTGGAACCGTCGGCCGTCAAGTGTGTCCACAACCACGCCCTGTGCGGGTACTGCGACCTGTGTTTCGGCTACTTCGCCCCGGGCTTCGAGCCGGAGACGGGCATCGAGCGGCCGGGCGCCGAGAGCCAACTCTGCCCCGTCGGCGCCATCGGCCGCAAATGGATCGAAGGGCCGCACTACGAATACACCATCGACTCAGGTCTCTGCATCGGGTGCGCCAAATGCATCGAGGGATGTAACAACTTCGGGAACGGGTCGCTGTTCCTCCAGGTGATGCACGACCGGTGCGTGAACTGCAACGAGTGCTCGATCGCGGCGGCGTGCCCGTCCGACGCCTTCCGCCGCGTGCCGGCCGATCACCCCTACCTCCTCAAGGGCGAGGACCACTCGGCTTGAACCGCATCGCGATGCCACCTCGACGCCGGCAAGACGCGCCGCCCCGGCCGCCAGCGCCTCTGGAGCCGGCTGCGGAAGCAGCCGGTCATCTCCATCGGCCGTGGCACGTGCCACGGCGGATGGGGATAACCCGCCGCTCCCGCGGCGGGCTCGAACGGCGCGGCGCCGCCGTGCTCCTGCTGGCAGCGTGCGTCCTGGGTCTCCTCGCCTCAGCCGCGCCCGCCGCGGAACGCTTCGCCCTGCCCGAGTTCAAGAGCGGGTACGAGCGGCCGACGCCCGAGGTCCCCGAGCCCCGCGACTACACGCTCGACTGGGTCGACGTGACGGTCCTCGCCGTCGGCCTGGCCGTGGCGTCGTACCTGGCGCTGTCGGCCCGGTCGCGGCGGTGGATCTGGCTCGTCATGTTCATGGCATTTATCTATTTCGGCCTGTGGCGGGGCGGGTGCATCTGCGCCATCGGGTCCGTCCAGAACGTGGCGCTGGGCCTGTGCGACGCCTCCTACGCCGTGCCACTGGTCGTGCTCGGCTTCTTCCTGCTGCCGCTCGTGGCCACGCTGCTCGCCGGCCGGACGTTCTGCGCGGCGGTGTGCCCGCTCGGGGCGATCCAGGACCTCGTGGCCGTCCGGCCCGTCAAGGTGCCGCGGTGGCTCGACCACGGCCTCGGGCTCCTGGCGTACCTGTACGTGGGGGCGGCGGTGCTCTTGGCCGCGACGGGGGCGGCGTTCATCATCTGCGAGTACGACCCGTTCGTCAGCCTGTTCCGCCTCATCCCGCTCGGCCGGGCGGGGAGCACGATGGACGCCTTCCCGGGCAGCCTGACGATGGTCGGCGTCGGCGTCGGCGTGCTGGCCCTCGGCGTGTTCGTCGCGCGGCCGTACTGCCGGTGGATCTGCCCCTACGGCGCGGTGCTGCGGGTGCTCTCGCGCTTCTCGTGGAAGCACGTCACCATCACGCCGGACGAGTGCATCCAGTGCCGCCTGTGCGAGGACGCGTGCCCGTTCGGGGCGATCCAGAAGCCGAACGCCGACGAGCCGGTGCCCGACCGCGTCATCGGTCGCCGCCGGCTGGCGATCCTGCTCGTCCTGGTGCCGGTGCTGCTGGCGGCGGGCGGGGCGGGCGGATGGGCCCTCGGCCCGTCGATGGCCCGCATGCATTACACCGTGCGGCAGGCCGACCGCGTGCGGCTGGAGGAGGTCGGCCGCGTCGAGGGCACCGAGGACATCAGCGACGCCTTCTACGACACGCAGCGGCCGAAGGAGGAACTCTACGCCGAGGCCGAGGCGATCGTCGGCTCGTTCGGCACGGGCGGCCTTCTGCTGGGTGTGTGGGCCGGCCTCGTCGTCGGCATGAAACTCGTGCATCTATCAATCTATCGGAGGCGGACCGACTACCTGCCCGACCGCGCCACGTGCCTCTCGTGCGGCCGGTGCTTCGCGTACTGCCCGGTGGAACAGAAACGGCGGAAGGAGAAGCGGGCGGGATGAGGCGCGTCGTTGTCCGGCGCCCTCCTGCGCAACTGTCATTTCGACCGAGCCTCGATGCGGCTCGACGCATCGAGGCGAGCGGAGAAATCTCGTCTTTGAGCCCAACAACGAGATTTCTCGACTCGCTTCGCTCGCTCGAAATGACAACCGGGGCCGGATCGAGGGCTCGCTCGAAATGACAATCGATAGCGAACCGTCTGAACGATGACCCAATCGCCCGACAACCCGGCCGACGCCCGCCTCGCCCGGGCGAAGTACCAGGCGGCGCTCGCCACCGCCGTCGTCGCGGGTATCGTCTGCGCGCTCGCGGGTGGAGCCCTCGTCGTCCGGCACCTGCGGGACACCGGCGAGCACCTCTCGACGAGCGAGGAGGTCGTCCGCCTCCGCGAGCGGTACCTGACGTCCGACGATCCCGACCGCCGGGCCGAGATCGCCGAGACGATCCGGCAGCGCGACGCCGCCCTCCGCCACCGGCATTTCGAGCGGCTGACGTTCACGCGCCTCGGCGGGCTCGTGTTCGTGGCGGCGGCGGTGGTGTTCCTCGTCGCCGCCAGTTGGACCGTCCGGATGCGGAAGCGTCGGCCCCATCCGCCGCGG
>JAWODB010000172.1:0-45058 GCA_046483505.1 Phycisphaerae bacterium
GCTTGCCACCACTCGTCCCTCTTCGGGCTGAAGTACGCGAGGTCCAGGGCGTCGCACAGGTCCGCCATGCAGTCGAGGACGATGGCGTCGTGCTTCGGGTGGGTGACGTCCGCCTGCCGCGGCCAGCCCTTCTCTGTAAGTTCCGGGTGGTAGCGGAGCAGCCAGTGGTTGGCGTGGCCGCCCACGGCCATCGCGGGGCACAGGCGGAGGAAACGGTCCCTGGCGAGGCGCGCCAGGCGCCGCAGGTCGTCCAGCGAGTAGAGGCGCTCGGAGCCGTTGAACTCCGGCCGCCGCTCGAACCGCACGAGCGCCGAGACGTCGATGTACAGCGTGTTGAACTTCATCCCCGCAACGAACCGGTCCGTCCAGTCCAAGAGGTACGCGATGCCGCGGTCCTCGCGGATGGTGCCGTTGCGGAACGTCCACGGATGGGCGAAACGGGCCATCCGGTTCGGCCAGGAGGGCCGGTCGAGCACCTCGCCGCACGGCACCGCCGGCCGCGGCCGACGGGCCCCCCGCACGAGTTGCAGCAGCGTGACCGTGGCGTAGTAGAGGCCGGGCTCGTCCGCCCCGGTCAGGACGGCCCGGCGGGGCGCGATCCGCAGGTGATACCCTTCCGGCTTGAGGGCCGCCGGCGCCCCGAAGGCGGTGACCCGCTCGGCGATGCCCAGGACGATGCCGCGCGCCGGCGGGTCGCCCTCGAAGCGCTCGATTTCGGGTCGCACGGCCGCATAGCCGCGGAGGTCGCCCGCGAGGATCTCGGCCGTCCGGACGGTCCGGTCTGTGGCGCCGGCTGGCAGATGGATTGCCGCCAGGGCCGCTGTCTCGCACGTCGCGTCGCGCCAGGCGGCGCGCTTCGGACGGGGCCAGACGAGGGGTTCGGCGAGCACCTCGTCGGCGGTCTCCTTTGGTGGGGGAGGCGGGGCCGGTTCGCTCACCAGGCGCACGCGGCCGAGGCGGAACGCGAGGTCGGTGCCCTCGCCGCCCGCCTCCGTCCGGAGCATGACGTGCTCGAGCCGCCGCCACCGCGGCGGGAAGACCGCCCGCCGGAAGCCGCGGACCACGGGGTAGGTGTGGACGCCGCGCTCCAGGTGCAGCCGCTTGACGAGGATCGTCTTGTCGTCGAAGCCGCACGAGACTCGGACGGCGGGGAAGTCGTCGCGGTCGCAGGCCAGCAGCACTTCCAGGCCCTTCCACCGGCGGCCGGCGGGCGGGGCGGGGACCTTCTCTACCTGGAGCGTCGAACACGCCGTGCCGCGCGCGCCGCGGTAGCGGATCTCGATCCACGCCCGGCCGTCGGCTTCCACGCGGCGGGCGACGGGTTCCAGGTTGCTCCCCTCGATCCACTTGGCAGTGTAGTGGCGGATGGCGGACGGGGCGTCGCGGCCGGCGTCGAAGAGGACGGGGGCGCCGGCGTCGCTCCCCGCGGCGTCGTCGGCGGCCGCGAAAAGCACCGTGGCGGCAAGGAGTGCGAGGGGGCAGGTTCGGTAGGACATGGCGGTTTCTCCATCAAACGCGCCGTCATTCTGAGGAGGCCCGAAGGGCCGACGAGGCCCGCCCTGAGCGAGGCGCAGCCGAGTCGAACGGGAATCTCGCCGTGCAACGTGCAGCCGGGCAACGACCACGGCGAGATTCTTCGCTCGCTCCGCTCGCTCAGAATGACAGCGCTGTACGCGGCGGTTCAGGAGACCCGCCGCGCGGGAAGTAGCGCAACCGTGTCAGGCGGTTCACTTCGTCTTCTCCCACAGGGCGTTGAGCGTCTCGACGGTCCGGTCCACGAGGACGTTGCCGCCTTCCGGCCCGACGCGGTTGCTGAAGACGGCGGTGCTGTACCCCCCGCCGCGGACGGCCTCGGCGGTGGGCAGGTAGCCGCCGGCCGCCCCCGTCAACTGGACGACGAACGTCTGGACCGCCCGGCTGCGGGCCCGGATCCGGACGCCGTACTCGGTGTAGAGTTCAAACGGGTTCGTACAGACGGCCACGTCGCCGAGGCGGACGGCATGCAGTTCCATCGTGTAGAACGGTTCGGCGTCCTGGGTTTCGTAGCGGTCGACGATCTGCCGGTTCCACGCGCGGCGCAGCGACCGGCCGGGGTCGAGCGTCTCCTGCTTCGCGGCGGCGTCGCAGGCGGCTTTGGCGCGCTTGAACTCGTCCTCCGTAACCTTCCGCACGGGGAGTGGGATCTCCTGAACGCGATGGATCAGGGGCACGTCGAATCGGACGTCCTGCTTCGCGCCCTCCCAGGCCGCCGCGACGGCCCGGTCGATGCGGCGGGCGATCTCCTCCAGGCGCGACAGGCCCCGCAGGTTCCGCATCCGCTCTTCCGCCCGTTTGTACCACATGAGGTGCGGCGACTGGTCGCCGGCCGCGCCCGGCCAGCCGACCACGTGGACGTCTTCGCCGAACCGCTCGGCGAGCGCGAGCCGCGTCTCGTGCCAGAAGTCGGCGTTCACGGCGCTGCGGCTCTCGACTTCCTGCGACGGGCAGGGGACGTTCACGGCCAGGGCGACGGGCCGGCGGCCCGAGTCCGTGAAAAAGAGCACGTCCACGTAGTGATCTTCATATCCCTCGATGCCGCGGAACGCGGGGTCGTTCGTGTTGCCGTACATGCGGGCGCTGCCGCCTGCGTACACCGCCCGGCGGTTGTGGGCCACCAGGGCGTGGCCGAGGCCCCAGGCCACGCCGCCCGCCTTGCGGCCTTCCCAGGCCCGCGCGACCACGTCCTCGAGGCGCTCGACGAGCCACGCGACGTACGCCGCCGGCTGCATCACGCCCTTCTCGGGGATGACGTACACCCCCTCGCGGGTGACCGGGGCGGTGTGGGTGTGTGTGGCGGTCAGGAAGATCTTCCGCGGGTCCAGGCCGGGCAAACGGTCCTTCAGTCGCTCGCGCAGTCGCGGCTGGAGGTCGTCGCGGATGAGGACGAGGTCCAAGGAGACCATGACCGCCTGGTCGCCCGCCGTCTCACCGTCGCGGGACTCGAGGGCCAGGGCCGTCGCCGTCGCGGGGCTCTCCACCTCGCGGGCGATGCGGGTCCGGACCTGGCCGGCGAGCGCCACCGGCTCCGGCGGCGTGATGCTGACGCGCGCGGCGCCGATGCGCAACTCGCCGGCGAATGCGCAGCCGGCGGCTGCAAGGAGCACCGTGGCGGCGAGGAGTGCGAGGCGGCAGGTTGGGTGGGGCATGGCTTTCTCCGTCCACAACGGTCACGTACAGGCGCGGCGGGTCTCCGTACCCGCCGCGCGGAATCGGATTTCTTGTGTGGCCCGGCCGGTCTTGTCCGGCCGGGAGACCACCAATTGACAAGCAATCGGTGGCACCTGCGCCACCATCAGGTTATGTCAGCCGAAGCCCACGAGCCGCTGCCATTCCTGCCGCTGGGCCTTGAGGAACGCCACCGGGTCTTCGCCCTTGGTGTGCGTCTCGATCATCGTGAAGCGGCGGAAGTCGGCCGCCTTCAGGAGGCGGAACAGTTCCTCCCACGGGTAGCCTTTCTCCGTCAGCGTATGGATGTGCACGTGTTGAATATACGGCTCGCAGAGTTTGAAGTACCGGGCGATGGAGCCCTCCTCCACGTCCACGCCGTTCGAGTTCCAGCAGAGGCACGCCCACGGGTGGTCCGCCTCTCGGATGATGGCGGCCATGCGGTCGGGCCGGCTCGTCCCCCGGCCGTGGCATTCGACGAACAGGGTGATCTTGCGGGGGCCGGCGTACTCGGCACACGTGCGGATCGCCTCGGCGATCTGCGCGAGGGTCTTTTCCTCGGGCACGTTCTTCGGCAGCCCGTTGGGGCGGATCTTGACGCCCCAGCACCCGAGGTCGGCCGCCAGGTCGACGAAGCGTTTCGTCTCATCGATATTCTTGGCCACGACCTTCGGGTCCGGCGAATGGTACTCGCACGCGGAGCCGAGGGCGTACAGGCGGACGGGCGAGTCGGCGAACATCGCCACCACCTCCCGCCGGCGGGCCTTGGAGATGTGCGGCTCCACGCCGTGGGCGTGCGTGGACCGCAGTTCCACGCCCTCCATGCCGCTCTGCTCGCAGGTGGCGATGAGGGTGGGCAGTTTCATCTTCGCCCCGACCATGTACGTGACGAGGCCGAGGTGCATGCGGGGTTTGGGCGCGTCCTCGGCCGCGCCCCCGGCGGCCCGTGCGCGGGGCGGTCGCGCGAGGGCCCCCGTCGCCGCGACGCCGACGGCGGCGGCGCCCGTGTGCAGGAACGTCCGGCGGGTCAGGTCGTCCATGGCGTCTCCGTTCGTGCGTGAGAGGACGGTTGCATGACGCAGGTGGCATGCTTTCGCGCCGTCGCGAAAGCATGCTCCGCTCATGGCGTGGCTCTGTTGTACCCGACGTAAGCGCGGCAGGCAAGCCTGCTTGAGGGGTGTGCCGCGCGGCGAGGCGCCAGGCACCTGGAACGAGAGGCAAAGGCGCCTGGCGCCGTTACGTGCTGCTGCCGCGCGTTACTTCGTTTTCTTCCCCTCGGGCGCCGCGGGCGCGGCCTCGGGCAGGCCCTCGGACGCCGAGACCTCCAGCACCAGGTAGATGACCTTCCCCTCCAGGGCCTCCGGCGAGGTCATCCCGCCCACGAGGACGGGCTGATCCAGCGGCACCCGCAGCGTCGTGCGGAAGGTGTGGGCCAGGAAGCCCGGCTTGTCGATCTCCCCTTTCGCCGTCGCCTCGCCCGAGGAGGACTCGAGCGTTGCGGACGGGGCGCCCCGATCCTTCTCGGTGATCGTGCTTTGGACATCCACCGTGGCTTCCCGGCCGTCGGCGGACACCGACGGCGTGACCTGGAGAAACGCCCCGAAGAGGACGGTCGACGTCGTGGGGTCCCAGCCGGCGGCCCTTTCGGCCACGACGGGTTCGACGTCGAGCACGTAACTGGCCGCCGGCCCCGAGGTCAGATGGACCATCTGGCGGTCGAAGCACGTGATGTGGGCGTGGTAGACGAAGGACAAGGCCACCTCGGGCCGCGCCAACGGCGCCAGGTCGACGACCTGCGGCACGGAGCGCGGGGCGTTCAGCAGCAGCGGCTGGAGTTCGTCCGGCCTGGCCAGCAGCCACCGGGCCTGAATCGTCACCATGCGGCGGGCCCGGCGGAACTGATCGATGAGCGCGTTGATCTGCCTGTGCCCCTCGGCCGTCTGCGTGATGACCAGCAGGGCGCCGACGTTTTCGATTCGCGCCCGGCCGCCCATGTCCTCCCAGGGTTCCGTCTTGACGGTCCGCATGATGATTTCGCGAAGGACTTCCGGGCTGAGAGCCGAGGTGAGGGCGGCCTCCTCGCCCAGTCGTTCGCCGGCAAAGAGGTCGCCGAAGCCCCCGCCGCCCCCCGCGGCCTGGGCGGCACACTGGACAGAGCCGTACCCCAACTCCGTGGCGAGGCCGAGCCCGTCGTACGGATGGTCCCGGCCGAGCATCAGGTCCTGGACGTTGTACATGCGGACGAAGACGGGTTCGACCTTCGCCTCCTCGGCCTCCTGGCGGGCTTTCTCGAGCGGGCCGGCGGCGGCAGCGGCCGCGAGGGCCAGCACGATGACGGCGCACAGACACCCTCTCCTGGACATGGCGAGTCCCCCTTCAGGTGGGTTCGGTGGGTGGGACGGGGCGCCCGTCGCCCCGCGCCGCTCTCATATCCTTATACGACGAGGGCGGCGTTTCGTTGAAGGCGAGCAGCAGTTTTTTCGCCGTGGCCTCGCGGGCCCGGGCGCCGAGGGCCGCGGCCGGAGGCCGCCTTGGAGGGCGGTGCCCCGGCACCGCTTTCCTTCGCGCGGCGGACGGCAAGGGTGCCAGGCACCCCGAACGGCAAAGCGTCGCCAGGCCGCCGCACTCCAAGAACGGCGACGGCGCGCCCGTCGGGGCGGTATCGAGTCCGGCGGTGAGGCCCGTGTTCGCCGGCCCGCTTGCGGGCCGCGCGCCGTGCGAAGAGGTGCCGGGCACCTGGAACGGCGCTCAAAGGTGCCTGGCACCTTTGAGCCGCCTCACTCCACGGGCGTAATGACGATGTTTCGATACGCCACCGGCCCGTGGTTGCCCTGGAACATGATGGGGCCTTCCGGCTTCTCCTTGCTGTTGACGCCGCCGGGCGTCGGGCCTTTCAGTTCCAGGTCCGCGTGGATGACCTTGCCGTTCAGGACGACCTTCTCCAGCCGCGCGTTGGCGGTCTTCTTGCCGGCGGCGTCGAACCGCGGGGCACGGAAATGGATCTCGTACGTGGACCACTGGCCGGGCTTCTTGTAGACGGGGTCCTTGGGCGGTGCGGCGCCGTAGACGGCGCCCATGTCGCCGCCACCGGGTTTCTTGCGGCCCCAGGAATCGAGGATCTGGATCTCGTACTCGCCGTGCACGTAGATGCCGGAGTTGGAACCCTTCGGCACCATGACCTCCAGGCGGATGACGGCGTCGCCGTGCGTCGCCTCGCTGTAGATGTCGGACCCGTGGGCCTTGGCGTTGACGAGCTGGCTGCCCTCGTCCTTGACGACGAGTTGCTTGGGGTTGTCCGTGTCGAGCGAGGCCGTGCCGACGGTCCAGTAGTGCTTCTTGCCCTTGGTCTTCCAGCCGTCGAGGTTCTTGCCGTTGAAGGGTTTCAGGACCTCCTCGGCGCCGGCGGCGATGGCGGGGACGAGAAGCAGGGCTGCACAGGCCAGGATCGCGGGCGTCAGGCGGATCAGGCGTTTCATCGGCGGACCTCCATTCATGGGCTCGGATTCGTTCGCGGCGCGCGTGCAAGGTCGGGCGCCGTGTCCTTGAACCCACGCGGCGGGCGGCGGTGTTCCCGTTTAGCCCAGGTGATGGTCACGGCGCGCCGTGCCCCCATTTATTGAGCCCGGTAAAAGCAATTTTCAGGGACTCGGCCGGAAGAGAATGGGGGCGAGGATGCCCCGCGCGACGCGCTCCCCTTCGGGTCGCGGTTAAAAGGGCGCTCGGAGAGGCTCTCCGGCCGAACCGCGGCCGACGCCGGCATGAAAACTCCTTTTGCAGGACTCAATAGCCGCCGGGCTTGGCCGGCGCGTTTCGCAAAGGCTGACACCACGGCGAGATTCCTCCGCTCGGCCCTGAAGGGCCTCGGTCGGAATGACAATGTGGGCCCCCGGCACGAGCGTCGGGGGGGTAGCGAGCGGGGCGGAAACGTCCGTGTTCGCCGGCCCGCTTGCGGGCCGCGCGCCGTTCAGGCAGGGCGCGCGCAGCGCACGGCCGGACAAGGACGGCACAGGGCGCATCGTCCCGGCCGGACAAGGCCGGCCGGGCCACACGGAGCGCGCAGCGCACGGCTGGACAAGGCCGGCCGGGCTACACGGCGCCGGCGCGTTTTGCCTTGCCTCGTCCGGCGCCGACCGATAGACTGCTCCGTCCAAGATGCCGTCCGGCAAGGGAGTTGGGAGGGGTGCTCGCGCAAGGAGGGACGTTGGCGTGACGTCGACCGGCAGGAAGCGATGGTCCGCGGCCGTCCTGGCTGCGGCAGCGCTGGCGTGGTGCGTGGCCGCGGGGTGCGCCCCGCAGTCGTGGCGGAACGACGACGGGTCGGTCCGGACCGGGAAGGTCGATTTCCAGAAGGAGCCCACCACCGGCCGCGTGTACCACCTGTACATTCCCTCCTCCTACAACCCGCGGCGGCAGTACCCGTTGGTCATCACGGCCCAGGGGACGTTTCCGTTCGACCAGGCGGCCGGGCAGCGCGACCGCTGGATGGACGTGGCCGAACGCTACAACATCATCATCTGCTCGGCGGACTTCGACTCCGCCACCGGCTGGCTGGGTGTGCCCGAGGACAAGCCCGCCCCGGAACTCGTCCGCGACGACAAGGCCACCATGGCCATCATCCGCGAACTCAAGAGCCGTTACAGCATCAACCCCGACGCCATCGCGATCACCGGATGGTCGGGCGGGGGTTACCCTGCCCATTACATCGGCCTGCAGCATCCGGACGTGTTCCGCTGCATCGTGGGGCGGACGGCGAACTTCAAGGAGACCCTCGTCACCGACGACGTCGCCCGCCGCGCCCGTCACATGCACGTGTACGTCTTCTTCGGGCAGGGCGACCTGCCCGGCTTCGACCAGATGAACCGCGACGCCAACTTCTGGTACACGGTGCGGGGCTTCCGGAACTTCGTGATCCGCCAGTTGCCCGGCGGCCACGACCCCAACCAGATGGAGGCGGCCCGGTACTTCCTGAACATCATCAACCACTGGCCGGCCGTCCACATCGACGCCAGCCGGACCAAGGGCCGGGCCCCGCTGACCGTCCGGTTCCGGGCCCTGGTGCGCGACCCGGATTCGCCCGACGGCCGGGTCGACTCCGTCCTCTGGAACCTCGGCGACAACACGGTCTCGGCCAAGGCCGAGGTCGTCCACACCTACGACCGGCCCGGCCTGTACAACGTCTTCCTGACGGTGGTGGACCTGGACGGCCACCACGAGTACGCCCAGGCCTGGATTCGCGTGGAGTAGCCGCGCGTCCGCCTCGGCACGCGATTTGCCTTGATTCAGGCCCTGTTCCCATTAGACTAACACTACAACGCTAACTCGTGCGCGGCGGGTCTCCGTACCCGCCGCGCAGCCCTGGAAAGGGCGTTTCGAGCGCGGTGGGTGCGGAGACCCACCGCGCAAAGGGCCGACTTAGCGTTGTAGTGCTAAGCGTCTTGGCCGCGCCGGCCCAGGCCGGCAGGGCCGTTCCGTGACCCCAGAATGAGCGAAGGAGCGCTAGCGTGGCGAAGACCGGTGAGTGCTGCCGACCGCCGTACGAGTTGCCCGAAGGCCATACGCTGTTCACGAGCGAGGCCGTGACCGTCGGTCACCCGGACAAGATGGCCGACCAGATCTCCGACGCCGTCCTCGACGCCATGATCGCCCAGGACCCCGCCAGCCGCGTGGCCTGCGAAACGCTCGTCACGACCGGCCTGTGCATGGTGGCCGGCGAGATCACCACCAAGGCCAACGTGGACCTGCGCGACGTCGTCCGCTCCACCATCCGCGACATCGGCTACACCGACGCCGCCATGGGCTTCGACTACGAGCACTGCGCGGTCCTGATCTCGCTGGACCGGCAGAGCCCCGACATCGCCAGGGGCGTGGACGAGGACGAGGCCAAGGAACAGGGCGCCGGCGACCAGGGCCTCATGTTCGGTTACGCCTGCCGCGAGACCCCCGAACTCATGCCCATGCCCATCCAACTGGCCCACCAGTTGTGCACGCGCCTGAAGGAGGTCCGCGAGGCCGGCGACCTGCGATGGCTGCGGCCGGACGGCAAGAGCCAGGTGACCGTCGAGTACGACGAGAACGACAAGGCCGTCCGCGTCCACACGGTCGTCGTCTCCACGCAGCACGCCGACGCGATCGGCGGCAAGAGCATCTCGAACGAGGAAATCCGCCGCGGCATCGTCGAGCACGTCATCCAGCCGGTCATCCCCGAGGCGTTCCTCGACGACGATACCATCTACCACGTGAACCCGACGGGGCGGTTCGTCGTCGGCGGGCCGCAGGGCGACTGCGGCCTGACGGGGCGCAAGATCATCGTCGACACCTACGGCGGGAAGGGGAGCCACGGCGGCGGGGCGTTCAGCGGCAAGGACCCGTCCAAGGTGGACCGCAGCGCCGCTTACATGGCCCGCCACATCGCCAAGAACATCGTGGCGGCCGAACTCGCCGACGAGTGCGAGGTCCAACTCTCCTACGCCATCGGCGTGGCCGAGCCCGTCAGCGTCCGGGCCGATACGAACGGGACGGGCACAATCTCGGACGTGGCCCTGGCGAAGGTGATCCGCGGCGTGTTTCCCCTGAAGCCGCGCGAGATGATCGAGTACCTGAACCTGCTGCGGCCGATCTTCCGGAAGACGGCCGAGGGCGGGCACTTCGGCCGCGAACTGCCCGAGTTCTCCTGGGAGAACCTCTCGAAGGTCGACGAATGCAAACAGGCCGCCCGTAACTGCACGTAGAGCGGGTGGTTCGAGCGGTGCGCTACAACGTTCCTGCGCGGCGGGCAGTCTTGCCCGCCGCGTTTCGTACGACGCGCGTCGTTCGAGCCCGCTGCGGAAGCAGCGGGTCAGCCCGATCCGGCGTGGCCCGTGCCACGGCAGATGGAGATGACCGGCCGCTTCCGCGGCCGGCTCGAAGGACGCTGCGCCCAGTGTGGCCGGGCCGGTCTTGTGGAGCCGTGCGCTGGGTGGCATGCTTTGGCGCCTTTGCGAAAGCATGCGCTTCCGGTGTCGGTGACACACGCTTTCGCGCCTTTGCGAAAACATGCCCTTCCCGCGCCAGGGACACACGCTTTCGCAGAAGCGCGAAAGCGTGCTACCCGCCGATGGCATGTCAATCGGTGCGCCCCGGTCGCAGAACACGGATTGGCAAGCAATCCGTGGCACCCGGCGCGGCACAGGGCGTCGGCCGCGGCGGGCCGGTGAACACGGGCCGCCTCGCGCACCTCGGCACGTTGCCGACGTTCGCAGGCGGGCTTGCGACCCCGGCCCCGTCAGTACTTCCTCAGCACGCCGATGACGATGCCCTGGACCTGGCAGTCGTCCACGTAAATCGGTTGCATGTCCGGGTTGGCGGGCTGGAGGCGGATGCGGCCTTTTTCCTTGTAGAAGCGTTTGAGGGTGGCCTCGCCGCCCTCGATGAGGGCGACCACCGTTTCGCCGTTGCGGGCCTCGCCCCGTTTCTCGACGATCACGTAATCGCCGTTGCGAATCTGCTCGTCAATCATGGAGTTGCCCTGCACCCGCAGGACGAACGTCTCGCCGGGGCGGCCCTGGAACAGGTCCTCCAGGTCGAGGATCTCGGGGCTCTCGACGGCCTCGATGGGGCTGCCGGCGGCGATCGTGCCGACCAGCGGCAGGGCGGCCCGGCGGGGATCGAGTTCCGGCGAGAGTTCGATGGCCCGGCTCTTCAGGGCCTCGCGGTGCAGGGCCCCCTTGGCCTGGAGCGTCTCGATGTGCTCGAAGACCGTCGGCCGGGAGACGCCCAGGTGGTCGGCGATCTCCTGCATCGTGGGGGCGTAGTCGTTTTCCTCCACGTACTCGCGGATGAACGTGACGATCTCGTGCTGGCGGCGGGTGAGATGCATGGCAGCCTCCGGCTGAATGTTAAATGATCAATGCTAAATGCCAAATGACGCGGCGCGTACGGCGTGCCTCCACGGCAATGTCCGATGCTCAATGATCCGTGCCGAAGCGCGCGCTGCGCATACGACACCCGTCCCCGCGACGCGTGGGTTTGTCGCACCGTCGCGGAGCCTTTTCGCGTTCTCGTTTGGACAACGTAGCCTCCAGGCGGCCTGTTTCTGCCGCACAGGGCCTCTTCCTACAGGCCGCAGGCCTCCTTTATCATTTGTCATTTCACATTTGACGTTGGCCGCTCCCGTACAGCGAGATTTCTCCGCTGGGGGCCTTCGGCCCCTCGTCCCGCCCCGGGGCGCGTGGGGGACGCCCCGGGACGCAGGCGAGAGGTGCGGGGCGGTCGGACAGACACCGGTCGGCGGGGAAGCGGTCGTCCGTGGGGGAGACGGCCGCGAAGGTGGGCCCCGTCCCGGCACGCGCGGCGTGCCGCGATGGCCGGTCCGCCGACCCGGGAGGGCACGGGGGATGCTCCCGGGCCGGTTGCGAGCCGGCCGTCCCGCGGCGGCGCCGTGCGCACGCCGGGACTGTGGCCGACCGGGCGCCTGTCGGTCAGGGTCGATGCCGAAGTTGCTTGCACTCCGGCGTCGCGCCCGCTATAAGCGCCTATCGGAACCACCCTCCGGCGTCGAGGGAGGCACCGGTCGCGGCCTGCGTGAGCCTCCGCGGGCCGATCCCCGGAGGTACCTGCAAATCCGGCATGGCCGCGGGCGCCTCGCTCGGCCTCGAGCCGAGGAGGGTGGTTCGGATAGGCGCTTCGCGCCGTGGTCGTGAAGGCCGGGTTGCCAAAGAACAGGTCTCGACACCGGCGGTAGAATACCCTAACAACGTTCTAACGTCAAGGGCAAAATCGGCCGACGGGCGGAAAAACTTGAGGTTTTCCCCGCCCGGCCGTTCCTAACGAAAGCCTAACTCCTTGCGCCGGCCGGACTTACGTTCGGGAAAATTCTTCCCGCGCCGGCCCCGTTTTTCCTGGGAGGCACGCGCAGCCGTGGCCACATCCGCCGTCCGCCGCGCCGTCGCCGACCGATGCAAGCGCCTCCGGGCGCGCCTCGGCGAGCGGGGGGCCGACACCATGCTCGTCACCCGTGCCGTCGACGTACGGTACCTCTCCGGCTTCACGGGGGAAGACAGTTGGCTCGTCGTCGGCAAGGGCAAGGGCTGGGTGCTCACGGACAGCCGCTTCGCCGAGGAGGTGGAGCGCGACTGCCCGGACTTCGCCTCCACCGTCCGGCGCGGCTCGCTCATCGAGGCGTTGGCCAAGGCGGTGCGGCGGAAGCGGGTCCGCCGCCTGGCGTACGACCCGGAGCACGTGTCGGTGGCGCTGCTGTCGCGTCTGCGGCGGGGGCTGAAGGGCATCCGGCTTGTGCGCCTCGCGGGTGCCGTGGCGGACCTGCGCCTCCGCAAGGACCGGCTGGAGGTCCGGGCGATCCGCCGGGCCGCCCGGACGGCCGAGGAGGCGTGGTGGGCGTTCCGCAGGACGATCCGGGCCGGCATGACCGAGCAGGCGATGGCCGGCGAACTGGAGCACCAGATGCGCCGGGCCGGGGCGGAGGGCCCGGCGTTCCCGACGATCGTCGCCTTGGGCGCCCATGCCGCCCGGCCGCACGCCAGGCCGGGCCGCCGTCAACTGAAGGCCGGGTCGGTCCTGCTGGTGGACTTCGGCGCCCGCGTGGACGGGTACGTGTCCGACTTGACACGCGTTCTGTTCGCCGATAGAATCCCGCCTCGCGCGCTGGCCGTATACGAGGTGGTTCGCCGGGCGCAGGCGGCGGCGATTGCGGCCATCCAGCCGGGCGCCCGCCTGACGGACGTCGACGCCGCCGCCCGCTCCGTCATCGAGGAGGCGGGTTACGGCGAGCGGTTCCGTCACGGCCTCGGGCACGGCATCGGGCTGGAGGTGCACGAGTCGCCCCGTCTGGCGTCGCGCGGCGTGGAGGGCGGCCTGGAGCCGGGCATGGTCGTGACGGTCGAGCCGGGCATTTACCTGCGAGGCCGCTTTGGCATTCGCCTGGAGGACGACGTGCTGGTCACCTCGCGGGGCCGGTCGGTCCTGAGCCGGCTGCCGACCGCGCCGGAGGAGGTGATCCTGTAGCGGTGGAGGGGGCGAAACAACAATGATGAACAGGGAATGATGAATGCTCAATAGTGAACGACCGCCTTCGGGTTCCCGGCGGTAGGGGCCGTTCATCATTCCTCGTTGGACATTCGGTGTTCATCATTGTCGTTCTGCAGTGAGCGCCTCCTACGAGCCGTTCGAGAAGCAGCCAAGTCGTTCTCGCCGCGGGTGCCACAGGCGCCGGCGGCGGGGAGGGATCGAGCGCGGGAGACCCGTCATGGCAGACGCACCGGAACCGGACGCCGAAGGGGCCCGCGAGGGACCCGTCGACCTCGAGACGATCCGCCGCCTGCTGGACCTGATGAGCGAGCACGGCCTGGCGGAACTGGAGATCGAGCGCGAGGACATGGCCGTCCGCCTCCGCAAGGCCGGCGCCGAGCCGCCGGCGCTGGTGGCGGCCCTGCCGGCTGCCGGGACGCCCCAGGCGGCCGCGGCGGCGCAGCCGCCCCCCCCCGGCGAAGCCGAGCCTGCCGGAGAGGACCTTCCCACGATCACATCGCCGATGGTCGGCACGTTCTACGAGGCCTCCAGCCCGGATGCCGATCCGTTCGTCCAGGTGGGCGACCACGTGACCGAGGACACCGTCGTCTGCATCATCGAGGCCATGAAGGTGTTCAACGAGATCCGGGCCGAGACGAGCGGGACGATCGAGAAGGTGCTGGTGGCGAACGCGGAGGCCGTCGAGTTCGGCCAGCCGCTGTTCGTCGTCCGGCCGGACTGAGACGACTGCAATTTCGAGCGCGGCGGGTCTCCCGACCGGCGGCGCAGAAGGCAACGATTGTCATCTCGACCGAGCCATCGCGCAGCGATGGCGAGTGGAGAGATCTCGCTGTTGGGCCCAAAGGCGAGATTCCTCGACTCGCTGCGCTCGCTCGGAATGACATGCTGATGGGCGCCGGCGCAAGGACGCTGCCTGGCGGTAAGTCGGGAGACCCACCGCGCGGAACACGCTCGAAGGCCGGAGAGGTTGGGAGCAGGCATGTTCGCACGCATCCTGGTGGCGAATCGGGGTGAGATCGCCCTGCGGGTCATCCGTGCCTGCCGGGAGATGGGCATCGAGGTCGTCGCCGTCTTCTCCGAGGCCGACCGGGGCGCCCGGTATCTCTCCCTGGCCGACGAGGCCATCTGCATCGGCCCGCCGCCCGCCGCCCACTCGTACCTGAACATCGCCCGGATCATCTCGGCGGCGGAGGTCGCCGACGTCGACGCCATCCATCCCGGCTACGGGTTCCTGGCCGAGAACGCCCACTTCGCCGAGGTCTGCCGGTCCTGCAACATCGAGTTCATCGGCCCGAACGTCGAGGCGATGCAGCGCGTCGGCGACAAGGTGGAGGCCAAGCGCATCGCCCGGGCCGCACGCATCTACACCATTCCCGGCTCGGAAGGGGCGCTGGAGAACGTCGACGAGGCCCTCCGCGTGGCCCACGACATCGGGTACCCCGTCCTGGTGAAGGCGGCGGCGGGCGGCGGCGGCCGGGGCATGCGCATCGCCCACAACGACATCAGCCTCTCCCAGGCCGTCGGGCAGGGCCAGAGCGAGGCCGAGGCCGCCTTCAAGGACAACCGCGTCTACCTCGAGAAGCACATCGAAGGGGCCCGCCACGTCGAGGTCCAGGTCCTGGCCGACACCCACGGCCACTGCGTCCACCTGTGGGAGCGCGACTGCTCGCTCCAGCGGCGGCACCAGAAACTGGTCGAGGAATCGCCGAGCCCGGGCCTCTCGGACAAGACCCGCGCCAAACTCTGCGACGCCGCCGTCCGCATGGCCAGGGAGGCCGGGTACACCGGGGCCGGCACGGTCGAGTTCCTCGTCGACCCGAACGAGACGTTCTACCTGCTGGAGGTGAACGCCCGCATCCAGGTGGAGCATCCCGTCACCGAACTCGTGACGGGCGTGGACCTGGTGCAGGAGCAGATTCGGGTGGCGGCGGGCGAGCGGCTCCGGTTCCGCCAGAAGGAAATCCGCCAGGGCGGGCACGCCATCGAGTGCCGCATCAATGCCGAGGATTGCTTCAGCGGTTTCCGCCCGTCGCCGGGCACGCTGACGCG
The DNA here is from genome assembly GCA_046483505.1 of Phycisphaerae bacterium. Classification (GTDB taxonomy): domain Bacteria; phylum Planctomycetota; class Phycisphaerae; order FEN-1346; family FEN-1346; genus BS750m-G62. Next base: position 15,277 of record JAWODB010000172.1, read on the forward strand.
GTTCTGCCTGCCGGGCGGGCCGGGCGTCCGCGTCGACACCCACTGCTGCCAGGGCACGACCATCGTGCCGCACTACGACTCGATGATCGCCAAACTCCTCGTCCACCGGGCCACGCGCGAGGCGGCCCTGGCGACGATGCGGCGGGCGCTGGCGGAGTTCGTCGTCGACGGCGTGGCCACGACCGTCCCGCTGCACCAGGAGATCCTGGCCAACCCGGACTTCATGGCCGGCCGCATCGATACCGGGTGGGTCGAGCGGATCTGGTAGCCCCTGTCCTGCGTCATTTCCCCCTTTGGCGCCGTTGCCCTTCACAGAGCGGCGCGGCGTGGCGCCTTTGCGTGAGGCACGCCGTTGCCGTTTTACGGACGGCGCGGCGACCTTCGGTCGCCGGCTCAACGGGCGGGCGAACGGCGCGCGGCGATCGATACTTTAAGAAAATGGGTATCCGCGCACCCCCCGAAAATGGCCGTTTTCGGCACCTGAATCGCGGATTCTGAGGCCTGAGGGACGATTCGGGGTCGAAATGTTAAAATGGGTAAGGCGAAACGCGCGACTTTTGGGCCGCTTTTTTCGGAAACGCGCGCAAACTTCCAGTTTTGACCCCGGAAATTTCGGGTTTTTGCGGAGCATCGGAGACGCCCCATATGAATTGAAAGCGCCGCGATCAGGCAGCGGGAAACCGGCAACGGCAAAGGCGGGCAATCGGGATTCGGGATCAGGCATTGGGCGGACAACGACATCGACAACGAGAATACCAACGGCACACCCGAACGCCGCCCGGCCGGAGACGGCCTGCGGCCCGCAAGCGAGCCGGTGAACACGGGCCGCTCCGCGCGCGGCGCGCGCCCTTGCGACGGTTCGACAAACGGCGGAAAACGACCGGCGACGTACCGTCGCCGGCTCAACGGGCGCTCGAAGCGCACGGCCGGACAAGGCCGGCCGTGGCACATGGCGCGTCGTCCCGGCCGGACAAGGCCGGCCGTGGCACATGGCGCGTCGTCCCGGCCAGGCAAGACCGGCCGGGGCGCGCAGGGGCCGGCAGGCCGCTGCGCCCCATCGAACCTGCCAGGATGGCAGGCCCGAGGGGGTGCGGATGTCCATTTTGGCACCCTGCCGGGACGGCGGCCACAAAAGAGCCCAAGGCCGCGGCGCTTCTTCTCGCCCTAAGCCCTTTTTCTAAAAGGACTTAGGCTTCAACGGCCGCGGCGGGCCTGCCGGCCTGTCGCTTTGGCATCGCCCTTGCTCCCCTTCGGGCGGACACGCTCTATCGGGAGTGAGGGCGAGATGGTTGCCTGGTCCAACGCGATACCCGACACCACGCCGTCGGTCCTCATCGCCGACGACAGTGCCGCCTGGCGCGACGCCGTCGGCGAGGTGCTGGCGCGCGAGGGGTTCCGCACCCTGGAGGCGGCCGACGGGGCGGAGGCCGTCGAGGTCGTCCGGTGCGAGCGGCTCGACGTGGTCCTCCTGGATTTCCACATGCCGCGGCTGGACGGGCTCCAGGCCCTGCGGATCATCCGGCGTGAACACCGGCGGCTGCCGAGCGTCCTGATGACCGCCCGTCCGATGGACGTGCCGCCGGAGGCGGTCCGGGCCCTGCGCATCGCCACGGTCCTGGCGAAGCCGGCCGACCGGCGGGTCATCGTCACCACCGTGACCCCGGTCATCGAGGGCTATGGCGAGGACGGAGACGACCAAACAACAATGATGGACAAGGAATGATGAATGTTCAATAATGAAGGTGCGTTCGGCGCGGCCGGGAGTCACTCGGTGAACGTCGGTGCCGGCGGCGGTTCATCATTCCGCGTTGAGCATTCCCTGTTCATCATTGCTGTTTGGCCGTAAGGGCGGCGGGTGCGGAGACCCGCCGCGCACAACGCATATGAACACGCGGACGAATCAGCCGTGCAAAACTCAGAGGAACCGGAAAGGAGCCAGCAGTGAAACTGAAACCGCTCGGTGACAGGGTCGTCGTCAAGCGCCTCGAGGCCGAAGAGACCACCAAGGGCGGCATCGTCCTGCCCGACACCGCCAAGGAGAAGCCGAAGCGCGGCAAAGTGGTCGCCGTGGGCCCCGGCAAGACGCTCGAGTCCGGTGAAGTGGCCAAGCCCACCGTCAAGAAGGGCGACGAGGTCATCTTCTCGAGTTTCGCGGGGACCGACATCACCGTCGACGGCGAGGAGGTGCTCATCATGGGTACCGACGACATCCTGGCCGTCCTGAAGAAGAAGTAGCCCGCGCCGGCCCCGCCCCCGTCGGGGGACGGGTCCGAAGGCATCCGCATCGCACCCCCAAGAAGGAGAGCCTACTGTGGCAGCCAAGAAGATCGCGTTTGATCAGGAGGCCCGCGAGGCCATCCGGCGCGGCGTGCAGAAACTGGCCCGGGCCGTCCGCGTCACCCTCGGGCCCAGTGGACGCAACGTCGTCCTGGAGAAGAGTTTCGGCGGCCCCACCGTCACCAAGGACGGCGTGACGGTCGCCAAGGAAATTGAACTGGAGGACGCCTGGGAGAACATGGGCGCCCAGATGGTCCGCGAGGTCGCCTCGAAGACCAGCGACGTGGCCGGCGACGGCACCACCACCGCCACCATCCTCGCCGAGACCATCTTCTGCGAGGGACTCAAGAACGTCACCGCCGGCGCCACCGCCATGGAACTGAAGCGGGGCATCGACGCCGCCGTCGAGACCATCGTCGCCGAACTCCAGAAGACCGCCAACCCCATCAAGTCGTCCAAGGAGGTGGCCCAGGTCGGCACCTGTGCCGCCAACCAGGACGAGGAAATCGGCAAGATGATCGCCGACGCCATGGACAAGGTCGGCAAGGACGGCGTCATCACGGTCGAGGAGGGCAGAAGCCTCGACACGACCGTCGACCTCGTCGAGGGCATGCAGTTCGACAAGGGCTACCTCTCGCCGCACTTCGTCACGGACTTCGAGACCATGGAGTGCGTCCTGGAGAAGCCGTACGTCCTGATCCACGAGAAGAAGATCGCGAGCGTCAAGGACATGCTGCCGCTGCTGGAGAAGGTGGCGCAGGCCGGCCGGCCGCTGCTCCTGGTGGCCGAGGACATCGAGGGCGAGGCCCTGGCGACGCTCGTGGTGAACAAACTGCGCGGCACGTTCCAGTGCTGCGCGGTCAAGGCGCCCGGCTTCGGCGACCGCCGCAAGGCCATGATGGAAGACATCGCCACGCTGACCGGCGGCCGGGCCATCTTCGAGGACCTCGGCATCAAACTCGAGAACGTCGACATCGCAGACCTCGGCACCGCCAAGAAGGTGACCATCGACAAGGACAACACGACGATCATCGAGGGCGGCGGCGAGGAGGATTCCATCAAGGGCCGCATCGACGCCATCCGCAACGAAATCGAGACCACCACCAGCGATTACGACCGCGAGAAACTGGAGGAGCGCCTCGCGAAACTCTCCGGCGGGGTGGCCCAGATCAACGTCGGCGCCGCCACCGAGAGCGCCGTCAAGGAGAAGAAGGCCCGCGTCGAGGACGCCCTCCACGCCTGCCGGGCCGCCGTCGAGGAAGGCGTCCTGCCGGGCGGCGGCGTGGCCATCCTGCGGGCCCGGGCGGCGCTGGACCGCCTCAAACTCAAGGGCGACCAGAAGATCGGTGCCCGCATCGTCTTCCGCGCCGTCGAGGGGCCCATCCGCCAGATCGCTCAGAACGCCGGCAAGGACGGCTCCATCGTCGTCGAACGGGTCGAGAACGAAGAGGATATCAACTTCGGCTACAACGCCATGACCCATAAGTTCGGCGACCTCGTCAAGGACGGCGTCATCGTGCCGATGAAGGTGGAGCGGACGGCGCTTCAGAATGCGGCCAGCATCGCGGGGCTGCTCCTGACGACCGACGCCCTCGTCTCCGAGATTCCCGAAAAGAAGCAGCCCGCCGGTGCCGGCATGGGCGGGGAGGATATGTACTAACACTACAACGCTAACTCGTGCGCGGCGGGTCTCCGTACCCGCCGCGCTTGTTTTGCGCCAGGCGCCGAGGTAGAATGTCGCGGCAGTTCGGCGCGACGCGAGGCAGGAGCCGGGCCCATGACCGAAATCGTGTTTCAGGTCGAGAAGGATCCCGACGGCGGGTACACGGCCCGGGCGGTCGGCGAGTCTATCTTCACCGAGGCCGAGACTCTCGATGACCTCAAGGCCAACGTGCGCGAGGCCGTCCTCTGCCACTTTGATGAGGCCGAGCGGCCCAAGATGATCTGCCTCCATATCGTCGAAGATGAGGTCATCGCCCTGTGAGGCTCCCTCGCGACGTCTCCGGTGCCGACCTCGTCAAGGCCCTTCGCCGACTGGGATACGAGGTCACGCGTCAGCGGGGGAGTCACGTTCGCCTGACGGCCACCGTTGAAGGGCGCACGCATCACATCACCGTGCCGGACCATGGTGCGCTGAAGACGGGTACCCTGAACGCTATCCTGAAGGATGTGGCTGCGCGCGCCGGACGGTCACGGGATGAGCTGATCGAAATGCTGTTCCTTTAGGGCATCCGCCCTTCGGCCCCTACCGCTCATACAGCCGCGCGAACTTGCGGGGAACGTGAAACGTCTTCTCGCCCGTCGGCGAAAAGGCCGACCGTTCCGTCCCGTCCTCCCGCACCCGCTGCCGGCACACGTTGAAGTACCACGGCAGCGACTTCAGCGGTTTCCGCCCCACCACCTGGTGCAGGGGGTCGTTGGATTCCGCGACCACGGGGATGCGGACCTCGACGGTCCAGCCGTCCTCGCCCACGTGCGTCGCCACCTCCGCCTGGGCGGACCACTGGTACCACCCGTCCCGCGGCGCCCCGCGGTCGAGGTCGCAGACCGCCCCGGCGGGGTTCACGGCAATCTGGTAGTAGGCGTGCTGTTCGGTCTCCAGGAGGATTTCGACGCAGTCGCCCATCCAGAGGGCGGGGTCGTCGTGCCGCTTCGTGGCGATGTTGACCGGGTCGCCCTTGCGGTCACGGCAGCGGATGGCGAAGTAGACGGCCTCCCGCCCCCACGCCACCTTGAACGAGGTGGCCAGCGCGGGTTTGCGCCCGGTGCGGAGGTCCTTCAGGTGCCCTTCGGCGCGGCGGGGGCAGGTGCGCCAGAACTCGTCGTCCAGTCGGCCGTCGATGCGGACGCTGTCGGCCTTGCGCCACATGCGCATCTTGCGCACGTCGGCGCGCTCTCGGGCCTTGGCGAGTTGGGCGCTGCGGTCCTTCAGCGCTTGGAGGAAATCGGCCACCACCGCCAGCCGCCGGCCGTAGACGGCATCCGCGTCGGCCTTCGCCTGCGCGGCGGCGAAGAGGGCGAGGGCCCGGTCCGCCTTCGGCTTCTCCTTCGCCATGTCCCTCCAGTTCGCCTCGCAGTAGGCGAAGAACGCCTTCATCTCGTTCTCGGCGGGGCCGTAGAAGAGGCGGCAGTACTCGTTGAAGAGCGCGTCGACGTCCCGCTCCTTCCCGCCCCAGTACATCCGGGCCGTGAAGTAGACGGGGAAGTGGTTGTAGCCCGGCGTGTGGAGGTTGTGGGTGAGCGAGAGCCAGATGTCCTCGCCCTCGCAGATGCCCTTGACGGCGTTGATGCTTTCGCCCAGGACGTGCGGCTGGTACGCGGGCAGGTACCAGCCGCGGTTCGTGAACGGGTAGTTCTCGAAAATGAGAATCCGGTTGGCCGTCTTTTCGAGCCAGGCCCGGCGGAGGTTGCGGATGGCCTCGCGCTCCTCCGGCCGGTCGGCCGTGGGCCGCCGACCGCCGACGATGCACACCCGCACGTTCGGCTCCAGTTTCTCGATCGCGAGCGGCGGCTGCTGGTACGCGCCGTAGGCGCAGCACAGGACCTTCTTTCCGGGGTGCGTCCTGGCGACCTCTTTGGCGACGCGGTTGACGAAGTCCCACACGTAGTCCGACAGCCGCCCGCGGTACCCCCGGTCCGGCGTGTCCTTGCCCTTGCACAGGGGACACTGGCACATGGCGGTGAAGCCGTCGGGCGGCATGACGGAGGCCACGTCCATCTTGTAGTGGTCAAAGAGGGCGCGGACGTACCCGACGGTTTCCTCGAAGAGCCCGGCGGAGGAGAGGCACAACTGGTTGTTCTTCTGCTCGAGGCGGGTGTCCCGCTTGCCGCCGTACAGGGCGTAATACTCCGGGTGGGCGTCCATCATCTCGCGGCGGTCGGTCAGCGTGGCCAGACCGTGGGCGACCTGGACGCCGTACGGGTCGCGCACGCCGAGGCGCATGAACCACATCGAAACCTCGCGCGGCTGGATGCGGAAGCGGACGTTGAACCGCCGCATCGCGAAGTCCGGCCGCACCGTCTCGTCGACCTCGGGCAGCGGAATCGTGGACCGCGCGGGGACGACCTCGCCCAGGTCCCCCGGCATGTACCACCGCACGCCCAGCCGCCGCAGAAATCCGCACACGGCGTTGAACGAGCCGCGCTCGTCGAACGACCACACGTGGACGGTGTCGCGCTGGTCCACGCGTTCGGACGGCGGCTTCCCGAGGTCATGCGCCCGGCCGCTGTACTCCTTGTACATCCGCGACATGGGGTTGCCCCACCGGGCGCCGGTCAGGGCGTCCCACTCGGCGAGGACCTTGCCGCTCGCCCAGTGGCTGTGGCTCCGGGCCCACGGCTCGATGGGGGTGAAGTCGGTGTCCCGGCCGATGAGGACGAGCCAGTCATCGCCGGAGATGATGCGGTACGCGCCGTCCTTGAGATTCTCGGCGGAGATGGCCAGGTCGTCCGTGTGCCGGCTCCGGCCGACGTAGACCTTGACGGGAGCCTTTCCGCTCGGCGCCGTCGCGATGGGCAGGCGCGCGCCGGAGATCTTCGCGAGGTACGCCTGGAGTTCGCGGGCGGCGAGACGCACCGTGCGCGGGGGGGCCCGGGCGATGATGATCTCCGCCCGCGCCTGGCCGTCCTCGACCAGGTACGCCTCCCCCAGCGCCGTGCCGCACGAGAGAAGGAATAGAAGGGCCGCCCAGCGGGTCATGGTGTGCCTCCGTGAAACGCCTTCGTTCCGGCGGATGTGTCAGTTCTCGTTGACGTTGCGGTCGCGCACGCCGCTGGAGGCGCCGAACGGCCCGGCGATGGGGCTGGTGGTGTGCTTCTCGCGCTTCAGACGCTGGATTTCCCGGACGGACCGGTCCATCAGCAGCCGGAGGCCCACCTCGTCGACGAGCGGCTCGCCGCCCAGCGACCGGGCCTCCTTCTCCAGTTCCACGAGTTCGCGGATCGCCCGCTGGACGCGGAACCACGCCTGAATGGCGGCCTCGGTGTTGCGGCGCCACTGCAGCCGCGCCGCCGGCGTCATCCGCGTTTCGCCGTCCCACAGGTCCTCCTCAACGGCGTAGTCGTAGCGGCGGGGATCGTTCCGGACGGCTTCCTGCCGGCTGTCTTCCAGGATCCGCAGCACCGCCACGCGCCGCTGGTGGTTCTTGTCGATGCGTTCCTGCTTTTCCCGGGCTTCCCGCTCGCGCCGGGCCACGTTCATGCGGAGGCGGCGCATCACGCCCAAGGCGTAGTCGCCCACGCTGTGCCAGCCCTTCAGGGTCAGCCCGTGACCCAGGGCCTCGACCGAATCGGCCTTGCCGTCGGCCAGCCGGAGTTCGACGGCCTGGTTGGCCGACAGCAGCAGGGGCCCCTTGCCGGCGTGCTGGACGAGCAGGTCGCCGCTGGCCACCTCGTCGGGCTTCTTCGTATCGACGTGGACATTGCCGTCGGCGTCGACCCAGGCGCACAGCCGCGCCGGGGCGTCGAAGACGGACTGGACGAGCAGGACGGGCCGCTTCGTCTCGAGGGCGACGGCGGCGGCCTCGCGGCCGAGGGCCTCGGCCCCTTCGCCCTCCAGGCCCAGCCCGCCGAGCGTCGCCTTCGGCGCCACGTGCAGCGTGTCGCACGCCAGGGCGACGGCCGCGGCCGGGCCGAGGGCACGATCGACCAGCGCGTGGAACGTGAACCGCTTCCGGTAGCCGCGTATCAGGCTGACCATCGCCTTGGCGGCCTCGACCGATCCGGCGCCGCTCTGGATGTGCAGGACCACGTGGCCGATGCGGGGATTCTGCGCCGCCCATTTCAGCGCCGACGCCAGGCCGTCGGCATGGACCGCCGGCGCCAGGTCGCCCCGGACGGGCACGTTCATGTAGGTGGCGTCCCCGGCGGCGGCGGGTGCGCGCCCGGGGACGCACATCAGGGCCGTCGCCGCCATCGCCGCCAGAATGAGCCGGGAGAGCGGCGGGGCGAGCCGTTGAAGGGTCGTATGCATGGGATCCATCCTCCGGCTTGTGGCGCGACGGCATCCGGGGCCCGCAGCGGTTCGAGCCGGCCGCGGCAGCGGCCGGATATCTCCATCCGCCATGGCCGTCCGTCACGCCGCCCGCCTCACACGTCGATGCCGTACCGCTTCATCTTCTTGTACAGCGTGGTCCGATTAATATCAAGGGCGTTGGCGGTGGCCTGCCGGTTGCCGTGGAACGCCCGCAGCGTCCGCTCGATGATGTCGCGTTCGGGCTTCTCGAGCGCCTGCTTCAGGGGCAGGATGCGGCCTTCGCCGTCGTCGCCCGGGCCGACGGCCCGCATGTCCTCGGGCAGGTCGTCGGGCGTGACGGTGGCGTGCTTGGTCAGGATGACCGCCCGCTCCAGGATGTTCTCCAGTTGCCGCACGTTGCCCGGCCACGTGTACGCCTGGAGCCGGCGCATCGCCTCGTCGGTGAAGCCGACGACGTTGCGGCCGGTGCGTTCGCAGTGGCGGGCCAGGAAGTGCTCGGCCAGGAGGGGGATGTCGCCCAGCCGGTCGCGCAGCGGCGGCAGGTGGACCGTCACGACGTTCACGCGGTAGTACAGGTCCTGCCGGAACGTGCCCTTGCGGACCTCGGCCTCCAGGTCCTGGTTGGTGGCCAGGATGCAGCGGACGTCGACGTGGCGGGTCTTCGTGCCGCCGACCGGCTCGAACTCGAAGTCCTGGAGCACGCGGAGGAGTTTGACCTGGAGGGCCGGCGTGGCGGTCGAGATCTCGTCCAGGAAGATCGTTCCCCCGTCGGCCTGCGTAAACTTGCCGGCCTTGTCGCCGACGGCCCCGGTGAAGGCGCCGCGCACGTGGCCGAAGAGTTCGCTCTCCAGGAGCGTCTCGGGCAGGGCCCCGCAGGCGACCTCGACGAACGGGCCGTCCTGGCGGTTCGACCGCTGGTGGATGGCCCGGGCCACCAGGCTCTTGCCCGTCCCGCTCTCGCCCGTGATGAGGACGGTGGTGGGCGTGTCGGCGACCGCCTCGATGATGTCGAAGACGCGGAGCATCTTCGGGTCGTGCCCGATGATGCTGCCGAGGCTGTACCGCTCGCCGAGTTGGGAGCGGAGGGCGCGGTTCTCGGCCATCAGGTGCTGCTGCTCGAGGGCCCGCTCGACGACGAGTTTGATCTCGTCGTCGATGATCGGTTTCGTCAGATAATGGAACGCCCCGTGCCGCATGGCGTCGACCGCGCTCTCGATCGTGCCGTACCCGGTGATCATGATGACCGCGGTGTCCGGGTACCGGTTGCGGACCATCTTGAGGAGTTCGAAGCCGTCGACGTCGGGCATGGAGACGTCGGCGATGACGACGTCGAACGTCTCGGCCGCCAGGTGTGCCGAGGCCTGCTGGAAACTCGCCGCCGTCTCCGTCTCGTAGCCTTCGAGGCGGAGGAACTCCGACAGGCTCGCCAGGATCAACTCGTCGTCGTCGACGACGAGGATGCGTGTGTCGGCCATCGTGTGTATCCCCTCCGATTCCGTTCCCATCCCGCGCGTGGTTCGAGCCGGCCGGGTGAGCGGCCGGGTATCTCCATCCGCCTTGGCCGCTCCTCGCGCCCATATGCTTGTGCACTTCCAGGCCCATGCTTTCGCAACGGCGCGAAAGCATGCCACCCTGCCGTGCGCGGCGAGTGCGGAGACCCGCCGCGCGGGACACCCCGCCGCACTACCCCTCCGCGCCCGGCGCCAGGGGCACGCGGATCGTGAAGACGGCTCCGCCGTCGTCGCCGTTGGCGGCCGAGAGGGTCCCGCCCTGTTTCTCGACCAGGTCCCGCGAGATCACCAGGCCCAGCCCCGTGCCCTTGCCGATCGCCTTCTGGCTGTAAAACGGCTCGAAGAGGCGGGGCAGGGCCTCTTCCGGGATGCCGGGCCCCGTGTCGGCCACGTCGATGACGAGCGTATCGCCGGTGCAGCGTCCGCGGACCGAGACCCGCCCGCCGTCGGGCGTGGCCTCCACCGCGTTCTTCACCAGGTTCACGACCGCGTGGTACAGGTGCCCGCTCTTCAGGGGCGGGAGGTCGTCGGCGCAGTCCACCGCCACGGCCACGCCGGCCTCGTCGGCGGCCGGCTGCATCGTGTGGACGGCCTCGGTCAGGATGGCCCGGATGCCCATCGGCTCGGGCGACCCGCTCGCGCTCCGCGAGAAATCCAGCAGGTCGCGCACGATCGTGCCGATCCGCTCCAGCCCGGTCCGCACGTGGTCCAGGTACCCGCCGATCCGCTCCGGTTCGCCGCGCTCGATCGCCCGCGACGACAGGTTCAGCAGCCGCTGCATGCCGTCGAGCGGGTTGTTGATTTCGTGGGCGACCATGGCGGCGAGACGCCCCACGCCCGCCAGCCGCTCCGACACCTCCAGCCGCTGCTGCATCCGCAGGCGGTGCGTCACGTCCTCGACGACCAGCACGCCGCCCACCACGTCGCCCCCCTGGCTCATCAGCGGCGAGCAGGCCAGGTTCAGCCGCGAGGCTGCCGGGTCCGGCGAGCCGAGCGTGACGGCCTCGGCCAGCCAGGGGCGGCGCATGTCCAGCACCTCGCCCAGCGACGCCTCCCAGTCGGGGTCGATGCGGGCCGCGTCCGTCCGCCGGACGCCGTCCAGGACGTTGCGGTCGGCCGCCCACAGCCGCTGGGCCGCCGCGTTGCGGAACGTGATGCGGAAGTCCCGGTCGAAGACCACGATGCCGACGGGCACCGACTCGAAGAGTTCCTCGTTGAACGTCTTCAGGCGGGCCAGTTCCGCCGCCGCCCGCGTCAGTTCGCTGCGGGTCTCCCCGATGCGCCGCTCCATCTCGTCGCGGAAGCGGGCGTGGAGGAGGCTGGTCTCGGCAGCCATCGCGATGACGCGGCCCGCGGCGGCCATCAGCGAGCGGTCCGCTTCGCCGAAGCCGCGCCCCGCCGTCGGGTCGCCGAGGACGAGCAGGCCGAGCAGGTCGTCCTCGCCGGCGATCGGAACGACCGCCGACACCGGCCACGTCCCGCGCTCCGCCGGGGCCGTCACCTCGGCGGGCGCCAGCGGCTGCCGCGCTTCAATGACGGTGCGGCGGACGGCCGGGAGGTCGCAGAGGGCGGCCAGGTCGGCGTCGGCGGCCCGGCCGACGGCCCGGGCGGTCCGGAGCCGCCCTGCGGCCTCGTCCCACAGGCAGATGGCGGCCGCCCGGCAGCGAAACATGGCCTGGGCCTGCGCCAGGGCCGTCTCCTGGAGGGCCTGCGGATCCTGGAGCCGCGACAGCCGTCCCGCCAGGTCGCCCAGCAGGCGGACGGACCGGAGCACGTCGTCGAGCGGGCGGTCGTGGCGGACGGATTGTGGCGATTCGGACACTCGGAACTCCAGCGGCGTGTCGTCCCCGGGCACGCAAGCGTTGTGAAAATACAACATTTCGGGGGGAAGTCAAATCGCCTTCCGCCCGAATCCCCCGTTTCCGGCCAAAAAAGCGGGTCGGCGCCGGATTTCTTTTTGGCAGGTCTCGCGCCACGTGTGCGGCGGGCGATGATTTGCGTCAACCCGCCGAAAAGGGTTCCAGAGTCCTTTTCGAACGTCCGGGCCGCTGGTGGAGGCGGGGAGGCCCCTGTTCGCCGGCCCGCTTGCGGGCCGCGCGCCGGTGCCGTTCGAGGCGGGTGCCGCCGCCCGGGACTTGGCGGTTCCCGCCGCACCTCCCCGGCCGGGCCACACAGGCGCGGGCGTTTGTGCGCGGTGGGTCTCCGTACCCACCGCGCCTTCGCGTCGCGCGGCGGGTGCGGAGACCCGCCGCGCCATGTGCGAGTGCCCCCACCGGGCGGCAGTGCGCGAACGCAGTTGACCGTCCGCGGCGGGGGACCTATACTCGCGGCGACCTGAAGGGAGGACCCGCCATGCCCGTCGAGCACGAATCGCCGCCCGCCCGGGTGGCCGTCGTCATGGGGAGCGACTCGGACCTGGAGAAGATGCAGCCGGCGGCCGAGGTCCTGGACGACTTCGGCGTCCCGCGCGAGGTCCGCATCATCTCGGCCCACCGGACGCCCGAGGCCGCCCACGAGTTCGCAACGACGGCGGCCGACCGCGGCATCGAGGTGATCGTGGCCGCCGCCGGCGGGGCGGCCCACCTGGCGGGGGTGCTCGCCGGCCTCACGCCCCTGCCGGTCATCGGCGTGCCGATCCAGACGAGCGCCCTCGGCGGCCTGGACTCGCTCCTGTCGACCGTCCAGATGCCGCGCGGCGTGCCGGTCGCCACCGTCGCCATCGGGAAGGCCGGGCCCGTCAACGCCGCCGTCCTGGCGGTCCAGATCCTGGCCGTCGGCGATGCGGACCTGCGGGAGCGCGTCGTCGCCTACAAGGCCCGCCTCGCGGAGAAGGTGACCGAGGCCGACCAGAAGGTGAGGGCCGCCCATGCCTGAGCCGACGGTCCGGTGGGTGGGCGGCCTGGACGGCCGGATGGAACTCATCGACCAGACCCGTCTGCCCACCGAGCACACGGTCATCACCTGCCGCACGGTCGAGGACGTATGGGAGGCGATCAAGACGCTGCGCGTCCGCGGGGCGCCGGCGATCGGCGTGGCCGCGGCGATGGGCGTGGTCGTCGGCCTCCAGGACGCCCCGGACGACGAAGGGGCCGTCCTCGATGCCGTCGCCGAGACGTGCGAGTACCTGGCCACGAGCCGCCCCACGGCCGTCAACCTCTTCTGGGCGCTGGAGCGGATGCGCCGCGTGGCCGAGGCGCATCGCGGCGAGGGGGGACGGGCCGTCAAAGAGGCGCTGCTCGCCGAGGCGAAGGCCATCCGCGACGAGGATGCCGAGATGTGTCGCCGCATCGGCGACGCCGGGCAGCACCTCGTCACCGAGGGCTGCGGTGTCCTGACGCACTGCAACGCGGGGAGCCTGGCCACCTCCGAGTATGGGACGGCCCTGGCGCCGCTGTACCGGGCACACGAGGCGGGGCGCGGCTTTCGCGTCTACGCCGACGAGACCCGGCCGCTGCTCCAGGGGGCGCGCCTCACGGTGTGGGAACTCATGCAGGCCGGCATCGACGTTACCCTCATCTGCGACAACATGGCCGCCGTGCTCATGCGGCAGGGAAAGGTGGACCTGGTCATCGTGGGCGCGGACCGCATCGCGGCCTGCGGCGACGTGGCCAACAAGATCGGCACCTACGGCGTGGCGGTGCTGGCCCGGCACCACGGGATTCCGTTTTACGTGGCGGCCCCGTCGAGCACGTTCGACCTGGCGCTCGACTCCGGCGACGCGATTCCCATCGAGGAGCGCGGCGGCGAGGAGGTGACGCACGGTTTCGGCCGGCAGACCGCCCCGGACGATGCGAAGACGTATTGCCCGGCGTTCGACGTGACGCCGGCCGGCCTCGTGACGGGCATCATCACGGAGCGCGGCGTGATTGCGCCCGTGACGCGGGAGGCGATTGTGGAGGCGCTCGCGTAGGCCTCGCCGCATTTCGCAGGTGTCAGCGGGGGCGCCGCACTTTTAGCCGCGAGGCGCAGCCGAGCGCGCTCCACTCCGGGTCGCGGCTAAAAGGAGACGGCCCGCTCCACCCCCAGGAGCCGCCCGGGGTGCGGGGCGAGGAGGGGGACGGCGCCGCCGAGGAACTCGAGCGTCATATCCTCGCAGCCGCCCGTCTTCGCCTTGCCGAGGTCCACCGACCACGGCCGGCCCCGGGCCGGCGGCGGAATCTTCGCCGTCACTTCCACGCGTTCCTTCTCGACCGTATCGGCCGCGGCGACTTCGCGGCCGTCCGGGTCGCGGAGGACGAGGCGTGCGGTCTCGCCGGGCGACGGGCTTTCGAGGACAAGGCGGATGCGCTCGGCCCCCGGCATCGGCAGGAAGTACGCCCGCGGCTGGGCGTGGATAAGGTGCAGCCGCGGCCCGACGAGGCACGTGTGCTGACTCCGCGCATGGAACCGGGCGGCGTTCCGGCCGGTGTCGAGGATGAGAAGGTACCACCCGGCCTCGCCGGGGGGGCGGCTTATCTCGACGGCCTTCCCCGGCGGCACGTGGCCGTGACCGAGCCGTTTGCCGTCCAGATTGAGCAACACGTACGCGCACGGCGTGGTGTACCGGGCGAGTTGCCGGCAGGCGAGGCGGCCGGCGAGGGTCTCGCCGTCGGCGACGCGGATGAGGACGGTGTGCCGCTGGCGAATCCGGAAGGTCGTGCCGCGCGCCTTCTCCGGCAGGGGCTCGTCCGTGAGCGGGGCCAGGCCCGCCTCCCGCAGCCGGCGGACGAGGGCGAGGACGGCCTGCGTCTCGGCGTCGGGGGACTCGCGCGGCTCTTGCCAGAGGTCGAAGCGCCCGGCGGCGATGTCGCGGTTGGCCCGCGCGAACCAATCGAAATAGGCGCGATGGTTCTTCTTCGGGTCGGGACCCTCGTAGGCGTACTCCGGTCCCTCGTAGAAGACCCAGTACCCGTCGGTGGCCTGGGAGATGATGTCGGCGTTCTTTCCGGAGAACTCCGGCCCCGCGCCGCGGACAGCGGGGTCGATGCCGCCGACGTATAAATAATTGATGCCGGCCTCCTCGGGCACCTTGCGGCGCTCGAGCAGGCGGTCGCGGTTCGCGAGGAGACCGTTCCGCAGGAGCAGCGCCCCCGACCGGTTGCCGTACGTGCACGCGTCGGCCAGGACGAGCGGGGCCCGCTTCGTCGCCCATTCCGGATACAGCGCCTGGACCATGAACGGCGTGCCGGGCGCGGGGTAGACGCAGAAACGGAAACCGGGGTCGCGAGAGTCCACGGCCTTCCGGAGCGCGCGGCAGCGCGTGCGCCAGTGGTCCACCTGGAACGCGGCGAAGGCGTCGTGGAGGCCCTTCTCCTGGAGCCAGGCCTTGCGCTCGGCGACGGGGAGGGCGGGCAGGTCCAGGCCGCGGGCCTTCGCGAACTTCTCCAGAATGATATCGTCATACGAGAGGTCGTAGCAGTTGGGCTTGCCCTTCGTCCAGTAGTTCTCGTAGTCGAGGAAGACGCCCACCAGGTGAGGGTTCTCGGCGGCGATCGTCGCGTAGGCGACGACGTAGCGCGCGGTCCAGTCCCAGAAGGCGTCGCTGTTGGGGCTCCAGAGCGGCTCGACGGTGCCGTCGGCCCACACGTACCGCTTGCCGTCGGCCTCCTTGCCCTTCGGGGCACCCAGGGTGCCGCGCATCCACGGCATGAAGAAGATGCCGCGCTCGCGGCACCAGGCGGCGGCGCGGCGGACCTCGTCCAGGCGGTCGTAGCCGGCGCGGGGGCAGAAGACGTTGAAGCCGGTGCGGGCGGCCTCCTCGACCATCCACTCCTCCGTCACCCAGTCCCGGGTCGGCTGCATGACCTTGTCGACGAGGACGCGGTACTTGACCTCGCGGCCGAGGGCGGTGCGGTCGGGCGCCTCGGCGGCGCCGGCCGGCGAGCGCGCCGCCACGCCCAGCGCGACGAAGGCGAGGAAGAGCCGGGCGGTGGGCGTTGCGAGGCGCGCTTTGGCGCGGCGGGTCTCCGCACCCGCCGCGCCGAAACGAAGCCGTCTCCTCTCACGCGGCAGGTCAGGAGACCCGCCGCGCACCAGATTGCCCTGTTCTGCCGATCTCATCGGGAAGCCTCCTTCTCCTTCCGTTCGCGCTCGCGCTGCTGGCGGCGCCGGCGGGCGGCTTCGCGCTCCTTCTGGATGCGCGCCAGTTCCGTCTTCCGCCACGCCTCGATCTCGGCGGGGGTCTTGGCGGCCCATCGCATCTCGGCCACGTGGATGCCGCGGCTGTAGCCCGCCAGGTAGAACCGTCCCTCGTGCTCGATGACTTCCGGGGCGTACCGCCCGCCGTACCAGATGCCGGTCATGTGGGCGATCTGCGGGCGGTTGAAGTCCAGCGGGTCGGCCGACCGGAAGACGTTCATCTGCTGAAACAGGTAGTACCACCGGCCGCGCTTCAGGACGAACGGGCTCTCGGGGTTGCCCTCCGTGCGGACGGGCGTCTCGGTCTCGCTCCACGGGCCTTCGGGCGTGGGGGCGGTGCGGGCGACCATGGCGCCGCGGCGCTCGCCGTCCACCTCCGCCGTGCCGCAGTAGTAGGCGATCCAGCGGTCGCGGGCGGCGTCGTGGAAGACGCAGACGTCGCGGCCCATCTGGAAGAAGACCTGCTCGCCGGCGACGTTCGTGTGGGGTGTCCACTCCCGGCCGTCGGGGCTGATCATGCAATGGGCCGGGCCGCTGTTGTAGAAGAGGTAGTAGCGCCCGCCGTGACGGAAGGCGTGCGGGGCCTGGACGGAGGTGAACTCGGGCGGCCGGCCCCGCTTGCCGCGGGGGACCTCGACGATGCCCTTGGGCGTCCAGTCCGGGGCCGTGAGGCGGTCGCTCTCCCATCGGTAGAAGAGCCGCCGGCCGTAGTGGCTCGTGCCGCGGATGCAGGCGATGCAGTGCCACCGGCCGTCGGCGGACTGGAAGAGGGTGAAGTCGCAGGCGTTCTCCTTGCCGGTGGCCCACTGGCCGACGTCCGGAGCGTTGGGGGCGATCTGCCACCAGTCGCTCGCCAGTTCGGGGACGTCGATGGTTTCCGGCTCCCCGGCGGCAGCAGGTCCTCCAAGTCCCGCCGTTGCGGCGAGAGCGACGGCGACGAGGGGCAGGGTGCCGAGGAACGCCTGTGAGCGACGATGGGGCATGGGCGGGCTCCTTCGGCTTCGCGTCGGGGACGATTGTACGACAGGCGGGAAAAGGTTCCAGGAGTCTTTTCCCAGCCACGAGCCGCAAGGCAAAGACCGAAGGCAACGGAAAGGACCCCCGGCCCTGTTCCCGGGCCGTCGGCATTTCCGGCCGCGATCTGGTCGCCGAGGTCGGCCATCGCTCGCCCCGTCGTGTGCTGGTAGCGGGCCGCGGTTGCGGCTTCAGACTGACATAGGCTTGTGAGCGGGTCGGCATCCGCCACGGCGCAGCCGACGAGACAGTCCAGCCAGTGGTTGTCCGGCCGGGTGGGGCGGAGTTTCCACTCGTCCACGGTGCGGGAGCCAGCCGCTGTCCTTCGGTGCTTTGTGCGTTCCGGACGGCGCAAGGCGTCGAGGCGAGATTCTTCGTCGGCCTGCGCCCTCCTCAGAATGACAGTCCTCCCCGCCCATTGGCCCGCCGCCCTGGGGGATTTCCCGATACGCGGAACGTGGAATCACCCTACCCGGAACCCGTAGCCGCCCGATTGCGTTTCTCCGCTCCATGCGGCATCATGGGGACTTGAAACACGAGGAGCCGGTGCGCGAACGCAGAGGAGGTGTCCGATGAAGATCTGCCAGACCCACTATGCCTTTTATCCGACGACCGGGGGCGTGGAGTCGCACCTGCTGGACCTTTGCCGCGGCGAGGTGGCCGAGGGGCACGAGGTCCACGCCCTCGTGGGCTCGCTCAAAGGCCGGCCCGAGCAGGAGAGGATCGAGGGCATCCAGGTCTACCGGACGGACCTGATGAACCCGGAGTGGATCCGGGAGGAGAAGGCCAAGAAGGATATCGCCGCCGATGAAGAGGACGACGAACTCACCGGCCGCATCCGCGAGATGTACGAGGAGTTCATCAAGGCGCACGACATCGACGTCGTGCACGGCCACAACTTCCATCACTTCGTGCCGGAGCACGCCCTGGCCCTGACGCAGTTGTGGCAGCGGGGCATGCCGAACGTCCTGACGGTCCACGAGGTGTGGAGCGAGTTCATCTGCGAAGACCTCCTTCGCCGCGCCACGTGGGACAAGATCATCACGTTCTGCAAACACGTGACGAAGGGCATCCAGGAGCAGGCGCCGCATCTTTCGAACATCGAGGTCATCTATCCGGGCATCGACGTGGAACAGTTCTCGCCCCAGAACACGAACCCGAAATGGGCGGACCGCCTGGGCATGAAAGACCGGCCGGTCATCATGCACCCGGCCCGCATGCTGCCGTGGAAGGGCGTCATCTACAGCGTCCGGGCGATGAAGGAGATCGTCAAGCAGATGCCGGAGGTGCTGCTCATCATCACCGACACCGACGACATCGTCGACTGGATCCGCGAACTCCAGGGGTACAAGGAAGAGGTCCTGAAACTGATCGACTCGCTCGGCCTCCAGGACAACATCGTGACGCAGCCGTTCCCCTACGTGGAACTGCCGTGGGTCTACAACTACTGCGACGTGGTCATCTACCCCACGATCGGCGAGGAGCCGTTCGGCCTGGTGCCGGTGGAGGCGATGGCGTGCGGCAAGCCGACCGTCGTGACGCGCAGCGGGGGGATGGTCGAGTCCGTGGTCGACGGCGAGACGGGCTATATCATCGAGAAGCGCGACCCGGACACGCTGGCCGAGAAGATCCTCACGCTGCTCCGGGACAAGGACCTCGCCCAGGAGATGGGCCGCAAGGGCCGCCAGCGCGCCATCGAGGTCTTCTCCGGCGAGCGGATGGCCCGCGACACGATCCAGGTGTACGAATCGGCCATCGCCAACCACGAGGCCGAGGTGTCGGCCTGATCCGCCGCCGACGCCCGGCATGACCCCGGCAGGGTGCCGGGCGCTTTCACTCTGTTGCCACCCGTTCTGCCTGCCGTTATGATACGTGGGTCACCCGTGGAGGAGCCCGTATGGGCGGCGCACCCATTCCCACCGTGCACATGACCATCTCGCCGCAGGGATGGGGTCTGAAGCCCGCCGGCAACCGCGACACGCCGCTGCTGGCGGACCTCGGCCTCGACAAGGAGGATTTGGAAGAACGGGCCCGCAACAACACGTATCACTGGCTGCCGAACCATTTCGACGAATCGATCGGCGCCTTCCACGGCTACTACGACGCCCGCACGGGCGAGTGGAACGAGCCGCAGACCGTCAACCTCATCGCCCCGTTTCAGTGCCTGGCGGCGTTCGACCGGTTCCGCGACGAGCGGTTCCTCGACATGGCCCGCCGCGCCGCCGACTGGCTTCACAAGGAGATGGTCGAGACGCATCCGATGAGCCTGGTCCTGGGCGGCGTGCGCGACAACATCAAGACCACCCAACTCTGGACCAAGTACACCGCCGATTACGTGACGCTGAACCTGGGCCTGTGGGAACGGCTGGCCGAGGAGGAGTACCTGGCCCGGGCCGAGCAGAGCAGCCGGTTCCTGCTCCAGTCGCAGAACCACCGGTTCGCCCCGAAGTACGATCACTGGCAGGAGAACTGGATCCCGCGGGGCTGGCAGTCGTTCGGGCGGGTCATCGTGGCGATGATCGCGCTGCAGGAGTTCACCCATCGGCCGCAGTGGCTCCAGCGGGCCGTGGCGTGGGCGGACTACGGCCTGCGGCTCCAGGCGGACAACGGGTGCTTTCATCTCATCAACAACAATTATTACAGCAGCGACATTGCGGCGGACGAGATCCGCGGCCTGATCCGCGTGTACCTGCGGACCGACGACCGGCGGTTTCTGGACGGCGCCCTGCGCTTCGCCGACTGGCACCTCTCGCGCCAGGACGCCCGGGGCACCTGGCCCCTCAGCGAGGACCGGTGGGGCGTCCCGGTCACCGACTACAAGGGTCCCGGCGACATGCCGAACATCGCCGTCGCCCTCCTGATGGCGCACATGTGCACCGCCGAATCGAAATACGTCGACGGCGCCGCCAAGGCCCTCCGGTACACCCTGACCCAGCAGCAGTTGCCCGACGGCGAGGGGCCGTACGTCGACGACAGCAACACCCACTGGGGCTTCTGGTCCTGGGACCCGCCGTACGATTACACCATGTCCGCGGACCAGTCCACGCATCACTGCCGGGGCTACTGGTTCTTCATCGACTACGTTCTTTCGCTGAAGCGGGAGCAGGTGTCGCGGCTGCGCCAGGACCTGCTCCCGGACGAGAAGGCGGCCGCCGGCTGACTGCAACCGAGGCGCCGGGTGCCACGGATTGCTTGTCAATCCGTGTTCTCCCGGCCGGGCAAGACCGGCCGGGCCACACGAGAAACACATTTTGACAGGCGAACCGTGGCACCTCCGCGATCGACGCCGCGCGTCGCGCTTCGCCAGGATCCCTGTAGCCTAATCCGACAGGACCGACCCCCCATGATGGCCACCCGCACCACCCCCGCCGACTGGACCCTCGAGGAGTCGCCCTTCCAACCCGAGCGCAACCGGACCTGGGAATCGCTCGGCGCCCTGGCCAACGGCTACATCGGTCTCCGCGCGTTTCCCGAGGAACCGTTCGACGCCGGCCCGTCCACGCCCGGCGTCTTCGTGGCGGGCGTCTTCAACCCGGGCGCCGACGCCGTCCCGGAACTCGTCAGCGCGACGAACATCCTGTCGGTCGACATCCTGCTGGACGGCGAGCCGCTGCGCCTCGCCCCGGACCGCCTCGACGACTACCGCCGCACGCTCGATATGAAACGCGCCCTCCTGGAGCGGGAGATCGTGTACCGGGCCGACGGCGGGGCCGTCCGCGTGGCGTTCGAACGCTTCGCCAGCATCGAGAACCATCACCTCGTGGGCCAGTCCGTCACCCTGACGCCGCTGGACTGGATGGGCGAGGTCACCGTCCGACTCTGGCTCGACCCCGACGTGACCCACCGGGAGGCGGCCCACCTGGAGTGCCTGCACGCCGGCCACATGGGCCGCACCCGCATGCTCCTGGTCACCCGGACCCGCGAGACGCACACCCGGGTGGGCCACGCGTGCCGGGCCTCCGCCTGGGTCCGGCAGGCGTCGCCGCCCAAGCCCCGGCACGTGAAGGACGGCGACCGCATCGGCCTGGCGTACCGGGTGCCCCTGGAGTGCGGTCAGCGGGCGGTGTTCGACCGGCTCATCGCCACCTACACCTCGCGCGACCCCGAGACGACCTCCGTCGAGCGATGCTGCCTGGCCGACCTCCGCGGCGCCGACGCCGGGGCCTACGGCGTGCACCGGCGGCGGCACGTGCGGCGGTGGCGGCGGCGGTGGCGCAAGGCCGATATCAATATCGACGGGCCCGAGGACGACCAGCGGGCCGTCCGCTTCGCCGTCTTTCACCTGCTCGCCTCCTGCCCGCCGCGCGACCCCACCGTCAGCATCCCCGCCAAGGGCCTGACCGGCGAAGGGTACCGCGGCCACGTGTTCTGGGATACCGAAGTCTTCATGCTGCCGATGCTGGAGTGGACGGCCCCGCGGGCGGCCCGGCGGGTGCTCGAGTACCGCCTCCACACCCTCGACGGCGCCCGACGCAAGGCACGGGCCGAAGGGTACCAGGGCGCCATGTTCGCCTGGGAGAGCACCGACACCGGCGACGAGACGACTCCCACGCACGTCCGGGACCCGCGCACCGGCGAGGTCATCCGCGTCCTGACCGGCGAACTCCAGCACCACGTCACGGCCGACGTCTTCCACGCCGCCTGGCGGTACACCCGGCTGACGGACGACAACATCTTCCGCGAGCGGCAACTGCTCGTCCTGGCCGTCGAGACCGCCCGCTTCTGGGCCGGCCGCGCCGTCTACAATGTGGACGAGGAGCGGTACGAAATCCGCCACGTCATCGGGCCCGACGAGTACCACGAGGACGTGCACAACAACGCGTACACGAACCTGCTGGCGGCATGGAACCTCCGCACCGCGGCCGACCAGGTGGACCGGATGCGCCGGGTCCACCGCCGCAGCCACCTCCTCCGCCACTTCGAGGTGGCCGAGGAGGAGGTCGGGCACTGGCGGCGGGTGGCCGACGGCCTCGACTGTTCCGTCGACCGCGACGGCCTCATCGAGCAGTTCGACGGGTTCTTCGATCTGAAGGAGGCCGACCCCGCCCGCCTTTCGGTCGTCGGCTACGAGGGGTCGGAGACGGAGCGGATGCACCGGATCCACGCCTCCCAGATCCTGAAGCAGGCCGACGTCCTGATGCTGCCCGTCCTGCTGCCGGGCCTGCTGCCCAAGCGCGTCCTCCGTCGCAACTGGGACTTCTACGAGCCGCGCACCACCCACGATTCCTCCCTCAGCCCGAGCGTGCACAGCATCGTGGCCAGCGACCTGGGTCTGCGCGGCAAGGCGTACGACTACTTCCGCCGCTCGGCCGCCATCGACCTGGAGGACCGGATGGGCAACGCCGAGCAGGGCCTGCACCTGGCGGCCATGGGGGGCACCTGGCAGGCCGTCATGCGCGGGTTCCTCGGCCTCACCTTCGAGGGCCCGAAGCCGAAGGTCCACCGGCGCCTGCCGGCCGCCTGGAAACGCCTGGCCACGCACATCCGCCACCGCAAGCAGTGGTACGCCGTCGAGGTCACGCACGAGGAGGCGCGGGTCCGTCCCGTATCGCCGCCCGGCAGCCGGCGCCGCGGCAGCGTCTGAGCCGGCGGCAGTGGCCGGGATCCCGGCCTCTTGCGCGCACCGGGCGGCATGCTGCACTATTGACCCCCGCCGAGTCATATCGCACAATAGGCCCGCGCAGCGGTCAGGGAGGATTCCAGCGATGCCCTCGAGCAAGACGTCCCGCGGTGCGTCGGAGCGGGCAAAGGTCCTGATCGTCGACGACCATCCCGTGGTCCGCCGCGGCCTGGCCCAGGTGCTCGACGGCACGGACGACTTCGCGTTCTGCGGCGAGGCCGAGACCGCCGCCGACGCCCTCCGGGCCGTGGCCGAGACCGACCCCGACGTGGCGGTCGTCGACCTCACCCTCAAGGGCAAGGGCGGCCTGGAACTGGTCAAGGACCTGCACCAGCGGCACCCGGACCTGCCCGTCCTGGTCCTCTCGATGCACGACGAGTCGCTGTACGCCGAGCGGGCGCTGCGGGCGGGCGCGCGCGGCTACATCATGAAGGACGGCCGGATGGAGGAGGTCGTCCAGGCCCTCCGCCAGATCCTCGGCGGCCGGGTCTACCTGAGCCCCCGGATGACCTCCCGCCTGCTCGGCCGCATGACCGCGGGCGGCCAGGGCGACGCCGACTCGCCCATCAGCACCCTGACCGACCGCGAACTGGAGGTCTTCGAGATGATCGGCCGCGGCATGGGCACCCGCGACATCGCCGACCGCCTTCACCTCAGCGTCAAGACCGTCGATACGCATCGCGAGAACATCAAGCGGAAACTCAACCTCGACGGCGCCACCGAACTCTACCGCCACGCCTTCCTGTGGACGCAGCAGGAACTCGGCGGCACCGGGCAGGGCTGAACGCCTTCCTTGGCTGTTGCCCTTTTGCCGTTTGTCTGCTGTGCGACTTTGCCGTTCGCCGTTTCAGCGCCCCTACTTCGCGGGCTGCGAAGCCCGCTTCGTAGGGCGAAGCAGGCTTGGCGTCTTTGCGTGAGGACGCCGTTGCGGTTTCGGGATCACGCCAGGGCCGTCCGCGCTTCCTGCATCAGTGCCCGGACGGGCACGGCGTGCGGGCACAGCGTTTCACACCGTCCGCAGTCGGCGCAGGCGTCGGGCCGGGCGGCGAGGGGGATCCGCCCGTAATGCGCCCGGGCGGTGCGCCACCAGCCGAGTTGCAGGCCGTAGTACTGCCACGTCCGAACCACGTCCTGGATCGCCACGCCCTGGGGGCAGGGCGTGCACGCCCCGCACAGCGTGCACTCGCCGGGGCAGGGGTCGGACGGTGCGGCCGCCGCCGTGCCCTCTCCTTGCCGCGCCACCGCCAGGTAGTCGTCCAGTTGTTTCTCGCTCGTCATGCCCTTGAGGATGACGTCGACGCCGTCGGCCATGAGCCGTTTCCACGCCTCGACGGGGCGCACGTTGCCCGGCAGCCCCTTCAGGCTCTTCATCGTCAGGAGGCCGAGGCCCTTGGCCTTGGTCTGCTCCACCAGCGGCCGGAGTTCTTTGCGCGACGGCCAGTTGTACGTGGGCAGGAAGGCGTCGTACCACCCCGTGTCCAGGCCGGCCTTCCAGACGGCGGGCACGTTCTGGTGGAACACCAGGCACAGGTGCCGCGCTTTGCCGGCCTTCTTCGCCCGGTCGAACGCCTCGGCCACGCCGGGGTCGGTGGCGGCCTTGGGGGTGTGGAGCGGGCTCATCATGAGGTCGATGCAGTCGGTGCGGAGGGCCTTCAGTGCGCCGTCGATGGTCCGCGGATGGCCGGCGTAGCCCAGGAAGATCCGCTTGCGGTTGGCGGGGTGGGCGAGCCAGGGGCCGAGCGCCCCCGCGCACGCCCCGCCGTGGGCCATCACGAAGTTCAGGCCGCGCTCCACCCCCGCCTCGAAGACCGGCATCCGCGCCTGGTTCAGCACGACGCCGCCGACGGCCAGGGCGCTGACGGCAAAGTTCGTCCGGCCGAGGCGGCGGTAGACGATGCCGTCGGCCTCGTTCCGTTTCTCCAGCGGGGCCGACCCGGCGGCGGCGCCGGCGGCGCCGGCCGCCAGGCCGAGACCCACGCCGGCCGCCCGCGCCAGGAAGTCGCGCCGGCCGAGGCCGCCGCGGGAATCGTCATCGGGACGGGTGTTCGGAAGGGAGGAGCAAGACATGGGGGACTCCTTTCGGGATGGAAGGTGCACCGGATCCTCGGTTTAACGCGGAGGCGGCACTTCGGTGTCTGCGGAAACCGGGCCCGCTCCCGCTGCGTGCGAAGGCGGGGCCGCTGTTTGCACCCACGCACTTTGCTGTTGAGCCGGCGACGGTACGTCGCCAGTCGTTGGCGGGCCGACACGCGTAAGCGCGGTGGGTGCGGAGACCCACCGCGCCCACCGCGCTCGGCGGGTACCTCGCGGCGACCTGCGGTCGCCGGCTCAACCGTTTCGCACGCGGCGCGCCACTGGTACAATGCAACTCATCGTTGATGCGTTACGCCCCGCCAAGGAGACCGCCATGCGCGCCGCCGTCCTGAAGGATTTCAACGAACTCGTGCTCGAGGACGTGCCGGACCCCGACCCCGGCATCGGCGAGGCCGTCGTCCGCATCCGCTCGTGCGGCTTCTGCCAGACCGATTACAAGGCCATCAAGGGCATCCGCCGGAACGTCGAGTTTCCCATCATCGTCGGCCACGAGCCGGCGGGCGTCGTCGCCAAGGTCGGCAAGGGGGTGACGGGCTTCGCCGAGGGCGACGAGGTGATCCTTCAGCCGTCCGGCTACTGCGGCGTCTGCCGCCACTGCCGCATGGGCAACACGCACTACTGCGCCGAGTCGTTCACCACCGGCGGCGACGGCCCGCCCGTCACGTGGAACGGCTCGTTCGCCGAGTACACGCGGACCCTCGCCCGGTGCCTGTTCCATAAGCCGGAACATATCTCGTTCGATGCGGCGGCCCTGACCGAGCCGCTCTCCGGCGCGTGGAAGGGCGTCATCCAGTACAGCGGGATGCGCGTCGGCGACGACGTGGTCGTCATCGGCACCGGCGGCATCGGCCTCTTGTGCCTGATGGTAGCCCATGCCGCCGGGGCGGGGCGGCTCGTCGCCGTCGATACGAGCGATTACGCCTTGAAGAACGCCGCCGCCCTCGGCGCCACGCACACCGTCAACCCCGAGAAGGAGGACGCGAAGGCCCGCGTCTACGACATCATGCCCGACGGGCCGGACCTGGTGGTCGAGGCCGCCGGGCCCATCGAGGCGGTGCGCCTGATGGTCTCGCTGCTCCGGCGGGGGACGCGGTGGAACGTCTTCGGCATCACCACGCACGAGACGTTCGAACTGGACGGTGGCCTGACGCACTTCCTGGAGGCCCGGATGGACGCCTCCTTCGGTACGACGCCCGCCGCCATGACCCAGGCCGTCCGGCTGATGGAGCGCGGCGTGGTGGACCCGGAGCGGATCGTCTCGCACCGCTTCCCGCTCCAGGAGATTCACGAGGCCGTCGAGGTGATGGGGCAGGCGGAACGGAATAAGATTATCATCAATCCATAACAAGCACAGTTTCCGCGCGGCGGGCCTCCCGGCCTGCCGCGCATGTAACGCCTGAAGCGCGGCGGCCCGGGAGGGCCGCCGCGCGAAGAATCCTCCCCCAAGCGCGCCCTCACCGATTCCGAAACGCCTCGAATCCCAGCCGCTCAAGCCCCTTCCGCGCCGTCTCCACCTGCTCCGGCGCGAGCGCCGGGGGCGGCGGGCGGACGGCGCCGCAGTCCACGCCCACCATCGCCATGACGGCCTTGGCGGCCGGAAGAAACGAGCCGGAGACGCCGCGGAGCGCCGCGATCATCTGCCGCGACGTCCGCTGGAGGTCGCGGGCCGCGCCCATCTCACCCGCCGCCAGCGCTTCCATGAGCCGCAAATAGAGCGGGGCGGCGAAGTTGTACGTCGACCCGACGGCCGCCCGCGCCCCGAGCGCCAGGCCCGCCAGCAGCGTCTCGTCGCGCCCGTACAGCACGTCGAGCGCCTCGCCGCAGGCGTCGAGGGTCAGGGAGAAATCGTTCAGGTCCTCCCAGGTGTACTTGACGCCCGCCAGGTTCGCGATGCGTTCCGCGGCCGCCGGCAGGAACTCGGCCATCGCCGCGTGCACGCCCGTCAGGCCGGGGATGTGATAGTAGTAGAACGGCCTCTCGCCCGCCGCCTCCGCCACGGCGGCGCACCACGCCACGAGCCCCTCCACGCCGTCCGGCCGAAAGAACGTGGGCGGCATGACGGCGACGCCCGATGCCCCGCACGCCGCCGCGTGCCCCGCCAGCATCCGGGCCTCCTCCAGGCTCTCCGCCCCCGCGTGGACGATGACCCGCAGACCGTCCGGGGCGGCGTCGGTCCACGCCTCCGTCAGCAGCATCCGTTCCTCGCTCGCAAGCGAGAGACTCTCGCCCGTCGTCCCGCCGACGAACGCACCCACGACGCCGCTCCGCGCCAGCATCGCCGCGTACGGCTCGACGGCGTCCAGGTTCAGCGTGCCGTCCGGATGCATCGGCGTGAACGGGGCTGCGATGAGGCCCTCCAAGCGCTCGGCCATGGCCGGGTCTCCGTGTTCAAATGATTCCTTCCGCGTGGTGGCCTTCCCAGGCCACCACGCCGCCACCCGGTAGCGCGGTGGTTCTCCGTAACCACCGCGCTTACTGCAGTCCGGTTCGATGCGCGGCAGGCCAGGAGACCCGCCGCGCTGAAGTAGCGTCGTAGCGTTCGTTTCACCCGCTGCGCGGGCCGAGGGCGTAGACGGTCAGCCCCTCGAGCGATTTGTGCCGCGTGGGAAGCACCAGGCTGATGACGTACCCCACCAGGATGCACGTGACGAGGCCGGCGCCGGCATACAGAAGCACGTGGACCGAGGTGTATCGGCTGACGGCGTACTGGGCGATGCCGCTCGCCACGAGTCCGACGACGGCCCCGGCGCCGGTGGCCCGGCGGGTCAGGATGCCGAGCAGGAACAGGCCGCCCAGCCCCCCCGCGAAGAGCCCGACGAACCGGTACAACTGGTCCCACAGGCTCTTGATGTCCCAGCCCGCCATGACGAGGGCGAGGGCCGTGCCGGCCAGGCCCACCGCCACCGTGGCCGTCCGCGCCACCCGCAGACGCCGGGCGTCCGGGGCGTCCGGGACCGCGCGGCGGTACCAGTCGGTCGTGACGGCGGTGGCCACGGAGTTCATGCTCGAGTCCAGGCTCGACATCGCCGCCGCGAACACTCCCGCAATCAGCAGCCCCGCCACGCCGTCCGGCAGCCGCGTCACGATGTACCACGGGAAGATGGCGTCGGCGTTCGCGACCGTCGGGTTCAACTGCCCCGGCCGCGAGGCGTAATAGACGTACAGCGCCGTCCCCACGCTGAAGAAGATCACCGTGGCCGGAATCGTGAGGACGGCGTTCGTCCAGATGCTCCGGGCCGCCGACGCCTCGTCCTTCGTCGTCAGGTACCGCTGGATGACCGTCTGGTCGCTGCCGTACGAGATGAACGTGGCCGCCAGGCCGCCGAACAGGATCACCCAGAAGGTGGGGGCGGCCAGGTCGAAGCGGAAATCGAGGACCCGCAGCCTCCCCGCCTCATCCGCCAGCCGGACGAGGTCGCGGGGGCCTTCCGGCAGGCCGACCACGATCATTCCCAGGCACAGCAGTGCCCCGCCCAGCAGGACGACGACCTGGAGCACGTCCGTCCAGATGACCGCCTCGATGCCGCCCAGCACCGTGTAGATGATGCTGAGCACCCCCATCACCAGGATGCACACCCGCACGTCGATGCCCGTCACGACGCCCAGCGCGATCGAGGGCAGGAACAGGACGATGCCGATCCGTCCCAGGTGCAGGGCCATGAACATGGCGCTCCCGATGAGCCGGGCCGCCAGGTTGAACCGCCGCTCCAGGTACTCGTAGGCGGTCGTCACGTTCAGCCGCCGGAAGAACGGGAGGATGAGGTACACGATCAGGGGGGCGAGCAGCACGATCCCCACGTTCAGCCACAGGTACCGCCAGTCCGTGGCGAACGTCTTGGCGGGAATCGCCATGAACGTGATCGCCGACAGTTGCGTGCCGAAGATGCTGATGCCGGCGGCCCACCAGGGGATCCGGCCGCCCGCCTTGAAGAAGTCGTCCGTCGTCCGCTCGCGGCGCGAGAACCAGACGCCCATCGCCACGAGGATCCCCAGGTACGCGCCCAGGACGGCGTAGTTGAGCGGGCCGAACGCCGCCGGCGGCGCGGGCGTCGCGTGCCAGACCGCGTCCGTCCGGACGCCCGGCCGGACCTCGCCGCTCGGCACCGCGATGCCGTCCCGCCACCGCACCGCCGTCGTCGTCACGGGGCACGGGCCGGGCAGCCGCCCGACGCGCGTCCACGTGTCCGTGAGGGTATGGTACGCGAGGACGTCGCGGCTGAAGCCGGGATGGTGCTGGAGCAGGCGGCGGCGGGTGGCCTTCACGGCTTCGGCCTCGGCGGCGCCGTCGGCGGCGATGGCGCGGGTGAGTTCCTCGGCCTTCAGGAAGCGTTCGCCGTCCGCCCCGCCGAAGACGAGGACGTGACCGGCGCCGGAGGCGACGGCCGGGGCCCCCATGATGCACCGCGGCGGCTCGCCGTCCGGGACGACGTCGCCCAGCCGCGTCCACCGATTCGCGGACGGGTTGTACTTATAGGAATCCGTCAGGATCTCCGTCGGCCGGCCGGGGGCGACGTCCCGGCCGCTGAACAGGTACAGGCAGTCCGTGTCCCCGTCGCTCTGGGCCGCCAGGACGGGGAGAATGCGCGCCGGGCCGGGCCAGGGGTCCAGTTCTTCCCACGTGAACGGCTTAGCCTTCTTAC
Source organism: Phycisphaerae bacterium (assembly GCA_046483505.1). Classification (GTDB taxonomy): domain Bacteria; phylum Planctomycetota; class Phycisphaerae; order FEN-1346; family FEN-1346; genus BS750m-G62. The sequence goes on from JAWODB010000172.1 coordinate 44,524, forward strand.
GGGCCGACGGGTCCTTCTGCGAGAGGTCCAGCCGCAGGAACGCCGTCGTGGCCCGGGCCGCGTCCATCGTCTCCTGCCCGCCGGCCACGTAGATGGTGTCGCCGATCCGGGCGGCCGCCATGAACGCGAGCGGACGGGGCAGGACGGGCAGGGCGGAGTAGACGACGCCCATCGAACTGTCCCAGTGGGCCAGCCGCACGTCGCGGAAACACCGCTCGGCATCGCACCCGCCGATCATCACGATGCCGCGGTCCGTGCTGACGCTCGCCCCATAGGCGGCCGGCTGCGGCAGCGCGAACTCGCTGCCCGTCTTCCAGCGGAGGTCGTCGGTCCCGCGGGGGTCGAGGACGAAGCCCGCGGCGTGCCAGACCTTCTTGCCGCCGTCCCACGGCAAGGCGTCGGGGAAGTTCGCCCCGCCGGCCACGAACAACTCCCCCCCGCGGTCCAGGACGCCGACGAACGGCCCCGCCACGGCCGGCCGGACGTCCTAGTCCGCTGCGGGGGTCAGGGGCGGGAGGACCGGCCCATCCGGCAC